>JAOPWD010000528.1 GCA_025965875.1 Pseudonocardiales bacterium
GTGACCTCGTCGCGGCTGTGCCCCACGACGACGACCGTGTGCGTGGCGCCGAGCGGTGCCGCGGCCGCCAATACATGGCCGAGCAGCGAACGGCCGGCGAAACCGTGCAACACCTTGGCGGTCGCCGACTTCATCCGGGTTCCCTCACCCGCGGCAAGGACGACGACCGCAAGCGGTGACTCGGTCACAACGGCGAGACCCTTCGGTTGGACGGCGGTGGCTGGGGGACTCGGACTCGAACCGAGACTGCACAGCACCAAAGGCTGGCGGGCTGCCGATTACCCCATCCCCCATCGACGCAGGTCAGCCTACCGGCGTGTCGCCTGCCACCCGGTGCGCAGCGTTGAGTGACGTATTGCGCGGTTGAGTGACGGCGGATTGGCCGTCTCTGATCATGGGAATACGTCACTCGGCGGAGTTGGCACCTACGGTTGCGTAAGTTACGCTCGCGTAACCAGGGCTTGGGAAGCCAAGCAGCCCCGTGCACCCCCCATGGACGCGACCAGCTGACAGCCGCGCGCAGGAGGACAACACATGACCTTGCTCGACGAACGTCCCGTCCCAGAGGCCAAGCCGATCTTCGAGGGCACGAAGAAGCGCGGCGAGCAGATCGTGCTCTACGCCGTCGTGATCCTGCCGTTCCTCGCCTTCGCCGCCGCAGTGCCCGTGGCGTGGGGCTGGGGTCTCGGCTGGACGGACGTGCTCCTGTTCCTCGCCTTCTACATCGCGTCCGGGCTCGGCATCACCGTCGGCTACCACCGGCTGTTCACGCACAGCTCGTTCAAGGCCAACCGGCCGCTGCGCATCGGGCTGGCCATCGCCGGCAGCCTGGCCATCGAAGGGCCGGTCATCCGCTGGGTGGCCGACCACCGCCGGCACCACGCGTTCAGCGACAAGGAGGGCGACCCGCATTCGCCGTGGCGTTACGGCGAGACGGTCCCCGCGCTGCTCAAGGGGCTGGCGTTCGCGCACATCGGTTGGATGTTCGACGTCGAGCACACCAACCGCGACAAATACACGCCCGACCTGCTGCGCGACAAGGACATCGCGCGCGTCGACCGGCTGTTCCCGCTGTGGGCGGCCGTTTCGCTGATCGCCCCGGCCGTGCTCGGCGGCCTCATCACCTGGTCTTTGGCCGGCGCGCTGTCCGCGTTCTTCTGGGCTTCGCTGGTGCGCATCTTCGTGCTGCACCACGTCACCTGGTCGATCAACTCGATCTGCCACGCGATCGGCGAGCGGCCGTTCGCGGCCCGCGACAAGAGCGCCAACTTCTGGCCGCTGGCCATCCTGAGCTTCGGCGAGAGCTGGCACAACATGCACCACGCCGACCCGACCTCGGCCCGGCACGGCGTGCTGCGCGGCCAGATCGACGAGTCGGCCCGTGTCATCTGGCTCTTCGAGAAGCTCGGCTGGGCAACGGACGTGCGCTGGCCCAAGCCCGAAAGAATAGAGAAGTTGAAGGTCACAGCGTGATTGCATCGATCGCGCGGTAGATGCGTTTCTCGCTGACTGGGCGGGGCGTGCCGAGCTGCTGAGCCCATAGGCTCACCCGCAGCTCCTCGATCAGCCAGCCGATGTCGGTGACGTCTTCAGCTGCGGCGCGCGTCGGCGGCAGCGCCGCGACAAGCTCCGCGTAGACCTCCTGCACGGTGTGCACGCGCAGCATCCGGCCGCGGTCGGCTTCGACATCGCGCGGCAGCAGTTCCAGGCGGCGGCCGACGGCGGTGACGTAGCGAGCCAGGTCGCGCAGCCGTCCCCGGCCGGCGGCAGTGACGAAGCCTGCGGGGAGCAGGTGCCGGAACTGCGCGCGTACGTCCTCGATCGCCTCGACGTGAGCCTTGGGCGGGTTCGCGGGCAGCGCCAGCCGGACGTCGTGTGCCGCAGCCAGCACCGTCTCGACGAGCCCGGTGATGGCAGCGGTCTCGGCGACCAGCTGCTGCGTCACCCGATCGCGCACGGCCGCGAAGTCGGCCCGCGTCCAAGGAGGTGCGGGCACCAGCGCATCGAGCGCCGCGTCGGCGCAGTCCTCCAGCAGCGCCCCCAGCGACCCGTCCGGGTTCGCACCCAGGACGAGTCGGGCGCGGGTGGCCAGCGTCCGCTCGACCGCCTTGGCGGGGGACACGACGCTCAGGCGCAGCAGCCGCCGGGTGCCCGCGCGCATCGCGGCCTGCTGCTCGGCTGCGGAGGCGAAGACGCGCACCGCCACGTCGGAGCCGGTATCGACGAGCGCCGGGTAGCCGCGCACCGTATGGCCACCGCTACTGCGCTGCACGAGCTTCGGCAGCTCGTCGAGATCGTCCGGCCAGGCCCGCAACCCGTTGCGCTCCAGTTCATCCGCGACTGCCGCGACGACCGCTGCCCGGACGGGAGCGGCGAGCTCGGCCTGCAATGCAGGCAGGTCCTTGCCGCGGGCGATGACCTGCCCCGACGAGTCCTCGATCAGGAACGTCACGCGCAGATGGGCCGGCAACTTGGCCAGGTCGAACGCTGCGAGCGGGACGAGCACTCCGGTGCGCCGCTGCAGCTCGCGCTGCACGCCTTCGAGCAACGGCTCCTGACCGGGAGTGAGCTCGGCCAGCACGGCGCGCGCGGTGTCCGGGACGGGCACGAAATTGCGGCGCAGGTCCTTCGGCAGGGCGCGGAGCAACGCGATCACGAGCTCCTCCCGCAGCGCGGGAACCTGCCACCCGAACTCGTGGCCGCCGAGCCGGGCGAGCACGCCCACCGGCACGTGCACGGTGACGCCGTCGTCCTCGGTGCCGGGCTCGAAGCGGTAGCTGACCGGCAGGGCGAGATCGCCCGCTTGCCAGACCTCCGGATTGTCGCTCGTGGCAGCGTCCTGCTGCAGCAGGTCGGCCCGGGTCAGGGTGAGCAGGTCCGGAGTCTCGTGGCGGGCCCGCTTCCACCACGCGTCGAAGTGCCGCGCCGACACCACGTCCGCCGGGATGCGCGAGTCGAAGAATTCGTAGAGCTCCTCGTCGCCGACCAGCAGGTCGCGGCGGCGGGCGCGTTCCTCGAGCTCTTCGAGTTCGCGGCGCAGAGTCTGGTTCGCGGCGAAGAAGCGGTGCCGGGTGCGCCAGTCACCTTCGACCAGCGCGTGCCGGATGAACAGCTCGCGCGCGACGTCCGGCTCCACGCCTGCGTAGCCGACCTGGCGCCGGGCGACGAGCGGCAGCCCGTAGAGCGTCACCCGCTCGTATGCCATTGCCGCGCCCCGGTCGGCGTCCCAGTGCGGCTCGCTGTAAGTGCGCGCCACGAGGTGCCCGGCCACGCGCTCGACGGCCTCCGGCTCGACGCGGGCGGCCGTGCGTCCGTACAGCCGGCTCGTCTCGACGAGATCTGCGACCACTATCCAGCGCGGCGGACGCTTGGTCAGCACCGAGCCGGGGGCCAGGACGAAGCGCGAGTTACGGGCCCCCGCGTAGTCGCGCGAATCGCCCTCGCGCAGGCCGATGTGCGAGAGCAGACCGGCCAGTAGCGCCGTGTGGACTTGGGCCCGAGACGCCGGCTCGCCGGATTCGGTGATGTCGAGCCCGCGCGCGATCGTGCGTAGCTGGCCGACGAGGTCCTGCCATTCGCGGATCCGCAGGTAGTGGAGGAACTCCTCGCGGCACATCCGCCGGAACTGGTTGCCGGAGCGCTCCCGGCGCTGCTCGCGGACGTAGTTCCACAGATTGAGGTAGGAGATGAAGTCCGAGTGCTCGTCGGCGAACCGGGCATGCTTCTGCTTGGCCGCCTCCTCGCGGTCGGACGGGCGCTCGCGCGGATCCGGGATCGACAGGGCCGCGGCGATGACCAGCACTTCGCGCACACACCCTTCTTCGGCCGCCTGCAGGATCATCCGTCCGATCCGCGGGTCGACGGGCAGCTGCGCGAGCTTGCGTCCGACCTCGGTGATTGCGCCGTTCGCGTCGAATGCGCCGAGCTCCTGCAACAGCGTCACGCCGTCGCGAATGCTGCGCCGATCGGGCGGGTCGAGGAACGGGAACGCCGCGATGTCACCGAGCTGCAGCGCGGCCATCTGCAGGATGACCGAGGCGAGGTTGGTGCGCAGGATCTCCGGCTCGGTGTAGCGCGGCCTGCTCTCGAAGTCCGGCTCGGAGTAGAGCCGGATCGCGATGCCGTCAGCGGTGCGCCCGCATCGCCCGGCCCGCTGCGCCGCGGAGGCCTGCGAGATCGCCTCGATCGGCAGCCGTTGCACCTTGGTCCGCCTGCTGTAGCGCGAGATCCGCGCCGTCCCGGGGTCGATCACGTAGTGGATCCCTGGCACCGTCAGCGAGGTCTCGGCCACGTTGGTGGCGAGGACGACGCGGCGCCCGGTGTGCGGCTGGAACACCCGCTGCTGCTCGGCGGTGGGCAGCCGCGCATACAGCGGCAGTACTTCGGTGTTCCTGAGTTCGGCTGCGTTGAGCGCTTCGGCGGTGTCGCGGATCTCCCGCTCGCCGGAGAGGAAGACGAGGACGTCGCCCGGGCCCGCGGCGTTCAGTTCGCGCACCGCGTCGACGATCGCCTCGGTCTGGTCGCGCACCGCAATGCGATGGACGACGTCGTGGTCTGGGTCGTCCGGATCGCTGCTGCCGGGTGGGCCGTCATCGCTGGTTGCGTCCGGTTCGAGCGGGCGGTACCGGATCTCGACGGGGTAGGTGCGTCCGGACACCTCGACGATCGGCGCTCCGCCGAAGTGAGCCGCAAAGCGCTCCGGCTCGATGGTGGCGGAGGTGACGACGACCTTCAGGTCGGGGCGGCGCGGCAGCAGCTGTGCCAGGTAGCCGAGCAGGAAGTCGATGTTGAGGCTGCGCTCGTGCGCCTCGTCGAGGATGAGGGTGTCGTAGCGCAGCAGCCGGCGGTCGCGCTGCATCTCGGCGAGCAGGATGCCGTCGGTCATCAGCTTGACCAGCGTGCGGTCGCTGGCCTGGTCGGTGAAGCGGACCGTGTATCCGACTGCCTCGCCGAGCGGCGATTGCAGTTCGTCGGCGATGCGCTGCGCGACGGTCCGGGCGGCCAGCCGGCGCGGCTGGGTGTGGCCGATCGTGGCGCGGATCCCGCGCCCGAGTTCCAGGCAGATCTTGGGTAGCTGGGTGGTCTTACCCGAGCCGGTCTCGCCGGCCACGACCACGACCTGGTTGTCGCGGATCGCGGCGGCGATGTCGTCACGCCGGGCGCTGACCGGCAGGTCGGGGTAGGTGATCGTCGGGACGGCAGCCGTTCGGGCAGCGAGAAGCTGTTCACCCCGGGTGATCTGTTCGGCGATCTGAGTCAGGTTCCGGTTGCTGTGCTTACCGCGGCGCAGTTGGTCCAGGCGACGTCCGATGCGGTCCGCGTCGCGAAGGGTCAGGCCGTCCAGCCGAGACCGCAGATCGGCGGGCGTGAGGGACGGAGCAGACACTCAAACAACGATAGATGCCCGTTGAGTGACGTATCCCCAAGATCAGAGACGGCAATTTCGCCGTCTCTGATCAAGTAGATACGTCACTCAACGGGGACGGGGTGGCGTTAACGTAGGGCTATGACTGTCCGCCGCATCCGGAACTTCGTCGACGGGGAGTTCGTCGAGGCCGACGACAGTTCCAGCTTCGACAAGATCGATCCGGTGGACGGCAGCGTGAGCGCACGGGTGCACGAGGCCGATGCGGCGCTGGTCGACCGGGCCGTCACCGCCGCCCGGCGGGCGCTGGACGGGGCGTGGGGAGCGACGACCGTCGGGCAGCGCGCGGCGTTGCTGCGCAAGGTGGCCGACCGCATCGAGGACCGCTTCGACGAGTTCGTCGCGGCCGAGGTCGCCGACACCGGCAAGCCCGTCGCACAGGCCCGCGAGCTCGACGTCACCCGCGCCGTCGCCAACTTCCGCTCCTTCGCCGACACCGTCGCCGCTGCCGGGCAGCCGTCGTTCATGACGGACCTGGCCAACGGCCGGCAGGCGCTGAACTACGCGGTGCGCAAGCCGCTCGGTGTGGTCGCGGTGATCGTGCCGTGGAACCTGCCACTGCTGCTGCTGACCTGGAAGGTCGCGCCCGCGCTGGCCTGCGGCAACACCGTGGTGGTCAAGCCGAGCGAGCACACCCCGTCGACCGCGACCCTGCTGGCCGAAGTGCTCGACGAGGCGGGCGTGCCCGCCGGCGTGTACAACGTCGTCCACGGCTTCGGGCCGAGCTCCGCCGGCGAATTCCTCATCGGCCACGCCGGCATCGACGGCGTCACCTTCACCGGCTCCACCGCGACCGGCGCGGGCATCATGGCCGCCGTCGCGCCACGGGTGAAGCCGGTTTCCTTCGAACTCGGCGGCAAGAACGCCGCCCTCGTCTTCGCCGACGCCGATCTCGACGACACGCTGGCCGGCCTGACCAGGTCGGTGTTCGCCAACACCGGCCAGGTCTGCCTGTGCACCGAGCGGGTCTACGTGCAGCGGCCGATCTTCGACGAGGTGGCCGAAGGTCTGGCGCAGCGGGCCCGCGACCTGCGCCTCGGCCGCCCGCAGGACACCGGGACGACGACCGGGCCGCTGATCTCGGCCGAGCACCGCGACAAGGTGCTGCGCTACTACCGCCTGGCCGAGGAGGCCGGCGCGAAAACCCTCGTCGGCGGCGGCGTGCCGGGTCTGGGTGAGGACCTGGACGGCGGGTCGTGGATCGAGCCGACGCTGTGGACCGGCCTGACCAACGCCGACCGACCGCTGCGCGACGAGATCTTCGGTCCCGTCGCCGCGCTCGTCCCGTTCGACACCGAGGCGGAGGCGATCGCGCTGGCCAACGACACCGACTACGGCCTGGCCTCGTCGGTGTGGACGACTGACCTGTCCCGCGGGCATCGGGTGGCGCAGCGCATGAACGTCGGCATGTCATGGGTCAACACCTGGTTCCTGCGCGACTTGCGCTCCCCGTTCGGCGGCGTCGGGCTGTCCGGCATCGGGCGCGAGGGAGGCCAGCACTCGCTGGACTTCTACACCGAGCCCACGAATGTGTGCGTGCAGCTTTGAGAGCAGACATCCCGCTGGTCGCCGACCGGCTGCGCCAGGCCGCGGCAACTGGAACCCCATGTGCCCCGGTGCGCGACCTGCTCGGGGACAGCGACATCGATATGGCCTACGCCGTGCAGACCCGCGTGGCCGAGTCGCGCGTGCTGGCCGGCGCCCGGATCGTCGGGCGCAAGATCGGGCTCACCTCGCCCGCCGTACAGCGCCAGTTTGGCGTGTTCCACCCGGACTTCGGGATGCTGTTCTCCGACATGCTGTACGCCTCCGGCGAACCGGTGCCGCTCGCCCGCTTCCTGCAGCCGCGCGTGGAGGCCGAGGTCGCGTTCGTCATCGCACGCACGATCGACAACCCCGACGCCTCGGTCGCCGACGTCCTGCGCGCCACCGAATTCGTGCTGGCAGCGATCGAAATCGTCGACTCGCGCATCGCCGACTGGGACATCCGGATCACCGACACGATCGCCGACAACGCCTCGAGCGGGGCCGTCGTGCTCGGCACCACGCCGTACTCGCTCACCGGCCGCGACCTGGCCGAGGTCGGCATGGTGCTCGAGCACGACGGCGAGAAGATGTCGACCGGCAGCGGCGCGGACTGCATGGGCTCGCCGGTCACTGCGGTCGCCTGGCTCGCGCGCGAGGTGGCCCGCCGCGGCCGCCCGCTCGTCGAGGGCGAGGTCGTGCTCTCCGGCGCGCTCGGGCCGCTGGTCACGGTCACCGGCCCGGGCAGCTATCGGGCCACGCTGGACGGAATGGGTTCCGTCGACGCCGTCTTCGTGGCTGGAGAGCAGGCGTGACCCGGACGACTCCGCGTGGCCGGTTCCCGAGCGCGAAGGTGGCGGGGGATCTGATCTACGTCTCCGGTACATCCGCCCGGCGCCCCGACAACACGATCGCCGGTGCGGAGGTGGACGAGCTGGGAACGACCACACTCGACATCCGCGCGCAGAGTCGAGCCGTCATCGAGAACATCCGCGACATCCTCGCTGACGCCGGAGCCGGGCTCGCCGACCTGGCCCAGGTCACCACGTACCTCGTCTCCATGAACGACTTCGGCGGCTACAACGAGGTGTGGGCCGAGTACTTCGACGAGAGCGGGCCTACGCGCACGACCGTCGCGGTGCACCAACTGCCGCACCCGCACCTGCTCATCGAGATCCAGGCCGTAGCTCACCTACCGCGTCAGGAGACACCGGCATGACCAGCATCCCGCCGACGATCAACTTCGCGCAGTGGATCAAGCAGAACCAGCACCTGCTCAAGCCGCCCGTCGGCAACAAGATGATGACCGCCGGCGACGACTTCATCGTCATGATCGTGGGCGGCCCGAACTCGCGCACCGACTTCCACGTCGACCCGTACGAGGAGTGGTTCTACCAGGTCAAGGGCAACATCCACGTCGACCTGATGGTCGACGGCAAGCCGCAGACGGTGCACATCCACGAGGGCGAGACCTGGCTGCTGCCGGGCAACACCCCGCACTCACCGCAGCGTCCCGAAGATGGCTCGGTCGGCCTGGTGATCGAGCGGATCCGCGACGAGGGCACGCTCGAGAAGTTCCAGTGGTACTGCCCCAACTGCCATGAACTCGTGCACGAGGTCGAGTTGCAGGTGCGCGACATCGTCGTCGACCTGCCACCGGTGTTCACCGCGTTCTACGAGGACGAGCAGGCCCGCACCTGCGCGAACTGCGGCACCGTGCACCCGGGCAAGGGCTGAGCAGCGCGCTGTGCTGCCAATGAGTTCCGCGATCGACGTCCATACCCACTACGTCCCGGGCGGGTGGCCTGATCTGGGCTGCGCGGACGCGCCGTGGCTGCGCGTCGAGACGGAGTCCGAGGCGATGCTGATGTTCGGCACGCAGGAGTTCCGGCGTATCCAGAGCAACTGCTGGGATGCCGAGCATCGCCTGGCCGACATGGACGAAGACGGGATTGCGGTGCAGGTCGTGTCGCCGACCCCCGCACTGTTCGGCTACCACCGCGAGCCGGCCGAGGCGGCCCGGCTGGCTCAGATCTTCAACGACCTGGCGCTGGAGATCTGCGCGCCGGCGCCGGACCGGCTGCTGCCGTTCTGCCAGGTGCCACTGCAGGACACCGACGCCGCGTGTGCCGAACTCGAACGCTGCCTCGCCGCGGGGCACGCGGGCGTCGAGATCGGCAACCATGTCGGTGATCGCGACCTCGACGACGAGGGCATCGCGACGTTCCTGCAGCACGCCGCGTCATTGAGTGCACCGGTGTTCGTGCACCCGTGGGACATGCCGACCTCGCCGCGGCTGGACCGTTGGATGGGGCAGTGGCTGGCCGGCATGCCGGCCGAGACGCACCTGTCGATCCTGGCGCTGATCCTCGGCGGTGTCCTCGACAAGGTCGGCGACGACCTGCGCATCTGCTTCGCCCATGGCGGCGGCTCGTTCGCGTTCTGGGTGGGCCGCATGGACAACGCGTGGCGGGAGCGCAACGACGTCGTCGGCACATCGCAGCACGAGCCGTCGTACTACCTCGGCCGGTTCTACGTCGACTCGGTCGTCTTCGACGAGCGGGCGCTGCGGCTGCTGGTCGACACGGTCGGCGCCGAGAGGGTGCTCGTCGGCAGCGACTACCCGTACCCGCTGGGGGAGCGGCCGGCCGGTGCCGTCGTGCGCGGCAGCACGTTGCTGGACGACCCAACCCGGGCGAAGATCCTGCGCGGCAACGCCGAGACGTTCCTCGGCCGGTCTGTCGAGGGAGCCCGGGCATGACGGCGCTCGCCCTGGACGAGAAGCACGCGAGCGATCTGGACGCCCGTGACGAGCTGCGCACGCTGCGCGAGCAGTTCCACATCCCGCCGGCACCGGGCGGGCGCTACAGCGACGCCGCGTACTTCGCGGGGAACTCTCTTGGACTGCAACCGAAGGTCATCGCGCCGCGGGTAGCGGGCGAGCTCGCTGACTGGGCCCGCCTCGGCGTCGAAGGGCATCTCGAGGGCAACCGGCCGTGGGTGGCCTACCACGAACTGCTGCGCGAACCGGCGGCCCGGCTGGTCGGGGCGCAGCCCGCCGAGGTCGTCGTGATGAACTCGCTGACGGTCAACCTGCACCTGATGATGGTCAGCTTCTACCGGCCCACTCCCGAGCGGCACGCGATCGTCATCGAGGACACCGCGTTCCCGTCCGACAGTTACGCGGTGCGCAGCCAGGCCGCGTTCCACGGCTACGACCCGGACGAGGCGGTCATCCGGCTGCGCCCGCGCGAGGGCGAGACGTCGCTGCGCAACGAGGACGTCGTGGCTGCCCTGGAACGCGACGGTGATCGCGTCGCGCTCGTGCTGCTGGGCGGGGTGAACTACTACAGCGGCGAACTGCTCGACATCGAGACGATCACCCGGGCCGGGCGCGCGGCCGGTGCCGTCGTGGGCTGGGACCTCGCACACGCCGCAGGGAATGTGCCCTTGCAAATGCACGACTGGGGCGTCGACTGGGCGGCGTGGTGCTCGTACAAGTACCTCAACAGCGGCCCCGGCTCGCTTGCGGGCGCGTTCGTGCACGAGCGGCACCTGGCCGACCGGACCCTGCCGAAGTTCGCGGGCTGGTGGAGCACCGAACCCGCGACGCGGTTCCGGATGGGCCCAGTGGTCGAGGAGGTCGACTCGGCCGACTCGTGGCAGCTGTCCAACCCGCCGATCTTGGCCATGGCGCCGGTGCTCGCCTCGCTGGAGATGTTCGACGCCGTCGGGATGGCGGCGCTGCGGGCCAAGAGCATGCGGCTGACCGCGTACCTCGAGTCGGTACTCGACGCCAGTTCCGTCGGGCCAGCGGCGCAGATCATTACCCCGCGCGATCCCCAGCGGCGCGGCGCGCAACTGTCGGTGCGCGTCAGCGACATCGCCGCGGGCACCGTCACCGAGCGGCTGCGGCACGGGCACGGCGTGTTCGCCGACGCCCGCCAGCCCGACGTCGTCCGGCTGGCGCCCGCGCCGATGTACAACACGTTCCACGACTGCTGGCGCGCGGCGACGGCGCTGGCCGAGGTGATGAGCGACCGTGCCGGGTGAGCGAGTCGCGGTCGTCGGCGCGGGGTTGGCGGGCTGCCTGCTGGCCACCCTGCTCGGTCGCCGCGGCCTGGCGGTCACCGTCTACGAGCGGCGGGCCGACCCGCGGGTCACCGGGGCCGAACGCGGCCGCTCGATCAATCTGGCCATCTCGGCCCGGGGGCTCGACGCGCTCGAACACGTCGGTCTGCGCGAGCAATCGCTGGCCCGAGCGCTGCCGATGCACGGCCGGATGGTGCACCCGGTCGACGGCGCGCAGAGCTTTCGCCCTTACAGCGCCGATGGAAAGCGGGCGATCAACTCGATCAGCCGCGGCGAGCTGAACCACTCGCTGCTCGACGCCGCCGAGCAGACGCCCGGCGTCACACTGCGCTTCGAGCACCGGCTGACCGAACTGGACCCGGCCAAGGGCAGGCTGGTGTTCCAGACGCCGGACGGGACGGTGGACGAGCGGGCGGACATCGTCCTGGCCAGCGACGGCTCGTACAGCGCGGCGCGGCGGGCGGTCACCTTCAACCAGAGCCTCGACCACAGGGGTTTCGACTACAGCCAGGACTACCTCGAGCACGGCTATCGCGAGTTGACGATCCCGGCCCGTGACGGCGAGTTCGCGCTCGACCCGGACGCGCTGCACATCTGGCCGCGTGGGTCGTCGATGATGATCGCCCTGCCGAACCTGGACCGTTCGTTCACCTGCACGCTGTTCTGGCCGCGGTCCGAACTCGAAGCACTCGACACGCCCGCCGCCATCGAGGCGTACTTCCGTGTCCACTACCCCGACGTCGTCGACCTCATGCCGACGCTGGCCGACGACTTCATGCACAACCCGATCGGCTCGCTGGTGACGGTGCGCTGCTGGCCGTGGGTGCACGCGGGCGAGAACTGCACGGTGGCGTTGGTCGGCGACGCGGCGCACGCGATCGTGCCGTTCTTCGGCCAGGGCGCGAACTGCGCGTTCGAGGACTGCATCGAGATCGATCGCTGCCTCAGCGAGAACGACGGCGACTGGGCCACCGCGCTGGCCGCGTATCAGGACCGCCGCAAGGCCAACTGCGACGCGATCGCGGAGATGGCGCTGGAGAACTTCGTCGAGATGCGCGACAAGGTCAACTCGCGCGCGTTCCAGTTCAAGACCGCCGCGCAGCACGCCCTCGAACGAAGGTTGGCCGGGCGTTACATGTCGCGCTACGAACTGGTGTCGTTCACGACGATCCCGTACGCCGAGATCCCCGCGCGGATGCGGCGGCAGAACCTGGCGCTGGGTGGAGTGGCCACACTCGCCGCCCTGGTAGCGGCTGGCGTGACCAGGGGACGCCGCCGCCGATCTTGAGGCTGACGTCGAGTCACGGGCGGAGTCAATTCGCAGTGCTACGACGTGGGCGCGGAAGTCGTAGTCCTCGGGCGCGGAATTCGTGCGCGCGGGGGGACCTCATCAGCGCGGTTGATGATCGCCTGGTAGGTGCGGCAGCTCGAGTCCGAGGGAACGACGAACAGCGTCGTGGTGGTGAAGCCGCTGCGCCGGAACAGGTAGGTGCCCTGCGGCGGCCCGGCTACAGCGCAATGAAAGGTCAGGCCGAATCGGTAATTGTCACCCTTGGCTGCCGGAGGGAGATCGGTGATCTGCGTCAGGGTCACCGGCCAGGTGGTGGTCGTGTTGGCCATCGTGAACTTCCGGGTGCGCAGCAGCCTGAACCGCGACCGGGTGTAGAGGTTCGTGGCCACGGCTGCGGATGCTGCGCCGGCCGAGGCGAATGGCGCCAGCGCGATCCCGAATGCACCGGCGCCCATTAAGGCGCGCCGTGAGATATCTGTCATGGAGTGCTCCCTGGGATTGGCGCAAACGGAGATAGCGTGAACCGGTGGAAAGACTTGAGTGGCTCACGTACGACCACTTCGGACAACGACGCGGGGAGCGCTTCGACGTGGCGGTGAACGACCGACCGCCTGTTTCGCTCGAGCTGATCGAGGCAACGGAAGGAAGTGAGCCGGGCGGGCCGGGGCCGGAGGGCCAGGCGCGCATGCAGTTCTCGGTCGTCTTCCGTGGGGTGATGGCGCCCGTGCTGCCACAAGGTACGTACCACTTCACGCACGCGGAGCTGGGCGAGCTCGACCTGTTCCTCGTCCCGATCGGGCCCGACTCCGAGGGAATGCGTTACGAGGCGGCCTTCGCCTGACCGGTCAACGGCTGCGGCCCTCACGCCGCACTCCACTCCATCCGCCGATAGACCCCGTGCTCGGCGACCGCGACAAAGCCCAGCCGGGCGTAGAGCTCGGCCGCCCGGTTGTGCACCTCCACATGGATGCTCACGGTGCGGTTCGAGGCGGCCGCCTCGTCCATGAGTGAAGCGATGAGCGCACCGCCGATCCCCGCGCCTCGGAAGTCCGGGAGCAGGGAGATGTCGATGATCCTGATGTCGGTCGGCCGGCGGTCGACGTAGAGCCGGCCGGCGGGCCGTCCGCCGACCTCGATCACGTCGAAGGCCCCGGCCGGGTTGAGCTGCCGGTACTGCTGATCCTGGGCGTCGAACTGCATCCGTACGAAGGCCTCGCGGTGCCCTTCGGCCCAGTCGACCAGCGACAACTCCTCGTCCCGCGTCGACGCGTACACGC
>JAOPWD010000404.1 GCA_025965875.1 Pseudonocardiales bacterium
CGGACCAGGTGAACCCAGCGAAACCGATCCCGACCCGCCCCCCGCTCAATAAGCGGGTGAGTGACGTATCCACATGATCAGAGACGACGAAAAGTACCGTCACTGATCATGGGGCGCCGTCACTCAAAGGGTGACCACCGGTAGGCAGCGAGCCAAGACGGGAAGCCGCGGAGGCTACGAGCGGCGGGTGAGCCGGGATACGAAGACGGGGCACCGGCTGACCGGGAGGTGCGCGCGCCGGGATCAAGCCTGACCGCCCAGAGCGCGTGCCTCCCGGTCTGCCCCGAAAGCCCCGAAGGGGCGACCCAAGGCACAAAGCAAGGGACGCGAAAGGCTGACCGGGCGGCGCTGGTGGCGGCCGCCCGGTCGGCCGGGTGCAATGTCGAGGTGGCCGATCAGATCGGTCACCCTGAACGCGCTGCGAGTACGCGCGCACGCCGAACGACGATCACGGTGACTGCAGGAGTCCGATGATGTTGCCGTCCGCGTCCTTCACGGTTGCGATCAACCTGCCGCCGCCGACATCGCTGGGCGCCTGCTGCACCTCGGCACCTGCGTCGATCAAACCCTTGAGGCTCGCCTCGATGTCGTCGACCTGCCAGTAACCGACCGGACCCGTCATACCCTTGTCGTGGCCGTGTGGATCGAGCCCGATCTCCTGTCCGGCAATGTTGAACTGAACGTAGTACGGCTCGTCCATGATCGGCGCTGCGCCCAACAGGCTGCCGAACACGGTCTTCGCCCGGTCGAGATCCTTGACGGGATAGACGACCGTTTTCATGCCTGACGTCATGGCGTACTCCTCACTCGTGGTGTCACATCGATCCGATTCAGATCGTCACTGGTATGACGGGACGCAACGGAGGAATGTGACTGATGGACGAACGGGACTGGCTGGCCGCGCGATTCGAAGAGAATCGCACCCACCTGCGAGCCGTAGCGTTTCGCATGCTCGGCTCGATGAGCGAGGCCGAGGACGCGGTCCAGGAATCCTGGCTCCGGCTTAGCCGATCGGACACCAGCGACGTCGAGAATCTGGGTGGGTGGCTGACGACCGTCGTGGCCCGGGTGTCGCTCGACATGCTTCGCTCGCGCAAGTCCCGGCGCGAAGATCCGCTGGACCCGAACCTGCCCGAGCCGATCGTGAGCCCCGCGGACGGGACCGATCCCGAACATGAGGCGCTGCTCGCCGACTCGGTCGGCCCTGCACTGCTCGTCGTGCTCGACACGCTGCCGCCGGCCGAGCGGCTCGCGTTCGTGCTGCACGACCTGTTCGCCGTGCCCTTCGACGAGATCGCCGACATCGTGGGACGTTCCCCGGCCGCGGCCCGGCAGTTGGCCAGCCGGGCCCGCCGGCGGGTGCAGGGCGTGACACCTCCCGACGGTGATCGCACTCGTCAACGAGAGGTGGTCGACGCCTTCCTCGCGGCGTCGCGCGGTGGCGACTTCGACGCATTGCTCGCGCTCCTGGATCCCGACGTCGTGCTGCGCGCCGACAGCGCCGCGGTCATCGCGGGCGCAGCCGGCGAACTCGTCGGCGCGGCGGCCGTGGCCGAGACCTTCTTCGGGCGGGCCCGAACCGCGCAGTCGGCCGTCATCGACGGCGCGGCCGGCCTCGTCTGGGCCCCCGGCGGGCAGCCGCGAGTCGTCTTCGGTTTCACGATCGAGAACGGGAAGATCGTCGAGATCGAACTGCTCGCCGACCCGGCCCGCCTGGGCGAACTCGACCTGGTCGTCCTCGGCGATTGACGAGTCGCGGACCGGGCTTGGTCAAGCGGCTAGCTGGTTCGGCGCCACCCGCCTAGTCGGGCTTGGTTGCGATGACCACTGTCGCGTCCAACTCGGCGCAACTGGTCACGCGTGCGATCAACCCGTGCTCGACAAACACTTCGGCCGTCCGCACGGCCTGGCGTTCGCTGGTCTCGACCAGCAGATGACCACCCGGTGCCAGCCAGGACGATGCCCCGGCGCTCACCCGCCGCTGGACGTCATGGCCGTCGACGCCACCATCGAAGGACACCAGCGGCTCGTACAGTCGCGCCTCCCGCGGCAACAGCCCGATCGCCGCAGTGGGAACGTACGGCGCGTTGGCAACCACGATGTCGACGCGCCCCCGCAGCGTTGCGGGCAGCGGGTCGTAGAGATCGCCGGTATAGACCTGGGCGTCAGGGGCGAGAAGGTTGCGACGAGCACACCGCACCGCGGCTGGATCGATGTCGACGGCGTGAAGTTCGACGCGCCCCAGTGCGGCGACGAGGCCGGCGCCGACCGCGCCCGACCCGCAGCACAGGTCAACGACAACAGGATGCGGTCCGGCCAGGGCGGCGGCTCGGCGCACCAGAAGTTCAGTGCGGCGGCGCGGCACGAAAACACCGGCGTCCACGGCTATCCGAAGGCCGCAGAACTCCGCCCAACCGAGTAGATGTTCCAGGGGGAGTCCGGCGATACGCCGGGACACCAGGGTGGTGAGCTCAGCCGGCGTTCGCGCCGCGGCGATGAGCAACAGCGCTTCGTCTTCGGCGAAGACACAGCCTGCCGCGCGAAGCTCGGTGACAATGACGGACAGAGAACAGGGTGAGAGCGAAGCTGACATGAGAGCCTTTCGGTCGTCCGAAGGGGGCTCTCTCGCTCAACTATCGCGGACGGGCCGCGCGGCCGTGAGGTGAGAGCACCCAGCCTGATATGGCGTTAATGGGTCTCACCTCCTCGGGTAGATGCTGCTGGCGACGGCAAGGCTACCGGTCCGATCACTCGGGCGCGTTGTCGGTGTGGTCGCGGACGAACTCGGCGAACCCGGGGATGGTGAACTGCAACTCGCCGCGCCCGGCGACGTCGATGATGCCCTTGTCGATCAGTCGGGCCCGCGGAACGGACAGCTCGTCGCTCGTGACGCCCATCGCGCGGGCGAGCTCACCGCGCCGCACCAGACCGTCCCCGAGCCCGGCCATGGCGCGGATGAACTCCTGCTCGCCGATGGTCGCCTTCTCCCACCGCGCCCGGAACAGCGCGTTGAGGTCGGAGCGCATCGCCACCTGTCCCTCGTGCAGTTGCGCGTCGGTCAGTCGAGCTCCGGGGTCCGGGTATCCGGCCGCGGCCCAGGTGGCGTCGCCGATCAGTTGCAGGGTGTACGGATAGCCCTGCGCGGCCGCCACTGCCGCCTCGAGAGCAGCGGTATCCCACTCGACACCGAGGGCTCGCGCCGGCCCGCCGAGCGCAATCGTGGCGGCCTCCGAAGTAAGCCGTTCGAGTGGCCGGTAGGCGAACCGCTCGCTGAACGTCACCACGTTCGCGATCACCTCGGGTGAGTTGGGCAGCCCCGCCGCGAACACCGCCGCCGGGATGTCGCTGCCCTCGCTCTGCAGGTGCTGCCACGCGTAGCCCAGGGTGCGCAGTCCTTCCGGGTCGGCGGATTGGATCTCGTCGATGAACAGCACCACTCCCGGACGACCCTCGTGCTGCGCGCTCGCCGCCGTCTCACGGACGACCTCCTCGAATTCCCGAACGCCGCGGGCCGGTGAGTTGTCGGCCTCCCAGGTCGCCTCGACCCGCGCGATGCCGGGCACCCCGACGCTGACGGTCAGATGCTCGAGCAACTCGCGCAGCCGTGCGCGGGTGTCGGCTTTCCAGTCGTGGGTCTTGCGCTGGATCTCAGCCGCCAGCGCCGGGATCAGTCCCATGTCCTCGCCGGCCGTCACCCACACGGTGAGTGCGCCCCGGGCCTCGGCGCGCCGCTGCACCTCGCGCAGCAACGACGTCTTGCCGATCCCGCGGGCAGCGACGTCGACCCGCACCCGCCCGACCAGGCGGTGCAGATCGATCATGTAGGCCAGCCGCTCATCCATCTGGGCCAGCTGGACCGCCCGGCCGGGGATCTCGCGGGCGACCTCGCCGGGGGTATAGGGACTCGGCTGCATAGCACCACCGCCTTTATGGCTTGTTATGTTTGGACGGATCCATAACAGACCATAACGCCGACGTCGGGTGCCCGCGTGGATCTTCCTACGCCTGGGCGGGTATGGGGCGTCCAAGCGCAGGAACATCACCTCGCGGCGTGGCGGATTGTGCTGGTTGGCCCGCCCACCCCGGTTGCCGTGCCCGCGATGTAGTACACCTACCAGCGCTCGACGAGGTCTTCCCGGCCGGGTGGTGGAACGTATCGCTCCGGCCAGAAATCGGTGACGCGGGTGATCAGGCCGTCGGTGAACTCGAAGAAGGCCATTGCGTCGTCCACGTCCCCGTCGAGCCGCCATTCGAACCACACGACCCCGTGCCCCTCGTCAGCGATGACTAGCTTGGGCCGCAGGTGCCAGTCGCCCGGGTACTCCTGGTTGAACTGCAGGTAGCGATCCCGGCCGCGGATACGCTCGCGCGTCTGCGGGATCTCGTACACGACGTCCGGATGCAACAGGCCGGCCCAGGCCGCCCAGTCCCGCCGCTCCAGGCTGGTGATGAAGCGCTCGACGATATCGCGGTGTCCGGCCACCGGTGCACGGTAGCGGCAGCCGGGAGCTGTCGCACGCCTCCATAGGCTGGGGCCATGCAGGCGGACGAGACGGATCAGAGCACGGCACCGTCCGGCCGCCTCGTACACAAGGCCGAGGTCTCCGTCTACGTCGCGTTCATCGGTGCCGGATTCGCCTTCGCGAGCTGGGCGTCGCGCATCCCGCAGGTGCGTGATCGCCTCGGGGTGACGCCGGCGGCGTTGGGCCTCATCCTGCTGTCCATCGCCGTCGGGTCGCTCCTCTCACTTCCCGCTACCGGCGTGATCGTCACGCGGCTGGGTGCCAGCCGGGCAGTCGGTGCATCGGCGCTGATCCTCGCCTGCGGACTGGGCGTCGCCGCCGTGGGTTACCGGTGGGGCGTCGTGCCGGTGATCGCCGGCCTGTTCGTGCTCGGCTTCGCGAACAGCATCTGGGACGTCGCGATGAACGTCGAGGGTGCCGCGGTCGAGCAGCGGCTGGGCCGGGCGGTGATGCCGCGGTTCCACGCCGGGTTCAGCATCGGCACGGTCCTTGGCGCCCTGGTGGGGGCCGGCATGGTGGCCCTGGACGTCCCGGTGACCGCACATCTGCTCGGCGTGTCGCTCGTCATCGCCGTGGTCGTGCCGTACTCGGTCCGCAATTTCCTCGAGCCGGTCATCCACGAGACTCACCACGACGTCGTGCCGCGCAAGGCCCTGGCCGCGTGGACCGAACGGCGCACCGTGCTCATCGGGGTGTTCGTGATGTGCATGGCATTCACCGAGGGAACCGGAAACGACTGGCTCGGCATCGCGATGATCGACGGGCACCACGCCTCGCCCGCGGTAGGCACGCTGACGCTGGCCGTCTTCCTCATGGCCATGACCGGCGGCCGGTGGTTCGGACCCGGGCTCATCGACCGATTCGGCCGGGCGCCGACCCTGCGCGTCTCGGCACTGATCGCCTTCACCGGACTGATGCTCGTCGTGTTCGGCCACCTCCTGGCGCTCGCCATCGCCGGGTCGGTGTTGTGGGGCCTGGGGGCCGCCCTCGGCTTCCCCGTCGGCATGAGTGCCGCGGCCGATGAACCGCGCTTCGCGGCCGGACGGGTCAGCGTCGTCGCATCGATCGGTTACACGGCGTTCCTCGCCGGACCTCCTTTGATCGGATTCCTCGGCAACCACATCGGTGTCCTGCGCGCACTGACCGTCGCGGCCGGCCTGCTCGCCTTGGCCGCCTTGCTCGCGGGGCAGACCCGCCCGCCCGTTGCGCGTCCGGCGCCCGACGCGCAACGGATCGCTACCTGATCGTTACCCGTGTGTCGCAAGATCAACGTGCCCAGCCTGCCAAGTCGACATGCGCGGTTTGCGCTTCTGGTCATCGGCGAGGATCGTCCAGCGAGTCACCTCGGGTGAAGAGGTGGCGACTGTCTCGTCGAGTTTGGTCAAAGCTCCGCGTGCCGGCCACATCACGTGACCTGGTTGGGCTCATGACCCGACAGACGGCTGCGCGCTGGACTGAAGCACGACCGGTCCCGGGAGTCGGCGCAGTTGAGTGGAAGCAGACTTGCTGCTGACTCCCGGGACTCGCAACGCACGCGCCCCTCGTGTTCCATGTCGATTGACGGTCAGGCCTCACGCTTGAGCTTGCGCCAGCCGCCGGCGCGGTTGTTGGCGATGATCTGTTTCAACATGGCGGTGAGGGCGGGTGCGTTGATGATCTCGCCCTGGCGGTAGGCCACGGTGCGGGCGGTCTTGTTGTCGTGGCCCGCGGTGATGATCTTCTCGGGATCGGGGACGATGGCGCCGTCGTAGAGGAATACGTTGACGTGGTCCCTCGCCGCCAACAGCGCGCAGATATTGCCGTCCAGCACGAAGTACGGGCGGTACGTGCGCTTGATGGTTTCCACGACCTCCGGGTCGGCGCCGTGGACCAGGTCGCGGACCTCGCGGCAGGTGGCCTGCTGCCACTCGGGCAGGCTGTTGAGGTAGTCGTCGACGCGCGGATCTTTGGTGTACGTCATGAGAATCGACGTTATCGCTATGGC
>JAOPWD010000018.1 GCA_025965875.1 Pseudonocardiales bacterium
GTGCTCAGCGAGGCAGCGCCCAGTCACGTGGCCATGGTGCGCAAGCACGTCATCGACCGGCTCAGCCCCGAACAGATCCGTCACCTTGCCGACATCGGCAACTCGATCATCGCCGGCCTGGAGCCGACCTGCGCGTCAGCTGACCGCGGCTAGCAACGCCCGCCAGAGAGCAATGCGGGATCAGCTGGACGTGGCCGGCGTGCCGGGGCTGGTCAAGTCGGTGGACGGTGCGGCAATGCTCGTGGTGGTGACGCTGGGCGACGTCGGCGTAACGGTGTCCGACGTGCTGACGCTCGGGGTCGGTGTCGGGGTCGGGCAGTCGGTGCCGGTTGGGCTGGGCGACGTTGCGCTCGAGGATGGCGCGACGCTGGTGCTGGTCGTATCCGTTAGCGTCGGGCACGGTGTCGGCGTCGGGGTGGACGGCTGCGAACTCGGGGGGGTCGAGGGCGAACTCGGGGTGGTCGAGTGCGAACTCGGCGCGCTCGGCGTGGGCGACGACTTCGTGGTCGGCTTCGGCTTGGGCTTGGGCGGGATGCCCAACGGCGGCCCGGGGTTGGCTACCGGCACGATCACCTGCGGCGGCGCTGGATGGGGGTCGGCCGGCACGACCGGCACGGTCAGGCCCGGAACACCACTGGCGTAGATCGCCTCGAGTTGCAGCACCTCTGTGATGTAGGCGTCGGAGTCGTTGTAGACCCGCACGGCCGACATCTGGCCGGCCAACGTCGTCAGGTCGCCGCCGGTCGAGCACAGGTACTTCGCGGTCGCTGCCGCAGCGTCGAAGATGTTGAACGGATCGGCGAAGCCGTCAGCGTTCGCGTCGACGCCGTAGCCGGCCCACGTCGACGGGATGAACTGCATCGGCCCGACCGCACGGTCGTACACGGTGTCGCCGTCCAGGCGGCCGCCGTCGGTGTCCGGGATAAGTGCCGTTCCGACGCCGTTGAGCGGAATGCCGATCACCCGCGGCGTCGAGATCCCGTCGGTGTGCAGCACCGCGCCGGCGAAGCGGCCGTGGTCGGACTCGGCTCGGCCGATCCCGGCGATCAGCGGCCACGTGAGCCCGCAGGTCGGGCTGAGCAGGCGCTCGCGATCCGCGGCCTGTTGATAGGCCTGCAGCGCTGTCGTGGGGATGCCGTCCGCAGCCAGCAACGAGGCCTGCGTGTTGACTAGCCCTGCCGGTGGTGGGCTGATGACCGTCGACGAGATGGGCTCGAGCGAGACAGCGCCAGGCGGTTGCTCGGCGAGCGGCCCATCGCTGCCCAGCTGGCCGGGCGAATCTGCGCCGGTGACGATCGCGGGCGGTACTGGCGCGCCGGCAGCGGCGGCCGGATGGGCCGGGGCATCGACCGTAGCGAGGACGCCGATGCCCAGGGCCACAACCAGGGCGAAGCTGATCCATTGGGTGGCCGAAGACCAGCGCAGGCCAGCCAGGACGCTCGGCTGAGCGTGCTGCGGCTGCCTCGCGGTCACCGGTGTCCTCCCCCATCACACTTGCGTGCGTCGTTTCACCGTGAGCTGGGTGTAACGACGACCTCCCGACGGTAGGTGGGATATCCATATTCCTCAACCCGCAAATTGGGTGGGGGGTGGGGCGGACATCGCGCCCTACATCTCAGGCCGTGGCTTAGTGCCAAATGCGAGGGTTTTCGCCCCCCGCGGCGGCAAACTGTCATTTATGACAGCGACGAAAGAAGACCAGCGCCGCGAACGGCTTCGGGAACTCGACGGGCTGATGGCTCGGGCCGGCACCGCCGTGACCGCGCTCGCGCTGCTGGTGCAGGGTCGCGAGGCGCGCGCGAGCGCCGGCGACGCACCGCTGGAGATGGCCTTTGCCGCGGCGGACACCGGCAAGCCGCCGCTCCCGGCCGGGCTCTGGGTCGCGCTGCGCCGCGGCGACACCTTGATGGCGCTCGACCTGCTCGTCGGCGCGTCCGATATCGAGTTCGTCGTGGGTGAGCGCGAGGAGATGGGCTCGGGCTACCGGCTGGAGACGGTCGCGGAGACGCGAGCCCTGCCCGACGTCGACCTGCTCCAGGCGCAGTTGGCGGCCGTGCTGGACCTCCCGCCCGATGTCGTGACGTTGCTCGCCGCGTGGGGCGCCGATGACCCGCGGACCGCTACGGAGGTCAACGCGCTGCTCGACGCCCGATTCAGCGCGGCCGGGCGCGCGATCGCCGGGGAGTCCCGTCCGGTCGGGTCGGGGACGCTGTCGATGTCGGTCGACGAGTTGGCCGACGTGCTGCAGCTCGCGCCGGAGCAGGCGAAGGTGCTCGCCACCCTGGCCCGGCGGGCGGCGATGACGATCACGCCGTCGAATGACTACCCGGCTTCGTCGTCCCAGCCCTCGGGCGGCCCGATGCTCGACCCGTCCGGGCCGAACGCCTCGACGTAGCCCGGATGCACGTTCTGCCACTCCTGCGAGGCAGACGATGCCGGCGCGGCGCCGTCCAGCGTGAGCGCCAACTGGTCGAGGCAGACATGCCAGCCGGCCGCGTCGCGGGCCGCCTTGCCCACCTCGTCGAACGTGTCGAGCAGCGTGAGGGTGCAGCCGTCGTTGTTCGGTTCGATCTCGAAGCGCAGCAGGTCGGTGCCCCAGGTGAACTCGAGCAGGAGCGGAGATTCGATCGCGCGGACCTCGCCGTGGAAGTCGGGGATCGAGGCGGAGTCATGACTGAACGTGAGCCGGCCGCCGACGACGAGGTCGCCGCTGAGGTGATCCGGGAACCAGGCCTTGAGCTGGTCGGGTTCGGTGATGGCTCGCCAGACCGTCTCGGGATCGTGGCGCAGGCGGCGAGTGAAGCGCAGCCGCCAGCGCTCGCCGGCCCGTTCGAGGGTGCCGTTTCATCGGGTTCGCCTCCTGGGTTTCATGGGCTTGGGTTCCGTGGTGCGTGCAGGTTTCGGGTCGATCTCGTCGAGGTGGTGTTCCAGCGCGTCCAGGCTGGCCGACCAGTGGGCTCGATACGGGGCCAGCCACTCGTCGATCGCGCGCAACGGCTCCGGATCGACGCGGTAAAGCCGCCGCTGGGCGTCGCCGCGCACCCGGACGAGACCGGCCTCCCGCAGCACCCGGAGGTGCTTCGACACGGCCGGCTGACTGACCGCAAGCGCGGCAACGAGATCACCGACCGGCCGCTCGGCATCGCGCAGCAGATCGAGGATGCGCCGACGGTTCGGCTCGGCCAGCACTTCGAACGTCGCGGTCACCTGACTGACCATGCCTGCTTAGCTATATAACTGTCAAGGCATCTTCGGTTGCCGTCTCGGCGAAGGCGCAGAGGGCGTTGACCAGCCGCAACTGCTCCGGCTTGCGCACCAGCGGCGAGAGGAGTCGCGGCGAGCAGACCACCGCCATCACGCCCCGCGCTCGCGAGATAGCGACGTTGAAACGGTTCAGGCTGTACAGAAACTCCAGCCCGCGCGGCGCATCGTCGACGCTCGATGCGGTCGTGGAGTAGATGACGATGGGGGCCTCCTGGCCCTGGAACTTGTCGACGGTGCCGATGCGGATGGCGGGGTCGACTGTCGACAGCCGGCTGCGCAGCCGGTTGACCTGGGCGTTGAACGGCGCGAGGACGAGGATGTCGGCACCGGTGAGTGCTCGCGTCACGCCACTACGATCGGTCCATTGCCCGTCGGCCAGGACGTCGAAGCACATGGCCCGGATGGCGTCGGTCTCTTCGGTCGAGACAACCGTGTTGCCGTGGTGCTCGACCGGGACGAACCGCAACCCCGTGCCACCGAGCACCGACGCGGAACTGACACGCTGCAGGTCACAGCCCGGCTCGACCTGCAGCCGTCCGTCGTAGAACCGACTGGACACGAATGCGGCCACGTCGGAGTGCATGCGCCAGGTGGTGTCGAGCAGCAGCCCGCGGTCAGGCGCAATGGTGGCCTGCCCGGCAAGCAGGTGCTGGAGCGCGGACGCCCCGGCGCCGTCGGGGTGCTGGCCCTTCACCGGCTGGGCCAGCTGCTGCGGATCGCCTAGCAGCACGACGCTCTGCGCTGCGTGCGAGATCGCCAGCACGTTGGCCAGCGACAACTGTCCCGCCTCGTCCACGACCAGGACGTCGACAGCCTCGGCGAACTTGGGTCGGGCGAACAGCCAAGACGTGCCGGCCACGATGTTGACGGGGCCGGCCAGCGCTGCTTCGACGTCCTTCGGCCCTTGGATGCACCGGATGCCCGGGGCGACGCATCGCTCGTGCTCGGCGGCCTTCTGCACGATGTCGAGGTCGACCCCGGTCTCGGCCGCCGCGGCGACAACCGCGCTCAGCAGGTTGCCAATGACCTTGTGGCTGAACCCCGTGACGCCCACCCGCTTCCCCTCGGCCACCAGGCGAAGGATCATGCGCGCGCCGGCCCAGGTCTTGCCGGTGCCGGGTGGTCCCTGCACCGGGAGCACGTTGCGGTCGAGTTCAGCGGCCAGCCGGCCCAGCGCCTGCTCGGCCGGCTCGCCCGCCCGTCGCAGCGGCCCGCGATCGGACCACGGCGGGCGGCCCAGAAGCAGGTCGCGGGCCGCACGCCATTGCGGTAGCGGGCTGTCGACGCCGAAAGTGAGCACCCATTGGCCCAGGTCGCGAAGGCGGGCCCGCTGCTGCGTGTCGGCGATCGGAGCCGTGGGAACGAGGGAACTGCAGTCGGGGACACCGCGACCGGTCCCGCGCCTGAGCTCGAGCCAGCCCTGCTCGGCATCGATCGCGACGACCGTGCCGACCCCCTTCGTGGTGCGCGGATCGATGCAGTCCGTGTCCGGCCCCATCTTGGTGTCCTGTGGCGGAAACTCGAAACGCCAGACCGTGGACTGCTTCTCTATGCGCACCTCGGTGATGCCGGACAACTCACCGACCGCGGCCGGATCAGCCACCAGCTCCTCGTCGGACTTCTTCAGCCGGTCGAAGTACTCCCACCACTCGGGCAGCGACTCGCGACGGTGCCAGTCGAGCAGGCCGGCCAGCAGCCAGCGCGCCCGCTGCTCGTCGGCCCGCCCCGCTCGGTCTGCTGGAACGTCGGCACGCAGCGCCGCGCCGATCCGATCCAGCTCGTCGGCGAGCTCGCCGGCCGCCTCGGTTGTGGCGCCGTCGCTGTGCTCTGGCCGCGGGTAGGCGTCGCCGCCGCCGCCTTCCTTGCGGCGGTCCTCGAGCCAGTCACGCAGCGCAGCAGTCGAGCGGCAGTCGTCCTCGTTGTATGAGGCGATGTCGTCGAGCAGGCTCTGATCGCCGGCGTCCATCCAGCGTTCGAACGCGACCACGCTGCCGAGACCTTCGCTGACGCCTTCGTGCGCGCGGGTCTGGCCCCAGTAGAACGCCTCGAGCTTCTTGATCGAGTACGACTCCTTGCTGATGCGCATGCCCTGCCGCACCACCGTGTAGAGGTCGACGAGCCGTTGCCCGCGCAGTAGCCGGTCGACCTCGGCGCCACGGGTGTCGTAGCGACCGGACAGCGACTTCAGCCGGGACGGCTCGTAGGGCGCGTAATGGTAGATGTGCATGCCGGGGTCGGCGTCCCACGCGCGGATGAGGTGGTCGACGAGTTGTTCGAAGGCCTGCTTCTCGAGGCTGAGGTCGGTGGCCCAGTACGGGGTGAAGGTGTCGTGGTCGACGACGCCCCACAGGTACTCGAGGCCGTGATCACCGAGGAATGGGTCGCCCTCGATGTCGAAGAACACATCGCCGGGCGACGGCTCGGGCAGCAGCGCCAACCCGCGGCCTTCCTCGGGCGCGAGCAGCTCGTAGGTCGGCTCGCCGGTGTCGCGCTCGACGAGCTGCAGCCGGGCCTGCGCCGCGAGCCGCTCGCGTGCCGGGGCGCCAATCGTCGTGGGCAGCTCGGCCGGCCGGTGCGCGGCGAGTTCGCGCACCGTCGCCACGTTCGCCGCGCGCAGGCGGGTGGCGTGCGCTCCGGTCATGAACGCAACGAGCGAGAGATCGTCCTCGCTGCGCCATTGGCTCTTGCAGCGCGGCTGCCAGCGGCATTGGGAACACTGCTGGACGGGCTGCGGGTGCGGGTCTTCGCCGGCCTCGACGAATTCGAGCAACTGTGCCCGGATCAATGTCGCGTAGGCGGCGCAGTCGGCGAAGCGGTACTCGTGTTCGGCGCGGTCGCCGGTGACCACGGTGAGGTGCTCGGGCTCGATGCCCTGCAAGGACGTCAGCCGGTCGGCATAGGTGGCCATCTGCAGCAGCGCCGGCACCTTCATGCGGCGCGCCAGTTTGGTGTCGGCGACGTCGTAGGACCAGGCCCACCGCCCCGGCCGATCGTCACGACGTAGGAGGAAGTCGGCATGCCCCCGCCACCGCCCGTCGAAGAACGTGGCCTGGTAGATCACATCGGCACGCGCCGCCATCGCGTTCTCGGTGGCGAGCTCGGCCGCCCGCAGGGCAGCGGCGTCGCCTTTCGGGTGCGCGATCTCGACCACCACTCGGCCACGGTCGCGCAGGCTCTGCAGGTAGCGGTGCTCGTGCTCGTTGCCTTTGGTGAACAACACCTCGAGCATCTCGTCGGTGCCTTTGGCGGGGGGCGTCAGCTCACCGCGCGCCACCGCGAGATCGAGGTGGGTGAGGTGACGGCAGGCGAGGTACTTCGTGAGGTCGGTCGGGCTCACGAACAGCATGTCGTCGGACTTGTACATCGCACCTCCCTGCCCCGTCGCAGAGGATTGTGCTCGCCCCTACCGACAAGAACGGGGACGCTCCCGCCGGGACTGACGCAGACGCCGTGACCATTGCGGGCGTCACGACCGGGCGTCCATGACTGTGAAGTGACAAATCTGTTATCCGGCTTGACAGTGCCGCCCGATTCGCGCGGGTAATTGCGGACATCTCACCGCGAATCGCTCAGGCCTGCGCCACGCGAAGATCTCTTTGCGCTTGTCTTCCGTGTCAACAACGTGTTTAGTGTGCGAAGCCGAAGGCTCGTATTTGCGGAGCCCGGCGCGAATCGGGGGATTCAATGGCTCACATTCTGGTGGTCGAGGACGAGCCCACTCTGCGTATCCTGATGACCCGCATGTTCCGTGATGCGGGTTATCAGGTCACTGCGGCGGCGACGGGTGCGGCCGGCCTGCAGGCGGCGCTGGGCGCACAACACGATCTCGTCGTACTCGACCTGATGCTGCCCGACCTGTCCGGGGAAGAGGTGCTGCGCGTCCTGCTGGCGGCTCGTCCCGACGCGAGAGTGCTCATCCTGTCGTCGGTGGCGGAGGTCGGCAGGCGGGTCGCCGTCCTCGACCGGGGCGCGGCCGACTTCGTGGCCAAGCCGTTCGTGAACGGCGACCTGATGGCGCGTGTCCGGCTGCGCATCCGCGACCAGGGTTCGTTCGCTACGAACCCCACCCACACCGAAGTCGGCGACGGCGCGCATCTCGACCTGCACCGTCGCGACCTGGTGATCAACGGGCAGCGGGTGCAGCTGTCGCACCGGGAATTCACCCTCATGGCGCACCTGTTGCACCGCCGCGGCGAGGTATGCACGCGACAGGAATTGCTCGCAGACGTCTGGGGTATCGCGTTCGATCCGGGCACAAACGTCGTCGACGTCTACGTCGGCCGGCTCCGCGCCAAGCTGGCGAGCGACACCATAGAGACAGTGCGCAATGTTGGTTATCGACTCCTCGCGAGCTAAGGCCTGGGTAACGGCCGGCTGGATCGTCTTCTCCAGCGTGAATGCCTATCTCATGTTCAAGCTCCCCGGCCAGGAAACAATCCCGTACCACCTGATCTGGGTGAGCTTCGTATTGCTCTACGGGCTGGCCTCTTGGTCACGCGCGACCACCTGGGGCGCCTTCTCGGCGATCACCTTCGTGACCGCGTTTCCCTTGCTCGAGCACGCGCGGTCCGGTGTCATCGGAATGTCTGAGTGCTCAGAGATCGTCTTGATGGCGGTCATCGCCGCACTGCTCGTCTGGCACGTCAATCGCCACCAGGCCGCGCAGCGGCGGCTGGCCGAACTGCGCGAGAGCGAACGCGAACGATCGCAGAACCGTGAGATCGCCACCCGGTTCGGTTCGCACGAACTGCGTACGCGCCTGACCATTGCCCGTGGCTTCACCGAATACATCCACGACAAGACCGCCGACGAAGAAACGCGATCGGACGCGGGACTGATACTCGTCGAGATGGACAAGGCGTCGGCGCTGGCCACCAATCTCATGACCTTCGTGCGGGTGGCCGCATTGCCGACACTGGCGCAGATCGACCTCGACGCGCTGATCGAGTCTGCCGTGCGCAGGTGGTCGGCATCGGTCGACCGCGTATGGATCTCCTCGGCCAGCGCGGGCATGGTTCTCGGCGATGCCGAGCGCTTCGAAGCGGCGCTGGACTGCCTCATCGAGAACGCTACGAAGTTCACCACGCTTACCGATTCCATCTCGATCAGGGCGCGCGCCGACGGGCCTGGTGCGGTCGTCGTGACGGTCGAGGATTCCGGAGCCGGTATCCCCCCGCAGGACGTACACCGGGTCACCGAGCTCTTTCACACCAGCAGTACGGCGGGCAATCGGGCCGGCAGCGGACTCGGCCTACCCATCGTCCGCGCCATCGTCGAGGCACGTGGCGGTTCGCTACAGGTGGCCAGCCTGGTCGGCGCCGGCACCCGCGTGACGATCCGCATGCCGCGCGGCAATCTCGGCTCGGCATCGGCACACTCGCCGTTCGCCCATGCCACCAGCCAGGACACTGGCACCGAGCACCCGTCACCGCTGCGCCAGCCCGCCGCCGTCGCGGAGCGGTAGCCCAGTCGCAGAGGTAGCCGCGCCACCGGTCCACCGGGTTGGCGTCGCGCCCGTGTTGGGGGGAGAGGTGGGGTCGGTCGGCCTCAAGGGGGGAGTAAGAGAGGCCGACCGACCCGTCAGGGCACGCTAGGGGTTCGGCGTGTCCAGTCTGTTGCCCGTCATCCCGCGCCCACCAGGTCGCGGTCTGCAGGCGCGGCGTGCTCGGGCTGGTGGGCATCGCCACCGCGACGGTGTAGGGGTGTGGGCCGCCGCTTCGCCCGACGGCGCCAGAGCGCCAGACTCCAGCCCAGTCCGAGCAGCACGGCGAGCGCTAGTGCCACGTTCTCGAGCAGGCCGCCGAGCGGGGCGGTGGAGACAGTGGCCGGCCGGGTGTGCTGCGCTCCCCCTGTCACGGTCCATCGGTAGAGATGGGTGGCATCGGGCAGTCCGGCGCGCTGGACGGTGATGCGGACCCGGGTACGTCCCGGGGCATCCAGACCGGTTGCGACCGACCAT
>JAOPWD010000019.1 GCA_025965875.1 Pseudonocardiales bacterium
ACCAGCAGTGGCGAGAGCACCGCCCGCAGCATCAGGAATCCACCGAGCGAGGCCGTCGACAACAGCCACACGGTGCCGACCGCATTGACGAGGTAGGCCAGCGTCCACACCACCGACACCCACCGGAAGTAGTGGTTGGCGCGCAATCGGGTACTCAGCGCGGCGGGCAGCGGGCAGAACTCGTGCACGAGCCGGTCCAGGAGCGGGCGGCCGGCCAGCGCGGTGACGGCGAACGCGGTCGCTGTCGCCACCGTCCCGGCCACGGGCTGCAGGAAGTAGAGGAACGAACTGTTCGTCCAGAACGCGAGGACGGCACGCAGCGTCAACAGGCCGGCGCCCAGCATCGCGGCGGCGAGCAACGGCTTGCCACGTGCATGCGTCCACAACAGCCCGGCGTAGTACCAGGCCAGGGTGACCGCGACGGCGACGCGCAGCGAGCTCAGGGACAGCGTCACGTAGAACACCGCGGCCGGCAGCAACGACGCGACCAGGATCGTGGAGCCCGCCTTGCGGACTATTTCCCGCGCGCAGGGGAGCACGATCACGTGTGCCGATGTCGTTTTCACTGTCTCGCACGCTCCCAGGACCGGACCAGGCGACGTTGACGGGTCACATCACAAGTGCCGTTCCCCGACTCGGCAGGAGTTCAAACAACTCCAGGGATTAACCTACACCGATCAGATATGCGCGAATGACGCCGTAAACCCCCTCACAGCTGGACCATACGGACCGCACAGGGTCACCACATGGACGGTCGCTGGCACCCTGCGGCCGTGGTTGCGGGCCTGGTCCGGTGCTGTCGGGTGAACAGCGCAACGCCGGCCGCGACGAAACACCAATCCGAGCGCCGGCCACGCCTGCGTGGTCATCGCCCGGATTGCGTGGCCGGCGGGTGCGCGGTCCGACGGAAGTGCCGCGTGAGTTCGTTGGCGTAGCGCCGGCCCAACTGGTCGCCGTGTTCGGCCACCCAGTCGGTGAACACGATCTGCCCGGTCGCCGGTGCGTCGGAGTCGGCCAGGCCATCGGCCATGGCGCCGTACTCGTCACGCGTGAGCAGGGTGTCGCGCAGCACTAGGCCCAACGCACCGGACAGCAGTGGTATCAGTTGCGCCGGAGTCGGCACGATCAGGGCCCGGCTGCCCACCGCTGCCTTCACGGCATCGACGAGTTCGCGGAAGGTCAGCGCCTGTGGGCCGACGGCGTCGAGGACGACTGAGTCCGTGCGCTGGCCGAGGTCGACGCACAGCCTGGCCAGGTCGTCGACGTGGATGCCGCGCACCCGGTAGCCACCGTTGCCGCCGACGCCGAACACCGGCAGGTGGCGCAGCAGCCAGGCGATGTTGTTCACCAGCACGCCGTCGCCGCCGAAGAGGATCGCCGGACGCACGATCGCGTGAGGGATGCCCACGCCGGCGACGATCTGCTCGACCTCAGCCTTGCCGCGGAAGTACGGGTAGGGCGAGTTCGGGCTCGGGTTGGTGATGGACACGTGCACGATCCGTTGCAGGCCCGCGGTGGCGGCCGCCTCGAACAGGACCCGGCTGTTCGCGACCGCGGCGTCATGATCGACGCCGCCGTTGGCGAAGCGCACCCAGTAGGTGTTGTAGAGCGTGTGCACGCCGTCAAGCGACGCAGCCAATTCGGCCGGGCGCTCGAAGTCCAGGGCGCGAACGTCGACGGGCGTGCCGGCCGGGGCCCGGTCCGGGTGGCCGGTGAGGGTGCGCACGCGCCGGCCAGCCGAGAGCAGATCGCGGGTGATCGCCGCGCCGGAGTAACTGAACGCGCCGGTGACGGCGTCGAGAGGACTGGTCACGGTTGCTCTCCTGGGAGTAGTGCGGCGGGTCCGACGAGATCGAGCAGACTCGCGATCATGCGAGCGCGGTCGAACAGCGCGAGCGCAGCGGCCCGGTCGCCGTCGAGGTTGGCGAGCAGTTCCAGGCCCAGGAAGCCGGCCATGACCCCGTGGGCGACCTCGCGCGCGGGCAGCAACGCTTCGACCGGCGAGCCGGCGAGTGCGCGGCGTACCGCGGTTTCGGCGAACTCGCGCCACGGCGCCAGTCGCTCGCTGACCTGCGCGCCGAGCCCGGGAACGGCCTGCGCGCCCGTGATCATCTCGACCAGCACCGCAACGTGCCCGGCGTCGAGGTCCTCGCTGAAGATGACCCGGGCGGAGTCGATCAGGTCGACCAGGGTGCTGGCCGCTGCCAGTACGTCCCGGTAGGCCGCCAGGCGCCGGGCGCTGACGTCGTCGAGCGCGGCGAGCAGCAGTTCGGTGACCGAGCCGAAGTGGTAGAAGACCAGGGACTGGTTGCAGCCGGCGCGTCGCGCTATCTCGCGAGCGCTGGCGCCGCCGAAGCCGACCTCCTGAAGTGCCTCGATGGTGGCCGCGACCAGGGCGGTGCGGGTTGCGCCCGCCTTGGCACCCACCGCTCCGCTCGCTGCCCGACGGGGGCCCGACGTGGCCATCGACCCTCCTCAATCGATCGTTTCAAGCGACTGCTCAACAGGTTAGCAGACGCCCGTCTGGATGGTCGTGACTGCTCTCGCACGACGAGGTCCGCGTGCACTGCCCGGCTGGCGCAATATCGTGCGGTGCGACACGGTGAACCGTTCGGAGGTGCGATGCGCTGGGATGCCCTGTTCGCCGACCTCGAGGCTCAGGCCGAGGCGCTCGAGCGTGCCGAACGCGCGGCCGAGGTCGACGAGCGCGCCCGCATCGAAGTGGGCGCACTCGGGCTGCTGGAGCGGCTACGGCCGGCCATCGGGGCCGGCGTGCGACTGCAGTGCGCGGGCGCGTTGATGCTGTCCGGTGTGCTGACCCGGGTGGGGCCGACCTGGCTGCTACTCGACGAGGCCGCCGGCCGCGAGGTGCTCGTCGCGCTCGCTGCGGTGCAAGGGGTGAGCGGGCTCAGCCGGCTCTCGGCCGCGCCGGACTCGATGCCGATCGTGGAGTCACGCCTGGGGTTGGCTCACGTCCTGCGTGGCGTGGCGCGGGATCGCTCGCCGGTGCGGATCTGCCGGGTGGACGGGTCGGTTCTCGACGCGACCATCGACCGGGTCGGCACCGATTTCCTCGAGGCCGCCGTGCACGCTGCCGGGGAGGCCCGTCGCCGCAGCGAGGTCCGCGAGGTCGTGCTCATTCCGTACGCGGCCCTCGCCGCCGTCCGTCGCTAGGTCGGTTCTTCGGCATCGACGTAGGGGTGCTCGGCCACGAACTGGCGGGTCTGGTCGTACATCCGGGCGATGTAGCTCTCCAGCATGTCGCGCTCGACGCGCCACTGGCCCCGGCCACCGACCTTGATCGCCTCGAGATCTCCGTTGCGCACCAGCGCATACGTCTGGGACGCGGAGATGTTGAGGACCTCCGCGACATCGGCGAGGGTCAGGAACCGGTCGCTGGCCATTGCTGCCTCGAACTTCCTTTCCCTATTCGTCGGTGGACTCTCGGGACATTCTGGCAGCCCCGGTCGGCCAGTGGCCCGATTGTCCACAGCGGGAGTCGGGTCGCTCTCGGACCCTGCGTCGCGACGCGTGATGGAAAGTGTCGGCCCGCGCTACGTCCGGACCTTTCCACCAGGACCGGCCTCCCCGATCCCGGGACGGGCAGGGCGACGTCGAGTACGCCGTCAGCCGCGAGGAATGGGAACAGGAGCATCCACAGGTCCACTCGTTGCTGTTTCGACAGGTATGCCGGAGTCAGGCACCATGTCCGGATGAGCGTCCCGTCTCCGGTGCCGCGCCGGGTCAAGGCACCGAGCTGGCTTGACCTGCGTCTGGTCATCGGCGTGGTGCTGGTGCTGGGCTCGGTGGTGCTCGGAGCCAAGATCGTGTCCGGCGCGAATCACAGCTACCGGATGCTGGCGGCCACCCGTGATCTCGCGGCCGGGACGCTGCTGAGCCGCGACGACGTCCAGTCGGTGCGCGTCCAGCTGCCCGACCGCGGCCGCGGGATCTACCTGTCCGATGACGCCGATGTCCTCGGCAAGCAGCTCAACCGCTCGCTCGCCAACGGCGAACTGCTGCCCGCCGCAGCCCTCGGCACCGCCGCCGCGCTGACGACGGTGAGCGTGCCGTTCACCGCAGACAACGCCCCTGCGCTGTCGCCCGGGCAGCGCGTCGAGATCTGGCTGTCGACCAAGACCTGCGCGTCGGTCGTGCTGCTCGCCGACGTGACGGTGCAGGACGTCCACGCCGCCACCGGCGGGTCCTTCTCCTCCAGTGGCGGACAGAACGTCGTCGTCAGCATCGCGCCCGACCTCGCTGGGCGGGTCGTGGGCGCGCTCGCCCGCGACGGTGCCACCATCCGGGCAGGCATCCTCACCGGGCCGGCGCGGGCCGCGGCCAACAACGCGTTGCCCGACCTGGATGCCTGCCCCGCCCGCGCTGGTCCTTCGTGAAGCTGCCGGTGCTGACCGCCGCCGACGGAGCCGCGTGGGAGGCGGACCTGGTCACCGCCCTGGACCGCGGCGATCACGGCGTGACGGTGGTGCGGCGCTGCGTCGATATCGTCGACCTGCTGGCCGTCGCCGCCGCCGGGCAGGGCCGGGCCGCGCTGGTCGCCGCCGGGCTGCGCCGCCTCGACGCCGATGCGGTCGACCGGCTGATCGCGGCGCAGGTCGTGCCCGTCGGCGTGGTCCGTCGGGGTGACACCGCGGCCGAGGACCGGCTGCGGGCCGCCGGCATCGGCCACCTGGTGCCCGACGACGCCGATCCGAGTGTCGTCGCCTCGGTGATCACCGACGCGGTGCGAACGGCTGCGGCAGGTGCGCGGACGCCGCGGATGTTCGGTGACCCGGCCACGTCGATGGCCATCCCGCCGGGCGCCGGCGCGCCCGTCTCCGCCGACCTGCCGGCCCGGCGCGGTTCGGTGGTCGCGGTGTGGGGCCCGACCGGCGCGCCCGGCCGGACGCTCGTCGCGGCCACGCTGGCCGACGAGATCGCCCGGTTGGGCACGAACACGCTGCTGGTCGACGCAGACGTGTACGGCGGCAGCGTCGCGGTGCTGCTCGGGCTGCTCGACGAGTCGCCGGGGCTCGCAGCCGCGTGCCGCCAGGCCGGTGCCACCCGACTGGAGGCCGCCGCACTGGCCGCGCTGTGCTGGCAGCTCGCGCCCACCCTGCGGGTGCTCACCGGCATCCCGATCGCACAGCGCTGGCCGGAGGTGCGGGCCACCGCTATCGAACCGGTTCTCGGCGCCGCCCGGAACCTGGCCGCGTTCACCGTCGTCGACTGCGGCTTCGGGCTGGAGACCGACGAGGAGCTGTCCTTCGACTCGCTCGCGCCGCGACGCAACGGGGCGACGCTCGCCGTCCTCGACCAGGCCGACGTGATCCTCGCCGTCGGGGCCGCCGATCCGATCGGGCTGCATCGGCTGGTGCGCGGGCTGGCCGAACTGCGCGACGCCGAGGTGTCCGCGCCGATCTGGGTGGTCCTCAACAAGGTGCGGCGCGGCGTGGTGGCAGGCGATCCCGCGTCGGAACTCACGGCGGCCTTGGAACGCTTCGCCGGGCGTACCCCGGCGGCCTTGTTGCCCCTGGACCAGGAGGCCGTCGACGCGGCGCTCGCGGCCGGGCGACTGCTGGGTGAGTCACGCCCGTCCAGCCCGTTGCGGCAGGCAGTCGCTGAACTCGCGGCGGCCCTGGTCGGCGTGCCGGCCCAGCCGAGCCGTCGCCGGCGGCGGTGACCGGGAGCCCATCTGGCGCGTCCCGGCCGTCATCGCCTACGGCTATGCCTGACAATGGAAGGCCGCACCGCGGAGGAGCAGACCTGCAATGAGCGAACGCCTGTCGTCGACCGACGTGTCGTTCTTCTACCTCGAAGGACGCACGACGCCCCAGCATGTGGGCGGCCTCGCCGTGTTCGCGCCACCCGCTGACGGCTTCGACTACGACCGGCTGGTGCGCCTGCTCGAGGAGCGGATCTCGCTGGTGCCGCGCTACCGGCAGAAGATGCGGGCCATCCCGGCGCACCTGGCCAACCCGGTCTGGGTCGACGACCCGAACTTCGACATCACCTACCACGTGCGTCGCTCGGCCCTGCCGCGCCCGGGCACCCAGGCCCAGCTGCTCGAGTTCTGCGCGCGAATTCAATCCCGATTGCTGGACCGCACCCGGCCGCTGTGGGAGATGTACCTGGTCGAAGGGCTGACTGACGGCCAGATCGCCATCGTCACCAAGACTCACCACGCGATGGTCGACGAGGTGGGCGCGATCGACATCGGCCAGGTGATCCTGGACAGCTCGCCCGAGCCGCAGCGAACCGTCGAGGCGCTGTGGATGCCCGAGCCCGAGCCGAGCGCGACCGGGTTGCTGCTCGAGGCGCTCGCCGGGTTTGCCCATCGGCCGGCGGCGGTCGTGGATGCCGTGCGGCTCGGTATCAAGGACGTCCGCGCCTCGACCGGTCGGGTGACCTCGTTGGCCGGCACCGCGCTGTCGACCGCACTGGCACTGGTACGCCGGGCGCCGTCGTCTCCGCTCACCGTACGGCTCGGCCAGCAACGGCGCATCGCCGTCGCGCGCACCCGGCTTGACGACTACCGGCAGGTGCGCCAGGCGCACGGCGGCACAGTGAACGAGGTCGCGCTGGCGACCGTGGCCGGTGCATTGCGTGGGTGGCTGTTGCAGCGCGGCGAGGCGGTGGCACCCTCGCTCGTGGTGCGCGCGCTCGTGCCGGTCAGTGTCAGCGGCGACGGGCCAGGTCACGTGACGCCGCTGCTCGTCGACCTGCCGGTCGGTGAGCCGAGCCCGCTGCACCGGCTTGCGTTGATCGGCACGGCGATGGCTGAGCACCAGCGCTCGGGTCGCTCGGTGAGCGCTGACGCGTTGGTGTCACTGAGCGGCTTCGCGCCGCCGACCCTGCACGGGCTCGGTTCCCGCGCGTCCAAGGGGCTGACCCGCCGGATGTTCAGCCTGGTCGTGACCAACGTCCCCGGACCTCAGCTGTCGCTGTACGCGGCGGGCGCCCGGATGACCGAGATGTTCCCGATCCTGCCGCTCGGGCCGGGACAGGCCCTCTCGATCGGCATCACCTCCTACGACGGCGGCGTGTTCTACGGCGTCAACGGTGACCGTGACGCGATGCCTGACATAGACGTGCTCGCCGCGCTGATCGAGGAGTCCCTGGCCGAGCTGGTTGACGCCAGCCCGGTCGCCGCGGCGCGCTCCGCGGCCGCCCTGGGTCGCGTCGGGCGGCTGAAGCCGGCATCGCGGCGACCGACCGCGCGCGTGCCGAGAGGGTCTCGATCATGAGCCCGCGGGTGCCCGAGCCACGGCGCGCGATCGTGCTGGGCGGCGGTGGCGTGCTGGGCTTCGCGTGGATGCTCGGCGCGCTGTCGGCGCTGGAGTCCGTCGCCGGCTTCGACGTCCGCGACGTGGAAACGGTGGTCGGCACCTCCGCGGGATCGGTGGCCGCGGGACTGCTCGGCTGTGGCACGCCGCTGGACGCGATCTGCCGTCACCACCAGGGGATGCCGGCTCCGGCCGATCCACCGATCGCCTACGACTACGCCGCTGCGACGGGCGGCGCGCTGCCACCGCGGCCAGGGTGGCGGCCTGGCTCACCCCGGCTGCTGCTCGACGGGCTGCGCCATCCGCTGCGCTCGCCGATCGTGACGCTGGCCGGGCTGCTGCCGACCGGTCGCGGCACGTTGCAGCCGGTGCACGACCTGATGGCCAGCCTGGCCCGCGACGCCGGGTTCGGCCAGAACTGGCCCACCGAGCCGCGCCCGTGGGTGGTGGCCGCCGACTACAACACGGGCCGCCGGGTCGTATTCGGCCGTGACAAGTTCGCGGCATCGCCGGGCAGCGTGCCGCGCATCATCCGGAAGGCGACCCTCGCCGACGCCGTCACGGCATCCTGCTCGATCCCGGCCTGGTATCCGCCGACGGTGATCGACGGGGTGCCCTACATCGACGGGGGTGCGTTGTCGAACGCGTCGGTCGACGTACTGCGGGGCACCGGGCTGGACGAGGTCTACGTGCTGGCGCCGATGGCCTCCGTGAACGCCGACCGCGGGCGCAGCGCGATCGGACGGGTCGAGCGTCTGATGCGCCGCACGATCACCAGAGGCATCCTGGCTGACGCCGCGGCGCTGCGCGCGGAGGGCATGCAGGTGTGTGTGGTGACGCCCGAGCCGGCCGACCTGGCGGTGATCGGGCTGAATCTGATGAACCCGTCCCGCCGGACCGAGGTCTTCGAAACCGCACAGGACACCGCGGCCGCACAGCTGGCCGGTCAGCTGTCGTCGTCGGCCGGCTGGGGTCGCCGCCGGGCGACCCGCGACACGCCAGGGCAGGCACCGGCGTGAGGGTGTACCTGGCATCGACCACGATCGGCCTACTCGACCTCGTCGAGGCGGGCTCGCTCGGCGGCGCATCGACGACGGCGTTCGCGGTCACGCCGGGACTGCGTGAGTGGTACGTGGACGACGACGTGGAGGAGCTCGAGTACGCGGCCACGATCGAGGCCGCCCGGGCTTCGTTGCGCATGCTCGACAGCGCGCCGGAGGCCGCGCGCCGGCGTGTGGTGCTCGCCGCTGACGTCCCCGATGACGCGGTGACCGTCCGGGACGACCTCGACCGGGGGGTCGTGCAGATCACGGGACCGGTGGCGCTGGCCCAGATCGTCGCGCTGCACGCCGACGGACCCGATGCCGAGTCTGCGGTCGCAGCGGCGGTGCAGGCGATCACCGCGGCCGACCTGGGCGACGAGGCCGCGCAGGAGGCCGTGGACGACGCGGAGGGCTTCGAGCTGAGCTGGTACGCCAACCAGGAAATCGAAGTATTCGTCGATCTGCTCTGAGCCCGGTGCTGACCGACCAGCGCGCTGCTCTGGGGCCGGAGCCGCGTGGCACGATCGAGGTATGGACGCAATCACCCACCCGCCTGCGCCGGTCAACGAGCCGATCCGCAGCTACGCCCCAGGCAGCGCCGAGCGAGAGACCCTCGCGACCGCGCTGCGTGACCTTGCCGCCACCCCGGCCGAACTCACCATGACGATCGCCGGAGAGCACCGGATGGCCGGCGGTGAGTCCTTCGAGGTCGTCGCGCCGCACTGCCACGCCCAGGTGTTGGGTACCAGCGCCCAGGCCACGACCGCCGACGTCGAAGCCGCAGTCGGCGCCGCGCTCGCCGCCGCCCCCGCCTGGCGCGAGCTGCCCTTCGACGAGCGGGCCGCGGTGTTCCTGCGCGCCGCCGATCTCTTGTCGACAACCTGGCGCGACACCCTGAACGCGGCCACCATGCTCGGTCAGTCGAAGACGGTGCAGCAGGCCGAGATCGACGCGGCCTGCGAACTCATCGACTTCCTGCGGTTTAACGTGCAGTTCGCGCGGCAGATGCTCGCGGAGCAGCCGCTGAGCTCGGCGCTCACCTGGAACCGCTCGGACTACCGACCACTCGAGGGATTCGTCCTGGCCATCACCCCGTTCAACTTCACCGCCATCGCCGGGAACCTGCCTTCGGTGCCCGCCCTGATGGGCAACGTGGTGGTGTGGAAGCCCTCGCCGACGCAGCAACTCGCCGCGCACCACACGATGCGGTTGTTCGAGGCCGCCGGGTTGCCGCCTGGCGTGATCAATCTTGTGACGGGCGATGGGCAGGCCGTCAGCGAGGCCGCGCTCGGCCACCCGATGCTGGCCGGCGTCCACTTCACCGGTTCGACGCCGACCTTCCAGCAGTTGTGGCGCACCGTCGGCAACTCGATCGGGTCCTATGCCAGCTACCCGCGCCTGGTCGGCGAGACCGGCGGCAAGGACTTCGTCGTGGCGCACCCGTCGGCGGACCCGGCGGCGCTGGTGACGGGGCTGGTGCGTGGCGCCTTCGAGTACCAGGGCCAGAAGTGCTCGGCCGCCTCGCGCGCCTACGTGCCGCGCTCGCTGTGGGACGGCGGCGTGCGCGACGAACTGGTCGCGGTCACCGAGTCGCTCACCTACGGCGACGTGACCGATTTCGCGAACTTCGGTGGCGCGGTGATCGACCGTCGCGCGTTCGACCGGCTCAGCGCGGTGCAGGACCGGCTGGATGCCGCGGCCTCCGCGACGATCATCGTGGGTGGGAAGAGCGACGACAGCATCGGCTACTTCGTGCAGCCGACCGTCGTCGAATCGACTGACCCCGAGCACGAGGTGTTCCGCGACGAGTACTTCGGCCCTTTGCTGGCGGTGCATGTCTACGACGACGCGAACTGGGCGCAGACGCTGACGCAGTTGGAGTCGGTGTCGCCCTATGCGCTCACCGGTGCTGTGTTCGCGCGCGACCGAGCGGCCATCCTCGAGGCCTCGCAGGTGCTGCGCTTCGCCGCGGGCAACTTCTACGTCAACGACAAGCCGACCGGCGCCGTCGTCGGCCAGCAGCCCTTCGGTGGCGCCCGCGCGTCGGGGACCAACGACAAGGCCGGCTCGGTGTGGAACCTGCTGCGCTGGGCGTCGCCTCGCTCGATCAAGGAGACGTTCGTAGCTGCGACGGATCATCGTTACCCACATATGGATTGAGTTCACGGCAATGCCACTTGGATGGGAACGGGTTCACTGAACTCGGCGCCCCACGCGCCGTCGCCGATCAGCACACCACGGCCCGCCGGTGCACGCCGGCGTCGGCGCGGCAACCGTCGCCCGATGAGATCGCCGTCGCCGGGGCCGGGCTGCAGCACCAACGCGCACCGGCTTCGGCGCACCTCGGCCGCCACGCCCCGGTAGGTCAGCGGGAGGTCGTCGCTGTCGCCCGCGACCACGGCGGCTAGCGCGGCCGGCGCCGCCCGCACCGACGCGGTGATGGCATCGCCGACCTGAGTGTCGAGGAATGCTTCGCTGTCGTCGACGAGCAGCAGCGTGCGGTGTTGCCCGGCCAGTCGAGCAGCCCGGGCCTCGGCGTCTGGCGCGACCACAACGATGCCGTGCGCCTCGGCGGCGCCGACAAGTGGCGATCGTCGCGGCGCCGCCACCACGACCGCGACGCCGGCGCGGACGGCTTGGACGAGCAGGGTGCGCAGAGTGCTGCTGCGCCCGGAGCGTGGCGGCCCGGCGACAAGCAATCGGGCTGCGCCGGCGAACAGGTCGACGCTCACCGCCTGGGCGGCGTCACCGCCTGCGCCGAGGGTGAACCGTCCGGGAGTCACGGGCAGCGCGTCGAGAGTGATCCGGCCAGGCAGCGGCTTGAGCCGTATCGGCCCGACACCATCGGCCGGCTCATCTGCGGTGTCGCGGTGCACGCGGGCAGCCACCGCCCTGATGCTGCGCGCCTGTTCCGCGCGCGTCGGGTCGCCACCGACGAATGCGATCTGCACTTCGGTTGCATCGGCTGCCCGGATAGCGCGTCCCGGTGGCATGTCCAGCGGCACGGCCCTGGCTGAGATCCCGGCCAGCGCGTAGTCGGCACGCTCGGCCAGGCCGAGCACGAACTTGGTCGCGACGGCACCGCCCAGCCGGGCCGCCAGCGTGCTCCGATCGCCGGCCAGGACGACGGTCAGCCCGGCCGCAGCGGCCGTGCGTAGCAGGCCACCGAGCGCCTCGACGCTGTGCCCGCCGTCGTGCTCCTCGGCCGCAGCGGCGAAGGATTCCCAGCCGTCGAGCAGACACAGCATGAGCGGGATCGAGAGGCCGGCGACCCGCGCCTCGGCTACCGAGCCGACGCCACGCTCGACGAGCCAGGCCTGGCGGCGGATGACCTCGGTCTCCAGCCGGCCGAGGAGTTTCTCGACCAGCTCGAACGGCTCGCGGGTCACCGCGGTGCCGCAATGCGGCAGTTCGGCAAGGACGCCCAACGCGCCGCCGGCGCAGTCGAGCACATAAATGGCGAGTTCGTCCGGTGCGAGTTGTCCGGCCGCCGCGGCGGCGATGGTCACCAACGCCGTGCTGCGCCCGGAGCGTGGACCGCCGGTGAACAAGACCGAGCTGCCGGCCTCGAGATCGAGCGACAGCGGTGACTGGAGCTGGCGCTTCGGGTCGTCGAGGAGCCCGAACGTGACGGACGCAGAAGCCGACCCCCGTGCCAGTTCGCGTATCGGCAACCGCGCGGGCAGGGGCGGCAGCCACGGCCGCCGCACCTCGCGGCGGCCCGACGCGTGCGCGGCCTCGCGCACCGTGTCGACGAGCAGGTGCAGATCGGTCTTGCCGTCTGGTCCGGCGCCTGCCGGATCGATGACCGGGCGCAGCCAGCTGCCCAATGGGGTGATCGACACCTCGTGGTTGGCGCGGGTGCCGCTGGGTCCGCCTACCCGGGCCGTCTGCACTTCGGCGCGTGCCGGACCGACGCAGACGATGGCCCGCCCGGGGGTGTCGCGGCCCAGTTGTGCAGCGCGATCGGTGCCGATCACATCGGCTGACTCCGCCGGGTCCGAGACCCGCAACGCGATGCGCAGCGTGGCGTTCGCCCGGATCTCCGGGGAGACGACCCCGCCGGGACGCTGGGTCGCGAGCACGAGGTGGACGCCCAGCGATCGGCCCCGCTGGGCGATGGCGACCAGTCCGTTGACGAAGTCGGGCAGCTCATCAGCCAGCGCCGCGAACTCGTCGACGACGAGCACCAGCCGCCCAAGCTGTTCCGGCTGCGGCGTGACAGCGCGGTAGGCCGCGAGGTCCTTGGCACCGACCTGCGCGAAGAGCCGCTCGCGCCGGGCCAGTTCGGCGTGCAGCGACCGCAGCGCGCGAGCGGTGAGCTGGGCATCGAGATCGGTGACGAGCCCGACCGTGTGCGGTAATCGCGCACAGTCGGCAAAGGCCGCCCCGCCCTTGTAGTCGATGAGGACGAACGAGATGGCCTCGGGCGGATGGCAGAGCGCCAGGCCGGCCACCAGCGACTGCAGTAGCTCGGACTTGCCCGAGCCCGTGGTGCCAGCCACCAGCGCGTGCGGCCCATCACGCACGAGGTCGACGTGGACCGGCCCGTCGACGCCCATCCCCAGGACCGTGCTCGCGCTGCCGTCGTCCTGCCCCCAGCGCGCGAGGAGTTGCGCGACATCGAAGTCGTCGATCCCGAGCACGTCGACCAGCCGGCACTCGTGCGGCAGCGCGGTACCGGCCTCGCGACCGGCGTCGGCCAGCGGTGCGAGACCACGGGCGACACGATCTGCCCAGGCCTCGGTGACGCGGTCGGCGACCAGGTCGGTGCGTCCCGACGCACCGCCGACCATCCGCAGCCGCGCACCCATTTCGCCGGCTGCCACGGCGCAAGCAGCGCAGGATGCCGGAAGCTGGCGTTCGTGTTCGTCGAGGCAGATCGCGGTGATGCCGGCCGCCCGTCCGGCGGCAAGGAGTGCCGACAGGCCGGACAGATCGATCAATGCACGCGCGCGGTCGACGACCAGGACGAGCCACCGCCCGTCCCAGCCCTCCGGATCGAGCCGGCGAACCGCGAGCCGTTCTTCGACCAGGCTGCCCACGTCGGCCACCAGCGATTGCCGTTCGTCCGAGGTCGTGGCGACCCGGCTCAGATGGGGCAGCCAGCGGGCCCAGGCCCACGACGAGGCTGCGTCGTCGGACAGCAGCAGCGCGATCTCGACATCGGCCGGCGAATGCAGCACCGCAAGCTGGCAGATCAGCCAGCGAGCGACGCCGAGCCCGATTTCGGGTGGTGCCGCGACACCGAGCGGCCCGGCCCGCAGGTCAACGCTGCTCGGCACGTCGATCACCCGGCCAGCCGCAGTCACGTCGCTGCCCCGTCGGGCCTGCAGAGCCGACGGCAGGTCAGTGAGGCCCAGCCGGACGCTGAGCGCGTTGGCATCTCGTCGGGGCCGTTCCCACAACCGGACGCCGGGGGCGGCCACGACGTCGTACAGGGCGGCCGGATCTGGACCGGCCCGCCGGCGCACTACGGTCTCGTGCGCCAACCCGGCGGCGACATCGGCGCGGGCACGCGTCTCCCGCTGCCGCAAGCCCGTCGCGTCGCGGCGCCGGCTGCGTCGCCAGTGCAGCCGATCACCCAACGAGGTGGCGACGATGACCACGGGCGACATCAGGGCGAAGATCAGGAATTGCGGGCTGTGGAATGCCAGCGCCAGGCCGACGCCCGCCAATGCCGGCACGGCAGCGGCGATCCACTGCACTCGTTGCGGGGGACTGCCGCTGCCACGTACCGGGAACTGCACCTCGCGCCGGCCGAGCGCGGCCTGCACCCGTGGCGGTCGGTTGACGAGCAGCGCCCCGCCGGCCGTCGCATGCACCGCAGCCGGGGCGGCGCTGCCCGCGCACATCGCAACGAACGAATCGCCCACACGCAAGATCGCGTCCGGGGTCAATGGAGTGCCGTCATCGTCGACGGGGTGACCGTCGATGCTCGTGCCGTTCGTCGACATCAGGTCACGCACGATCGTGCCGACCGATGTCACGGTGACCGATGCGTGCCGGCGGGACACATCGGGATCGGTGAGGACGAGGTCGCAATCGACGCCGCGACCGATCGTGACGATCCCGCGGGGCAGGGCCACCACCTGCCCGGCGTCAGGACCACCCACGACCTGCAGACGCAGCACAGCGCCCGCAGCCGGGTCCGCCGGTCCAGGCGCTCCGACAGACACGACGTCGCCTGTGCGTAGACCGAGCCCCCCGAGCGGTGCGTCGGGCGCCAACCGGCGCGGGCCGGCCCACAGTTCGGCCGCCGGCTCGGCCCTGGCCACGCTCGTCAGGCCGACGTGCACGTCCCGGACGGCACTGCCTTCGGGTGCGGTGATGGCCACGTCGCGGCATAGGCCGTGTCGATTGCGGACGGTGAGATCGATGCGCATGCCGGTGAGTGTCCGGACCGGCAAGGACGGAAATCGAGGCGGCAGTGGCGACCTGTGGACAACGCACGCCATTGTCCACAGGCCGCCGTTTCGGTGCTGTTGTGTCCCCGGCCGTGCGTAACGTTCGCCGCCGTCAGTTACCGGTCGCAGCCCCGGCTGCTTGTCAAGGAAAGGACGGATGCCCATGTCCGGCCTCAAGGTCACTCCCGACCAATTGTCGGCGCTCAGCGGCTCGGTCACGCGGGTGTCCGCCGACGTCCGCGGTCAGCATCAGAACCTGAAGGGCCAGCTCGCGCCCCTGTTCGGCGCGGATTGGTCCGGTGCGGCCGCGGCACAGTTCACCGCGCTCTACGACCAGTTCGACCAGCACGCCAAAGGCATGTCCGACGCGCTCGACGGCATCGGTCAACTGCTCGCCCGCGCGGGCGCGACCTACGCCGAGGTCGAACAGCAGATCGCCGCCTCGTTCCGGTGACCGTGGCCGGCTGCGCAAGCCCGGCGCCGGTCAGCCGAAGGAGGGACGGCTGACCGGCACCGTTAACGTTCACGCGATGAGCGCGCCCGAGCCGATGATCAGTATCGAGAAGACTCTCAGTGATCATTTCGGGCAGCGCCCGACGCGCGCGTCGGTGTCGTTCGTGGGTGTCGAGCCGATCGAGGTGCTGCGCTTCGAGCCGATCCCGGGCGAGCGGGCCTACGTGTCGCTGGGCATGTCGAGGCACCCGATGACCGCCGCGTCCCAGGTCCTCGTCGGCGCCGACGGACCGCGTGCCGAGTTGCTGGTGCACGTCCACGATGATCCCGGCCACAGTGAGGTTCTCTGGCGCCAGCTCGCCGTGCTGGCAGCCGCACCCGCGGTCGAGGGCGTCGTCTACACACCAGGCATGACGGTCGACCTCGGCCGGCCGCTGGCACCAGAGTCACGCTGCACCGGAGGGCTCGTCGTGGAGTCGCCGTTGGCCGCGATCGACACAACAGCGGGACCGGTGTCCGTGCTCCAGGTGTTGCCGGCGACCTCTACCGAACTTGCCTGGTGCCGGGTCCACGGTGCCGCCGCGCTGCGCGAACGATGGGCGAGCACGCAGGCCGACCTGCTCGACCTGGGCCGCCGCGCGGTGGACCTGAACTGAGGCAATGGCAGGATCTGGCGAGCAGGCCCAGCCATCGCTACACCGAGGAGACCACCGTGCAGTTCGGCCGCTACTACGAGGAGTTCGAGGTCGGCGCCGTCTACAAGCATTGGCCCGGCAAGACGGTGACCGAGTACGACGACCACCTGTTCTGTCTGCTCACCATGAACCACCACCCGCTGCACCTCGATAGCAATTACGCCGAGAACACCACGGACTTCGGCAAGAACGTCGTGGTGGGCAACTACATCTACTCGTTGCTGCTGGGCATGTCCGTCCCGGACGTCAGCGGCAAGGCGATCGCCAACCTCGAGATCGAGTCGTTGCGCCACATCGCGCCCACCTTCCATGGCGACACCATCTACGGCGAGACGACCGTGCTCGACAAGATGCCCTCGAAATCCCGTACCGACCGCGGCATCGTCAGCGTGGAGACGATCGGATACAAGCAGGACGGCACCATCGTCTGCACCTTCCGCCGCAAAGTGATGGTGCCGACCAAGGAGTACATCGACGCGCGCGGCGGGGAGCAGCCCGGCCGGCCCGAACCGGTACAGCCTCCCGTTCGTCGCTGACGGACCGGCCGGTCAGGACGGCATCAGGTCCCATTCGGTCAGCGCGTCGAGCAACCCCGGCACCAGGCTGAGCGCAGGCAGCTCGTCGCGGCGCACCCAACGTGCCTCGTCGGCATCGTCTCCGGCCTGCAACACACCACCCACCACCGCGCACACGAAGTCGTCGATGTCATAGCTGCTCCCGTCCGGGCCGTCGCGTTCGACGCGGCCGGCGAGCCGCAGCACGGACACGGTCAGCCCGGTCTCCTCCGCGACCTCGCGGACGCAGGCGTCCCGCGGCGCTTCGCCCGGCCGGCAACGACCGCCCGGCACCGACCAGGACGACTGCGCCGGTGGGCGTCCGCGCTGGATGAGCAGCAGACGCCCGGCCCCGTCGAACACGATCGCGCCTGCGCAGGCCTGGTGCTGGTTCATCACAACTCCTCGGTGCATAGCGGCGCGGCTGCTGTGCCCTGCCCGCTTCGCACGGTATGAATGGTTCGACAGGCGCGCCATACCGGGGTGCCCGCACCCACCAGGAGGAGACGCTGTGAAGCGCGTTGTCGCGGCCCTCGTCGTGCTCTTCTTGGTTTTCTACATCATGACGTCCCCCGACGCAGCCGCCAACATCGTGCACAACACGTGGCAGGTCGCTGTCAACGTGGCGCATGGGGTGGGCACCTTCCTCAACAAGCTCGCGTCGTGAGTCATGGCCGTCAAGTTGGGCTTGCTCGCGTCTGAGCTGCCGATCCTCGCCCGGGCCCGCAAACATTGGATCGTCTTGTTCACGCCCCCGCACAAGTACGTGTCGATCGGGCTGCTGGTGCTCTTCCTCGCGGCCGTGGGCCAGCCGGACCCGATGGCGCTGCTGTTCACGGTGGTCATCGCGACGATGGGGTTCTTCCGGTGGCAGACCTGGCGGGCTGAAGTCATCCTCATCACCCGGACCCGCATCATCCGGGTGCGCGGCGTGCCCGAGACGACCTCGAGCGAGTCGTCGCTGCGCCTGGACCGGATCTCCGGTGCCGTCCTGGAGCAATCGGTGCCGGGCAAGATCCTGAACTACGGCTCGATCGAGATCGAGTCGCCGGGCCAACATCCTGACGTGCGTCTGCTCAAGATCATCGCCCGGCCCCACCGGTTCTACCTGAAGCTGCGCCAGGTTGTGTTCGGCGAGGGCATCGACCTCGACCCCGACGACCGCCCGCAGGACTTCATCACCGCCCCGCTGCCACGGTTGCCCGACCCGCTGCCACCGCCGCGCGGAGTCCGGCGGCCTCGCCAACGCTGAGGCGCTCGTAGGGTCACCTGCATGCGCATCGACCTGCACACCCACACGGTGGCCTCCGACGGCACCGACACGCCGGCCGAGTTGGTCGCCGCGGCGGTGGCCGCAGGTCTGGATGTCCTGGCGATAACCGACCACGACACGACGAGAGGCTGGGCCGAGGCGCTCGACGCCCGCCCTGCCGGGCTGACGATCGTGCCGGGTGCCGAGTTCTCCTGCGTCTACTACGACCCGACCGGTCGGCGGGTGAGCCTGCACCTGCTCGGCTACCTGTTCGATCCCGACGATCCTGCCCTGCGTGCGGAGCGCTCGCGGCTGCGCGAGAGCCGATTGGTCCGGGCCGAGGAGATAGTGCGGCGGCTCGCCGCGGACGACTTCGAGATCACGTGGGAACAGGTCGGGGCACTGGCCGACGGCGCTACCGTCGGCCGGCCGCACATTGCTCGGGCCCTCGTCGCGGCCGGCGTGGTGCCCGACGTGTCCGCGGCGTTCAGCGAGTTGCTCTCCTCGCGAGGCGGGTACTACGTGCGCAAGGCCGACACCGACGTGTTCGATTCGATCGGGCTGATCACCGCGGCTGGAGGGCTGCCCGTGTTCGCGCACCCCATCGCGCGGCGGAGGGGGCCTGTTGTCGGGGACGAGGTCGTGGCCGCGATGGCCGCAGCCGGACTGGTTGGGCTCGAGGTCAACCATCCCGACCATGACGCCGACGATCGCGAGCACGCGGCCGGGCTGGCGCGTGACCTTGGCCTGATCGGCACGGGATCCTCCGACTACCACGGCACGAACAAGACAACCAGGCTCGCAGCGTGCACGACGGATCCCGAGGCGTACGAGCGGCTGCTCGCACTGCCGGCCGCCCGCGCGCCGGTCGGGCCGTAACGGCGTCTCGTCGGCGCAGGCCATTACCGTACGGACGTGATCGCTCCCCGGACTCGACGCCTGGCCGCGGCCGGCACCGAGGTGACGACGGTGAAACTCGACAGCGGGCTTGCTGCTCGGCCGTGCGCTCGACGGCGAATTGTTCCGCTACGGCTACGGCGCTGGCGACAACGGGGGCGGTACGGCGCCGGGTACGACGCAGGTCAGGATTTCGCCGACGTCGGGGGCGGCGGCGACTTCCGCGATGGTGGCGACTTCGATGGTGGCGACTTCGATGGCGGTGACGGCGGTGGCGGCGATTTCAGCTGAGCCCAGCGACCGGGGCGAGCAGATGATCTTGAGCGACATGCCCAAGCGGCTGTTCGCGTGCACTCCGTCGCGACTGGCCAGCTTCGACTGCCCGCGCCGGTACCGGATGACCTACCTCGATCGGCCCGCCCCACCACGCGGCGCGCCGTGGGCGCACAACACGGTCGGGTCGGTGGTCCACCTCGCGCTGCATCGCTGGTGGCTGCTCGACCGCGTCCGCCGCACGCCAGCCGAAGGCGGCCGGCTCGTCGAGCGCAATTGGCAGCCCGACGGCTTCCGCGACGACGCTCAGGCCGCACGGGCGCGGGCCACGGCCGGGCAGTGGGTGCAGCGTTACCTCGACGAGCGCGTCGACGCCGACGTCGAACCGGTCGGAGTCGAGCGCACGGTGGGGACCACCACCACCCGGCTCGCGTTGAGCGGTCGGGTCGACCGCATCGACGAGCGCGACGGCGAGTTGGTCGTCGTCGACTACAAGACCGGCCGGCGCGAGTTCACCGACGACGATGC
>JAOPWD010000062.1 GCA_025965875.1 Pseudonocardiales bacterium
GTTCGGGACGAAGAGGCCGTGGGTTCGAATCCCGCCACCCCGACCAATGTTTTCGGGGCCTCCAGTTGCTTCGGCCATGGCCTCTTCGCCGCTGCGTGACTATCTGAGTGTCTTCATGGCGTGTCCGTATGTAACTTCGTGCGACGAAGAGGCCGTTGGTCGAGCTACGTGGCTGCGAGCGGGGCGTCACCCGCGATGCGCGTGTCGCTCTTCGACGGCCGCGAGGTGTTCGGCGATCGCTCGATGCAGCCTGTCGCTCGCGGCGGTGATCCACCACATCCAGCGGATTGCGCCGTCGGGCGCGATCCGCGGTATTGGGAGTCACCCCACGCGGTGACTGGTCCTTGTCGACGAGCGTAGCGCGCACACCCTCGAGGAAATCCGGACTACGTACGACGTATTGAGCACCTTGCAAGTCCGCATCGAGACACTGCCGAACTCGCCTTTGAGTAGCTGAGGTATACCGCACGCGAACTCGACGACTTCCAGGCCGCGAGTCACTTCCCCCTGCGCGTCGCTGAATACTCTGCCGTGCTCGCGGGTGATGATCGTGGCCAGGCGGTCGCGGTGCTGCTCGAGCATGTCTCGGAACCGGAACATCGCTCTTGCCCGGACTTGCGGCGGAGTCGCGCACCATTCCTCGAAGGCTGCTAGAGCGGCGGCGACCGCCGCGTCTACCTGCTCGATCGTGGCCATCGCGACACGGCCGGTCACCCGTCCCGTGGCTGGGTTGAACACGTCACCGTGCCGCGAATTGGCCGGCGCGACTTCCGCTCGCCGATCCAATGCCCAATCAACGTCGGAGCAACGCTGTGCGGCGGGACATCTGAGGTGGACGCCGAGTCTGCGATCGGTGTCGAGGTCATTCTCGCGTCCTGGTCAGCGGAAGATGGCCTTATATATCGCCGCGACGTCGGCGGGCGACGGGACGCGGGGGTTGTTGGCCGGGGAGCCGGATGCGATGGCCTGTTCGACCATTGTTGGGATCTTGATCTTCCACTGCTGTTCGTCGATGCCGAAGGCTTGTGGGGTTGGTACGGACAAGTCTCGGCAGAGCGTTTCAAGCTCCGCAGCGAGGTTCTGGGCCGCGTGAGCGTCGTCGTCCGCTGCCGTTGCGCAACCCAGTGCCCGTGCGCAGTCGGCGTAGCGAGACTCGGCAGCCGAGATCGAGAATCGGGTGACCAACGGGAAAAGCATCGCGTTCGATAGGCCATGAGCGACGTGGAAGTGCGCTCCGATAGGTCTGCTCATGCCGTGTACGAGCGCAACACTGGAGTTTGAAAAGGCGATGCCGGCTTGCGTAGATGCCAGCATCATCGCTTCGCGGGCGTGGTAATCGGCGCCGTCGGCGTAGGCGCGACGTAGGTTCTGGCCGATCGACGTGATCGCCGTCAGACAAAGGCCATCGGAGAACCTATTCGCCTTGCGACTGACGTACGCCTCAACGGCGTGGGTGAGAGCGTCGAGACCTGTGTCTGCGGTGAGCCGTGGTGGCATGGACACCGTCAGCTCGAAGTCGATGACCGCGGCCACCGGCAGGAAAGCGGGCCCAGTGCACAGCATCTTCTCGTCAGAGGCGCTGTCGGTGATGATCGTGAACTGTGTGGCCTCCGAACCGCTGCCCGCCGTCGTTGGGATGGCGACGATGGGCAACGCGGGGCCCTCGTTGCGTATGGGCGCTTTGTATTCACGCATCGATCCGCCGCGCACCGCGAGGAGCGCAATCGCCTTTGCGGTGTCCATCGGACTTCCCCCGCCGAATCCGATCACTAGATCGGCTCTGTGTTCGGCGACAGCTTTGAGCCCGGCGCCAAGGGACTCGGTGGTCGGGTCTGGGATCGTCCCTGACCAAATCGCCGGGTGTAGCCCCGCGCGGGCCATCAGATCCAGTAGCTCGGAGGCGGACCCATTGCTTTCGAGAAAGTTGTCGGTGACGAGCAAGGGGCGGCTGGCTCCTAGGTCGGCTATAACCCCGGCGAGCTCGAAGCGCGCGCCGCCGCCGATTCGCATCTGGCGAGGGTGGGCGAAGGTAGATACCACGATGTAGCTCCCAGGTGAGGTCAGCGGTTATGGGCGGTGGGACTGTGCAGGTTTAGCGGCCGCATGTATGCCAATCGACAGGACCGGCAAGGCGGACGTTGCTCAGGTGGCGGAGCGGGCGACGCGCCGGTCAGGCGCCGTCTCGTTCGGTGTAGAGGGAGTGGGTGAGCGCGCGCAGGCTGATCACCCGCCGATCCGCAATCGCGCGAACCCTACAATCCGGGATGAACGTCACGCAGACCCCGGCGTCGCATAGATAGCCACCGGCATGGCGCCCGGTTTGGGCTCGAGACCCAAAGTGATCAATGTCTTGCCAAACGCGCGGAAGATCGCCAACGCGCACGCCAGCTCAACCTCGCCGCCTGCACCGAGGTGGGCTTTGACGTCAGCGCGAACGCGTGGGTCCACTTTCGACGGATCGAGCAGGTAGGCGTCGACCCAACGAATGATGTCCTTGTACCGCGGGTCCAATTCGGTTTCGTCGAACTCGTCGGAGATCAAGGAGACCACGTCCTCGCTTAACCCTTCGGCCCGAGCCACCGAGAAGCGCACCTGGCTGCAGTAACCGCATTCGGTCTTGCGGGCGTTGCGCATTCGGGCCACCTCCTTGGTCGCGTGATCGACCTCGCCGTCGTTCCAGACGGTGGCGTACAGGTCGTCGAATGCTCTTAATAGCTGTGGGTAATGCCCGAGGAAGTTGTCGGTGCCCGCGACGCCGCCCGCGTAGTCGATGAGCGCCACCCGCGGATCGGTGCTCACGCGAACATCAGCTCCGTGCGCACGTCAACCTCGCTGAGGCCGAGTAGCACGACCAAGGCGACGGTCGGGCCGTCGCCCAGCAGCAGGCGGACCCGTTCGGCCAGTGCATCCGATATTCCGTGCGCGTCCATCCAGAACTGCTCGGCGAACTCCTCGATGTCAGGAGCTGGTGGCTCGATCGAAGATTGCGGCGGGCTTGCACCGAACAGCACCCGCGCGCGCACACGGCACCAGGTGATGAGAACGGGATCAAGGTCGGTGTCGTCGATCGCGGACTCCAATCGGGACCAACGATCGAACAGATCCGATCTGCTCGCGAATGCATAGGGAGTAGCCACGGACGGACCTCCGGTGTCGTTTGGTGCTCCTGACGCTAGGCACCACGCAGCTCTCGGACTATGTCCCAGCACCACACTGATATCGGCGTGCTCCGGTGAGGCCCGTCATCACGGCACGCCGACGCCAGCCACCGTCAGTCCACCATCGACAGTGATCACCTGGCCGGTGACATAACCGGCATCGTCGCTCGCAAGGAAGCTAGTCACCGCTGCGATGTCCTCCGGGGTGCCGGCGCGCGCAAGCGGTAGCACAGCAAGAAGGCCGTCCCGGCTGCCGTCGGCGTATCTCGCCTCCGTAGCTGCAGTTCGAATCAACCCCGGGGCGACCGCATTCACCCGGATCCCCCGTGGCCCGAGCTCGATCGCCAGCTGCCGCGTCATCGCCTCGATGCCGCCCTTTGACGCCGGATACAGGCCCAAGGCGCGGGATGCGACTGCGGCCGCGGTTGACGAAAGGTTCACCACGGCCGATCCAGCCGACATCACTGGTACGAGCGCTTGCGTGCACCACCACGCGCCGAGCAGATTCACGTCGAGCACCCGCCGCGCGTCAGTGGCTGAGACGTCGGCGATGGCGGCGTGACGCCACACCCCCGCATTGTTGACGAGCACATCGACCTTGCCCACGTCTGCGATGAGTGCGCCCGCCCACTGGGCCACCGAGTCGGGATCGGCGACGTCGACGGGTGATGACGCACCGTCGAGGTCGGCCCGCACGACGGTGAACCCGTCGGCGCTCAGCCGGTCGGCGATCGCCGAGCCGATGCCGCCGGACGCTCCCGTGACGATGGCGATTCGGCTCATCGCAGCTTCAGGTGCAAGCTGTCGAAGCCGCGGTGTACGAAGCTGGCACGCACTTCTGGACGCGGATGGTCGGTGTCGAGTTCGATCGACTCGAACCGATCGAGCAGCGTTTCGATCGCGATCCGCGCCTCGACGCGCGCCAGCTGAGCCCCTACGCACAGATGTGGCCCGTACCCGAATGCCACGTGGCTGCGCACGTTCGGCCGGTCGGGATTTACGTCGTCCGGTGACGGGAACTCGTCGGCATCGCGGTTGGCCGAGCCGTAGAGCACCATCACCGTGCTGCCGGCCGGCAGCTCCTCGCCGCGCAACTCGGTGTCGTGCGTGACGTGGCGGAACTTCATCTGCACCGGCGTCTCGAATCGAAGCATCTCCTCCAGAAGCGACGGCACAAGCGACCGGTCGGCTCGAGCCCGCTTCTGCAGCTCGGAATCGGTAGCCAGCTGATGGGCGGTGAACGTGATCAGCTTGGTCGCGGTCTCGTTGCCCGCGACAAGCAACTGCTCGAGGATGCAGATCATCTCCGGGACCGACAAGCCGTCGCCCAGCTGTTCAGCCCGGACGATGTCGCCCAGCAGATCGTCGGTGGGGGCAGACCGACTCTCCCCGATACGAGCTTGCAGGTACTCCTGCAACTCGACTCGTTGGACCGCGTATCCGACGGCCTCCTCGGGCGGCACGTCTCGCCCGATGTGTGCGAGAAACGCGTCCGACCAGCGCTTGACCTGGTCGATGTCGTCCCGCCCGGCACCGACCGCCTCAGTGATCATCTGCATCGGCAGCACCCCGGCGTAGGCCGCGATCAACTCGGCGGTGTCCCCCGTGCTGACGATCGCGTCCACCAGGCGCTGCGTCATCGCGCCGATGGCGTCGTCGAGAACCGCAACCCGCCGTGGGCTGAACGCTTGCCGCACGATCGACCGGTGTCGCGTGTGTAGCGGAGGATCGGCGGTGAGCAGTGCGGGCACGACGGGACAGGTGCCGCGCAGGACCGCCTGCGCCTCTGCGTACTGATCGCCTTGCCACATGCGCTTGTTGGCGTTGGCCGAGGAGAAGTCCGAAGCCCGCACCAGCACCTCTCGCACCGCGGCGTAGGTCGTGACGACATGGGTGCCGTCCGCCTGTCGCAACAGCGGTCCGGTCGCACGCAGTTCGGACAGCAGCGGGTAGGGGTTGCGGATCACGTCCGGATCGTGGAACTTCACATCAATCGTCGGGATCGTCATGGTAGGTCAGTTCCCCTCGGCCGGACGCCGCGCTTGAAGCCCGACAGGTGCGCACCTGACCGGGTGAAGACCGACTGGCAGGCGAGCCGGGTCGGCCCGCGCGGCGATTGCGGCAATCCGCTCGTCAACTCGAGTTCGATCGGCGCAGCGGCGGCCAGATCCTCGCCACCATTGAGCACCTGATAGGCGCACACACCGCAGCTGGCGTGACCGCCGCAGATCGTCGGCCAGCGCAAGCCGGACCGCTCAGCCGCAGCCATGATCGACTCACCCGGCTGGACCCCGAAGTCGGCTCCCGAGGGCATCATCGTCACCCGGCCGACGACCTCGGCCAGCCCGCCGAGGCCCTCGTCCGGGGTCGC
>JAOPWD010000082.1 GCA_025965875.1 Pseudonocardiales bacterium
GGGGCTGCGTTCGAGGTGCTCGTCGAGGTCGACAGTGGCCATCACCGGACCGGTGTGCCGGCCAAGGCGGCCGGGGGAGTTGCGCTCGCCGCAGCCAGAGCCGGGTTGACCGTCCGCGGCGTCTTCACGTTCCCCGGGCACAGCTACGCACCAGGGCTGCCAGCCGTCGCGGTCCTCGACGAGACGCAGGCACTCCAGGACGCGGCGTCGGCCGTCCGGGACGTCGGCGTGCCCGTCGACGTGCTCAGCGGCGGATCGTCGCCCACCGCAGCGCTCACCACCGCAGGCCCGGTTACCGAGTTGCGTCCCGGCGTCTACGTGTTCAACGATGCCCAACAGCTCGAACTGGGTGCGTGTGGCGTCGACGACGTCGCGTTGACCGTCGTCGCCACCGTGGTCAGCCAGGCGCCCGATCGGTTGGTTCTGGACGCCGGCAGCAAGGTGCTCGGCGCCGACCGGCCGCCATGGACGACTGGCTTCGGCCGGCTGCCTGACTATCCGGCAGCTCGGATCAGCGCGTTGTCAGAGCACCATGCGACGGTGTCCTGGGTGGAGGAAGTGGAACGTCCAGAGGTTGGCGCGACGGTCCGGGTCATGCCGAACCACGTCTGCACGGCCGTGAACTTGGCCGATGAACTCGTGGTCGTGGCCGGCCGGGCTGTCGTCGACCGCTGGCCGGTGCTGGCCCGCGGTGCCAACACCTGATCTACTTCCGCGCACTTGCCGCCGAGTACAGAATCGGACCATCGACGACCGAGGAGAACAATCATGACGACCCGCCTGAACCCGTATCTCAGCTTCCGTGACACGGCCGGTGAAGCGATGGACTTCTACCAGTCGGTGTTCGGCGGTGAGCTGACCCGCAGCACGTTCGGCGAGTTCCACGCGAGTGAGGACCCGGCCGAGCAGGACAAGATCATGCATTCGGCGCTGATCACCGACAATGGCCTGTCGCTCATGGCATCGGACACGCCGAACAGCATGGACTACACGGTGGGGACCAACTACTCCGTCTCGCTGAGCGGCGAGGACGAGGCGGAACTCCGCGGCTATTGGGACAAACTCTCAGCGGGCGGGATCGTCACCATGCCGCTCGACCAGGCCCCGTGGGGGGACACCTTCGGGATGTGCGTCGACAAGTTCGGCGTCACCTGGTTGGTGAACATCGCCGGCCAGCAGTCGTCGTAGCCGCCGCCTGTCGTCTGAAGTTCGGATGACGTGGAGCAGCAGCGTCTCTCGGCTCGCCACCGATGGTTGATCACTGGCCGTCGGTGGCGAAGCCTAGACGCAACTTGCGCCCCGCGAGTCGGGACGGCACGCCGGCCACGCTGACATCCTGGGCGACCAGATCGACGGATCGGTCGGTCGCTAGCCCTGGCTGCGGCGTTCGAGCGTGCCATCCCGAGTGGACGATCAGGCCTCACCGACAACTTCGAGGACATCGGCGGAGCGGAAGACCACGGATGCCTCGGGTGGGATCGAAGCGTTGGCTGCCATCTCGAGCGCGGCCTCCTCGGACTCCATGATGACCATGCTGACGCCCTTACTGCCGTCCGTCGTCCACGTCCCGCGCACAAAGCCCGGCACCGTTTTCACAGAGCCGATGAGCTGCTCGAGTTCGGGCCTGGTGTCGTCGTCGCGCCCCTCTTTCATGTCTACCTGGAACACCACTGCGTGCATGTCAACCTCCCGTAATCGTCGTTGTCTCAGGACGTTAGGTCCAGGCAATGCAGGCCCGAAAGGGTGGCAACCTGCGACTCGACCGGGGTGTTGGCACCACCCATTGACGGCGCCGGTCCGGCCGATGGCTCGTCACACAGCGGCAGCCCGCGTGTCTGGTGTGAGCAGGAAGGGCAGGCGCTCGGTGAGGAAGCGTCGCGGGAACTCGTCGCGTAGCCGCCACAGCCCGGCGTCGATGACGAAGTGCGCCATGACCGCGCCGAGGTAGACGCCGAAGATCGCTCGCGCAACCGTGCCGCCGCTGTGCAGATGTGCGGCCTGGTTCAGGGCAAGGCCGATGACCAGGGCGATGTTCACAAAGATCACGATGCCTAGCCCGGCCGGCTGGCGGCGGGTCGGCGCCCTGGCCAGCAGGCCGACCAGCAGCAGGTACTGCAGACCGTGCGCCATGGTGAGGCCGGAGACCGCTGCGTAAGGAGATGCGAAAAAGAAGACGGGCAGGAAGAACAGGAGCGAGATCAAATAGACGCAGGTGAACGGCGTCGGACGTTCGGCGCGGGTCCGGCGGGTCAGTGCAACCAGTCCGGCGAGGACGCCGACGACAAACACGCAGGCGCCGGCTCCGAACAGCACTGTCAGGGGCCGGTCCTGGTGTAGCTGCAGCAGTTGCGGATGACCAAGGAGCGCGCCGATCCCGCCTACCCCGGTCGCGGTCAATGCGTGTCGCTCCCACCGCGAGAGGCGACCGGCGTTGACAGAGCTGGCGGCGAGCGCGGCCACTCCCAGGTTCTGCTTCTGGAAATGAAAGAACTGCCACGCGAAGAATGCGAGCAGTACCCAGGTCATCGTCCGGGTCGAGAGTGCGATGGCCGCAGCGGCCGACACGGCCATGAGCGCGACCGGCAACCACACGTAGCGAGTCGTGTGGCGCCGCATGTGCACGCGGACCTCGGGCACGAAGTAGAACCACGCCGTCGCGCCGACGTGGGCGGACGAGCCGACGAACAACAGCCACACCAGCGCGGCGGAGGGAGCCGAATCCCCCGCGGGGGCGAACAACACCGCGACACCGAACGGGAACAGCGTCAGGGCGATCGTGGCACCCAGCCACAGCCGCCGCAGCGAAGCACTCGGGGCACCTGCAGCGACGCTGGCCTCAGCCGCCGCCACAACCGCCTGCTGCACCGGCGACCGAATTGAACACGACGCCGCCGACCACAAACAGGACGATCAGCGTCAGGAGGGCCAAGACCCAGGGCCACCACCGGGCGGGGTAATGGGGCTCTGGCTCCGCTGGCATGCTCACAGCGTCGGGCGGCATCTCCAACGTCGACATGGCGGCACCCTCCCTTGGTTCGCGCGACCCTACCGCCTGGGTGCTGTGGACGGGCCTGTTTTGGATCATGAACACCAGGGTGAGCCGATTACCCCCCCAAACCCGCGAGAGTTCAGCGTTGCGTTCGGGGGGCTTGCTCATAGCTTTGGCCAGCGGATGGCTGCGGGGCTGTCGCCCAGGGCGCCTCCGCAACTGACGGCTACCCGGTACCGGCAACTCCGATCAGGTTGCCCTCGGGGTCGGTGAAGTGGCCGACCACGAGGCCGGTCGGCGCGGTGGCCGGGCCCAGCACCCGCGTCCCGCCGAGGCTTTCGGCCTTCTGGAGCGCGGCCTCGACGTCGCGGACGCCGACATAGAAGACCGTCTGGCTGTCATACCCGACGCCTCCGCCGACGCCGCCGGGGATCCCGATGCCGTCGCTTGTCTGGTTGCCGCCCACGAATCCGTAGTTGTCCGGCTCGGAGATTGCGTCCGAGACACGACCGCTCGTGTCGTACTCCCAACCGAACAAGCCCTCGTAGTAGCTGCGGAGCTTCTCCGGTTCGCGACCGATGATCTCGAAGTGCACAACTGGTTGTCCCATGTCAGTCCCTTCCGCGTGGGTTGAGCACGTCCCACTATGCCGAGGGACTGCGACAGTGCTCAGTCGCCCTTGACGTTCACGATCTGCCGCAGGGTGTGCACGACCTCGACCAGGTCCTGAGCGTCGTGCATCACGACGTCGATCGGCTTGTACGCCTGGGGGTGCTCGTCGAGGAACGCGTCGGACTCACCCCACGCGATTCCCGTCATCCGCTCGTCGAGGTCGGCCCGGGTGAACAGCTTCTTGGCGGCCGAGCGAGAGTGGTTGCGGCCGGCGCCATGCGGTGACGAGCACAACGCACCGCGGTGGCCCTTGCCGCGCACGACGTAGGAGAGGTCGCCCATCGAACCCGGGATCAGACCCATGACGCCCTCGTGGGCGTCGATCGCGCCCTTGCGCGACAGCCAGACGTCCTTACCCATATGCCGCTCGCGCTCGGTGTAGTTGTGGTGGCAGTTGACCTCCTGCACCCGCTCGAGCGCGCCGCCCACCCAGTCCGCGAAGCAGTCGACGACCCGCGTCATCATCTCCTCGCGGTTCAGGTACGCGAACCGCTGCGCCCAACGAAGCGCCTGCATGTACGACCAGAATTCAGGATCACCTTCGACGAGGTAGGCCAGGTCAGGATCGGGCAGAACGATCCACCGCTTCGCGCACTGCTGTTGCGCGATCTTGATGTGCTTCTGCGCAAGCCGGTTGCCGACGCCGCGGCTACCCGAGTGCAGGAACAGCCATACCCGCTCGTCCTCGTCCAGGCTGATCTCGATGAAATGGTTGCCGGAGCCGAGCGAGCCGAGTTGCAGCCGCCAATTGGGTGCGATTGCGTTCGCTTGGTCGACGCCGTCGAGGCTCTCGAGCTCACCGATGCGCTCGGCGGTGCTGTCGGAGTGGACGTCGTGGTTGTACTTGCCTGCGCTCAGTGGCACTGCACGACTGATCGCGGCGTGCACCTCGCCGGCCCGGTCCAGCGGGAGATCGGCGGCCGAGTACTGCGTCTGGACGGCCATCATCCCGCAGCCGATGTCGACGCCCACTGCGGCGGGAATGATCGCACCGAGCGTGGGGATCACCGAGCCCACCGTTGCGCCCTTGCCTAGGTGGGCGTCGGGCATCAGCGCGATGTGCGGGTGGATGAACGGCATCCGCGATGCGCGCTCGGCCTGCTCGCGCGTGCTGTCTTCGTGGATGGATGCGAAGTTCACCAGTTTGGTCGTCACTGCTCCCATGATCCGACGAGCGGCAAGCGAGTTGCGGATGACAGACGACGTCGGGTGGCCCCGGTGCGAGACCATCGGGAGATGACTGACGGCGGCGCAACACCGAGTCTCATCGAGTGGGCAGGTGGTCCGTCGGCGATCACCGGACTGATCAACGCGTTTTACGACCGGGTCGAACGTGACGACCTGCTCAGTCCGTTCTTCCCGGGGGGCGTCAGCCAGGAACACCGCGAACACGTCAGCATGTGGTGGATCGAGGTCTTCGGCGGGCCGCCCGATTACACCGACGAACTCGGCGGATACGAGGCGATGCTGGCCCACCATCGCGGGCTGGGTATCACCAGCGACCAGCGGCTGCGCTTCGCGACGACCATGAGCCAAGCCGCTGACGACGCCGACCTGCCCGCGGATCCCGAGTTCCGCGCCGCGCTCGTCGGATACCTGGAGTGGGGAACCCGCCTGGCGCTGGAAAACTCGCAGCCGGACGCCGAACCTTTCCCGCACGCGCCGGTCCCACGCTGGGGCTGGGGCGTCGCTCCGCCCTACCAGCCCTGAGACCGGACGACCGCTCTATCCTCTGCTCGTGATCGAGATCGGCAGTCGGAGGCGTAACCAGCCCGCGCCGCCCCACGCTGTCTTCGAGGCACTGGCTGACCCGGATCGAGATCCTGCTCGACCGTGGCTGACGCTGCTCGACGACGAACTACGTCCGCACGTTGTGCGCTCCGAAGCCCCGTCAGCATTGGTTTGGTCATCACTGTGGGTCAAACGGCTGGATGCGATCGTGCAATTCGA
>JAOPWD010000084.1 GCA_025965875.1 Pseudonocardiales bacterium
TGGTGCCTGGCGTCCTGGATGCAGTCGCGGCCGAGGCCAAGGAAAAGGACATCACAGTCGAAAGCGACGTCTCACCCGCATCGACCGTCGGCGACCCGCGGCTGCTCGAGCGGCTGATCGGCAACCTCGTCGAGAACGCCATCCGGCACAACGTGCCTGGCGGCTGGCTGCGGGTGCGGACCGGTGCCACCGCCGAACGGGTGTGGCTGCACGTCGCCAACGGGGGCGCCGTGATCCCGCCCGGCGACGTCGACACGCTGTTCGAGCCCTTCCGCCGGGGTGGCCGGCTGCGCAACGTGACTCGCGGGGCCGGGCTCGGCCTGGCGATCGTGCGGTTGATCGTCGAGGCCCATCAGGGTCGGCTGCAGGCCGCCGCGCCGCCCTTCGGGGGACTGGCGATCCGTATCGAGCTGCCGCGCCAGCAAGAGCCGCGGCGCCGACCGTTGCCCTCGGCCCACGCCGGCACGCGGGACGGCTCAGCCGCCTGACCCACCGGTCGCCAGCGTCGCCGCCAGCCGATCCGCCGTCAGGTCGACCTGCCACGGGCGCGCGCCGAGCTGCGCCAGTCGCGCCCGCACGGCGTCGGCGTCGGCCGGCTTCGGCGGAGCCCAGGCCAGGCGCCGGATGACGTCGGAGGCGAGCAGGTTCTGCGCGAGCACCGTGTGCTCCGAGGCGACGGCGTTGACGACCGCCCGGCACGCGGCGAGTCGTTCGGCGGCTTCCGGGTCGCGCTCGCGCCAACGGGAGGCGGCCGGGATGCCGTCGCCTGGTTCGGTGCTGGTGAGCGTCGGCAGCTGGTCGTCGGGCAGGCTCCGCGCCGATTCGAGCGCCTCGAACCACCGGCTCAGCTGGCGGCGCTGACGCGGGCCACCGTAGACCGGAAGTTCGGCCAGGTCGCCTACGCGCTTGGGAGCCACCCGCGCCGCCTCCACCATGGCCGAGTCCGGCAGGATCCGCCCAGGAGCGATGTCGCGTTGCGCGGCGTAGTCGTCGCGCGCGTGCCACAGCGCTCGGACAGTGGCGAGCTGGCGGCGATCGCGCAGCTTGTGGATGCCGGACGTGCGCCGCCACGGCTCGACCCGGGGCGCCGGAGCGGGGGCCAGCCGGACCGCCTCGAACTCCTGCCGGGCCCACTCCTGCTTGCCTTCGGCGCGCAGTGCGTCGGCGAGCACGTCGCGCAGGTCGATGAGCAGTTCGACGTCGAGCGCGGCATAGACGAGCCAGTCGTGGGGCAGCGGCCGGGTGCTCCAGTCGGCGGCGGAGTGCCCCTTCTCCAGCCGGACCCCGAGGTGCTGCTCGACCATCGTGCCCAGGGCGACCCGCTCGTCGCCGAGCAACCGCCCGGCCAGCTCGGTGTCGAACAGCGAGGCCGGGTACATGCCGAGCTCGGCCAGACACGGCAGATCCTGGTTGGCCGCGTGCAGGATCCACTCCGCGTCGCCGATCGCCGTCCCCAGGCGGGACAGGGCCGGCGTGGCGATCGGGTCGATCAGCGCCGTGCCCACTCCAGCGCGGCGAAGCTGCACGAGGTAGGCCCGCTGGCTGTACCGGTAGCCCGATGCTCGCTCGGCGTCGAGGGCGATGGGCCCGCTGCCGCCGCGCATCCTCTGGACGAGGTCGTCGAGCTGCGGTGGGCTGATGACCGGCTCAGGCACGCCGTCGGCGGGTTCGCGCAGCAACGGAACATCGGGCTCGTCAGGCAGGGCCTCGACGAGCTCGGCGGGGGCGGTCAGGTGCTCTGGATCTGTCACGTCCCTGGTGACAGTACGGTGACCCCTTCAGGCGGCAGACCCGCCGCGGCACACAGCAGGTCCACGAAGGCGTGCAGGTGCGGGCTCAGGTCCGCGTCGTCGGCCGTCCACGAGGCCCGCATCTCCAGCTCGATCGTGGTGCGCGGACCGGCCAGATCCCCGAAGCGGGTGGACGTCGTCTGGGTGACCGTGCCGCCTGCGGCGCGGTAGGTCGCCGCGCGTTCGTCGAGCGCGCCGGTCAACCAGCTCCAGCCGACCGCGGGCAGCATCGGGTCGACACCCATCTGCGGATCGAGCTCGGCCGAGGCGAATGCGACCAGGCGCAGCAGGCCGTCCCACGCCTCGACGCCGTCGGGATCGTGCAGCAGGACCAGGCGTCCGGTGGCCAGCTCGTCGCCGTCGCCGATGCGAACGTCAGCGGCGATGGCATAGCTGAACGGGGCCAGCCGCTGGGGCGGTCGCAGCGGCTCGACACGAACCTCGGGACGGACCGTCGTGCTGGTCAGGCTGGCCACGGCCTGCCGGAACAGGTCGGGTGCAGGTGCTTGCGCCTCGGCGGCGGGTGCGGAGGTCGGATCGTCGTCCACGGCGCTCACCTGACGGAGGGTTTTTGGTGGGGTCATCAGTTCCGGCCGGCGCTCAGGCGGCACGCCGGGCCGCGGGCCGGGGCCTTTCGCGGGTGATGAATGGGCCGACGAACAATGCGGTGCCGCATTCGGTGCACGCGCGGTCTGGGCAGTCAGCCCCGTGGCCGTCGGCACACGGCGGTACCTCGCTGAGCCGGAAGTCGGCGCAACTCGAGCAGTACAGATCATGCTCGGCGTGCATAGCGAACCCCCTTCGGCTGTCGCAGATGCGGGCAACAACCCCAAGTTCGCACGGTCCACCGACAATTTCCGGCAGGCGCGCCGGGGGGCATGCGACGATGGACGGCGATGTCTAACCCACAACTCGACGACGGCGTGAGCCGCGATGCGACGCCGTCCCTGCTCGCCCGTGCCGCTGCCGGCCAGCCCGGTCCGTACCCACCGGTGTGGTTCATGCGCCAGGCCGGGCGGTCCCTGCCCGAGTACCGCGAGCTGCGCGCCGGTACCGCGATGCTCGACGCGTGCCGGCAGCCGGAATTGATCACCGAGATCACCATGCAGCCGGTGCGCAGGCATGGCGTCGACGCCGCGATCCTGTTCTCCGACATCGTCGTCCCGCTCGTCGCCATCGGGGTCGGGATCGACATCGTGCCTGGCGTGGGACCCGTCGTCGACAAGCCGATCCGCGAGACCGCCGATCTCGACGTGCTGCGCGAGCTGGATCCGGCCGACGTCCCGTACATCACCGAAGCGGTGCGCGGGCTGGTCACCGAACTGGGCCCGACGCCGTTGATCGGCTTCTCCGGGGCACCGTTCACCCTGGCCAGCTACCTCGTCGAGGGCGGGCCGTCGCGCGATCACGCCCGCACCAAGGCGATGATGCACGGCCAGCCGGTGCTCTGGCACGCGCTGCTCAACCGCCTCGCGGTCATCGCCCGCGAGTTCCTGCGGGTGCAGATCGACGCCGGCGCGGGCGCGGTGCAGCTGTTCGACTCGTGGGCCGGCGCCCTGTCGCGAGCCGACTACGAGCGCTACGTCCTGCCACACAGCCGGGCGGTGCTCGAGCCACTCGCCGACGCCGGGGTCCCCAGAATCCACTTCGGGGTCGGGACCAACGAGTTCCTCGACCTGATGCATGACGCCGGCGCTGACATCGTTGGTGTCGACTGGCGGATCCCGCTCGACGAGGCCGTCCGCCGGATCGGGCCGGGCGCGGTGGTGCAGGGCAACCTCGACCCGGCGCTGCTCCTGGCCGACTGGTCGGTGCTCGAACGCGAGGCGCGCCGGATCGTCGCTGAAGGACGCGCGGCGGCGGGCCATGTCTTCAATCTGGGCCACGGGGTGTTGCCCGATACCGATCCTGCCGTCGTCACCCGGGTCGTGGAGCTCGTCCACTCGCTGGGGCACTGATCGTGGCTGGTAGGCGGATCGTCGTCATCGGCGGCGGGATCTCCGGGCTGAGCGCCGCCCTGCGGGTGCGCGCCCGGCTCCCGGACGCCGACGTGACAGTCCTCGAGGGCTCAGCCGAGATCGGCGGCAAGCTGCGCCTGGGCACGGTCGCCGGATTCGCCGTCGACGTCGGCGCCGAAGCGATGCTGGCCCGTCGGCCCGAGGGCCTCGGTCTGGTTCGAGACGTCGGTCTCGAGGCTGACCTGATCGCGCCGCTGGCCACGTCCGCCCAGGTGCGGGCCGGGGGAGCCGCCCACCCGCTGCCGACCCGCACGATGATGGGGATCCCGACCGACGTCGACGCGGCGCGGGCCTCAGGTGCGCTGAGCGAGCAGGCGCTCGATCGGATCGCGGCCGAACCGGGCGCCGACCCGCTCCCGCCGCTCGAGGACGACGTCGCGGTGGGGACGCTCGTGCGGTCGCGGCTGGGTGACGAGGTAGCCGACCGGCTGGTCGAACCGCTGCTCGGTGGCGTCTACGCCGGCCGGGCCGACGACCTTTCGCTGCGCGCCACGATGCCCGCCCTCGCAGCCCGCCTCGGACGCGACGGGGGTTCTCTGGTGGGCGCGGCGCAGGCCGTGACCGACACAGGTGCACACAATCCGGCGGCCGGACCGGTGTTCGCGTCGCTTGCCGGCGGGCTGGGCTCGTTGCCGGCCGCGCTCGTAGCGGCCGGCGGGTTCGCGGTGCGAACCAGCATCACGGTGCGCTCCGTCCGGCGCACGCCCTCCGGCTTCGCCCTCGACTGCGGCCCGGTGCCCGAGCCGGAGTTGATCGAGGCCGACGCGGTGATCGTGGCAACGCCCGCGGCCAAGACGGCGCTACTACTACGCGACGTCGCCCCGGCTGCCTCCGCGCAACTGCGTGCAGTCGACAGCGCCAGCATGGCGATCACGACGTTCGCTTTCCGCGACGTGCGGCTGCCCGAGGGCAGCGGGCTGCTGGTCGGGGCCACCGAAGGCTTCGGCGTCAAGGCGGTGACGCTGTCGTCGCAGAAATGGCCGTTGGTGACCGACGGGCTGACGCTGCTGCGGGCCTCGGTGGGCCGAGCGGGCGAGAACCACCTCCTGCAGCGTGACGACGACGATCTGATCGCGCTGGTCCGGCACGAGTTGCAGGCCCTGATCGGCGTCGACGCCGAGCCGGTCGACGCGCTCGTCACGCGCTGGGGCGGCGGTCTGCCGCAGTACGGACTCGGGCATGTCGAGCGGGTGGCCCGGGTGCGTGCCGCGGTCGCCGCCGTCCCTGGCCTCGCGGTCTGCGGCGCGGCCTACGACGGGGTGGGCATCCCGGCGTGCATCGCGTCGGCGCATATGGCGGCTGACCAGGTGGTCGCGTCGCTGCAGGCCGGAGGACAATGAAGGTATGACAGACGGCAAGAAAGCGCGCGATCTGAACGACGTCATCCGCTACACGGCCTGGTCGGTGTTCCGGGCGGCGACCCCGCTCGGCGCGGCCGATCGCGCCGCGCTCGCGACTGAGGTCGACGACCTGTTCGGCCAGCTCGACGCGAAGGACGTCACGATCCGCGGTACCTACGACGTGAGCGCGTTACGAGCCGACGCCGACGTGATGATCTGGTGGCACGCGGCCACCGCGGACGCGCTGCAGGACGCGTATGCCCGGTTCCGGCGGACCGCTCTGGGTGGGCACCTCGAGCCGGTCTGGTCGAACATGGCGCTGCACCGGCCGGCCGAGTTCAACAAGAGCCACGTCCCGGCGTTCCTGGCTGACGAGACGGCCCGGAGCTACGTGTCGGTCTACCCGTTCGTGCGCTCCTACGAGTGGTACCTGCTGCCCGACCAGGAGCGGCGCGCCCTGTTGGCCGAGCACGGGCAGCTCGCTCGCGAGTACCCGGACGTGCGGGCCAACACGGTCGCGTCGTTCGCGCTGGGCGACTACGAATGGATCCTCGCCTTCGAGGCTGACGAGCTGCACCGCATCGTCGACCTGATGCGACACCTGCGGGCCTCCGAGACTCGGCGCCACGTCCGCCTCGAGGTACCGTTCTACACCGGCAGTCGCCGCAGCGTCACCGATCTGGTCGCCGCACTGCCCTAGCCGCTACGCCTCTTCGAACGTCAGCGAGACCGAGTTGATGCAGTAGCGCTGGTCAGTCGGGGTGTCGTAGCCCTCGCCCGCGAAGACGTGGCCGAGATGGCTGTGACAGTTGGCGCAGAGCACCTCGGTGCGGGTCATTCCCATGGCGCGGTCGGTGCGCTCGATGACGGCCTCACCCGCGAGCGGTGTGAAGAAGCTCGGCCAGCCGCAGTGCGAGTCGAACTTGGTTTCGCTGCGGAAGAGCTCGGCGCCGCAGGCCCGGCAGCGATAGAGGCCGATCTGGTGGTTGTCGGTGTACTCGCCGGTGAACGCACGCTCGGTACCTGCCTTGCGCAAGACGGCATACTCGTCCGGGCTGAGCTGTTCGCGCCACTCGGCGTCAGACTTCTCGACGGCGGGCTTGGGCAGTTCGTCGGTGCGCTTCATGGCATCGACGGTACCCATCGGACGGCCCCAAGGGCATTACCAGATGCTGACGATGCCGATGATGCCGGAGACGATCGCGATGCCGAACCCGAGCAGGATCATCCAGACGACGACCATGGCGCCCAGGCGCCGCGGCCCGTTGAGCCGGCTCAGGCCGGTACCGAACGCGGCGATGTTCTGCAGTTCGCCGTCAGCGGTGTTCGGGTTGGCCGTGCGGCCCCACGCCCCGTCGACGTAGCGCGGCGGGTACGCCGGCTCGTCGTCGTCCCACCGCTCGTCTGTCTCCACCGAGCCAGGGTAAGCCAACAACCTGGAACCGGACACGCTACCGTCCGAACATGCCCTCGCCGTCAGTCGAACTCGAGGTCGGCTCGCGCCTCGTGCGGATCAGCAACCCGGATCGGGTCTATTTCCCGACGCGAGGTGAGACCAAGCTGGACCTGGCCAACTACTACCTGTCGGTCGGCGATGGCATCGTGCGGGCGCTGCGCGAACGGCCGTGCATGCTGCACCGCTATCCCGACGGGGTGGCCGGTGAGAAGATCTACCAGAAGCGGCTGCCCAAGGGCGCGCCCGACTGGGTCGAGACGGTCGAGGTGCGCTTCCCGTCCGGACGGACCGCCGACGAACTCTGCGTGACCGAACTGGCCAGCGTCATCTGGGCCGTACAGATGTCGACCGTCGAGTTCCACCCGTGGCACTCGCGGCGCGCGGACACCGAGTGCCCGGACGAGTTGCGGATCGATCTGGACCCGCAGCCCGGCACCGGTTTCCAGGAGGCCAAGCAGGTGGCCGGCGTCGTCCACGAGGTTCTCGACGAACTGGGCGCCCTGGGGTGGCCCAAGACGTCCGGCTCGAAGGGCGTGCACATCTATGTGCGGATCGAGCCGCGGTTCGGGTTCCGCGAGGTGCGGCGGGCGGCCTTGGCCCTCGCGCGTGAGGTCGAACGCCGGGCACCGGACCTCGTGACCACCGCCTGGTGGAAGGAGGAGCGGGGCGCCCAGATCTTCGTCGACTACAACCAGAACGCCCGGGACCGCACCATCGCTTCTGGTTATAGTGTCCGCGGCTTCCCGTGGGGTCCCGTGTCGGCTCCGGTGACCTGGGACGAGCTTCCCGACGTCGAGATGCGCGACTTCACGATAGCGACGATGCCCGCCCGTTTCGCGCAACTCGGTGATCTGCACGCGGGCATCGACGACGCGGTCTGGTCGATCGAGCCGTTGCTCGAGATGGCCGATCGCGACGAGGTCGACCGCCAACTCGGCGACGCTCCGTACCCGCCCAACTACCCCAAGCAGGAGGGCGAGCCTCCGCGCGTCCAGCCGTCGAAGAAGGTGGCCGGTCACTGGGACGATCATGGCAATCGTATCGACGGCTGAGGTCGCGACAGGGCACTGCAGCCCTTGATCATTTGTCATGCACTTGTCATGCAAGATTCCGAGACGCCTCTGTCCCGAACCGCCCTACAGGGCGTGCCAGAAATCAGGTTCGGGCAGCAGACCAGGCCGCGCGGGTGACCTGCAGCGCATCCTCCGGGCCGACGGCCAGACGGTCCTGGCCGGACAACTGCTGGTGCCAATCCTCGTCGGCCGGCGTTGCCCTGAACATGTGATCCGGTCGCAGTCCAACGCCGATATGCGTCGCGAACGACTTCGCCAAGGGGCAGCCTGAGGACGACCTCGCGGGGCTTGTCAGGGCAGGCCGGCGCGGTCGAACTCTTGTTGCAGCCGTGGCCGGCGGCGGTTGGCTTCGCGCAGTTCGGCGATGAACTGGTCGATCTCGGTCGCGTACTCGGATCCGGCCGCGAGCCTGCGCATCTTCTTCAGCCGGCGTGCGGCGATCTGGTAGTGCTGCGCTCCGGTCTCGACCAGCTCGCGCAGGACGAGGCGGTTCAGCACCGGTAGGACGGCGAGTGGGTCGACCTTCTCGTACGCCTTGACCAGATCGCTCCACGTGCGATCGTCGTCCAGCGCCAGGGACTGGCCCAGCTGCCACGCGTACTCCGCGTCCTTGAGCGACAGCAACGCAAACAGCACGGCGTCACGCGGGCTGACGGCAAGTCGCTCCATGACCTCATCGCGGTGCTGCGGCCACGACTCGCCCACGTCGCGATACAGGCGCGCGGCGGTGCTGGATGAGGGCCAGCGCCGGAACACCTCCAGCCGTGCCGCGAGCAGCTCGACCGGCCGGTGCTCGGCGAGCATCGCGCACCAGTACTCGCCGGCCTTCAGCGACTGATGCCCTGGGCCGACATCGAGCGCCTGCCGTGCCCAGTCGATCGCCAGTTCGAACTCGCCGATCTCCGCTAGCGCCTCAGCGGTGTCCAGGAACCACTGCGCGACCTTCCGGTCGCGGGCGTGGGTGCGGATGATCTCCCCGACATCACGGTCGAGCACCGCCAACCGCTGGGCATTCCAGTCCAGGCTGAACCAGTCGCCGCTGTGCGGACCCGTCCACCGCTTGTCCTCCGACGGGCGTGGGCCGAGGCGGGCTACGACGTCGGCAAGCTTGGCCCGGTAGGACGCGATGCCCGTCTCGCCGAGCGCGGGGGCATAGGCGACGGGGTCGAGATGGAAGTAGTCGCACTCGTTGTCGAACTGGAGCGTCATCATCCAGTCGACCAGCTTGGTGACCGGCGGCGTCGCCCGTGCCGCGACCTCAGGGTGCAGGTCCAGCAGCGCCCGGCACGCGTCGCCGATGATCCCGCTGGAGTCGTCGGCGCGCATGATCACCTTCAGCGCCGAGGCGATCGCCTTCTGCGTCACCGCGAAGACGACGGCCGGATCCTCGGTCTGGGCTGCTGCCTGGAGCATCTCGACGGCGTCGTGCATCTGCCGGCCGTGCTCGTTGGCGGTACTCCAGCGGTAGAGGTCGGCGCGAGTACGGATCAGCGGCAGGACCGCGTCGGCAAGATTGCTCACGTCCAGCAACGATTCCACGGTGGCGTTATGGCCACCATGTCAGGTAGATGGGTGACGCCCGAGGCCGAATCATCCTCAAGTTGATCGCATAGGGGGAAGTCCGACGATCACGTGGCTTCGTATGGCCGGGCGGTTATAGCAGTGGATGCTATGATAGTCGAGTGGGCGACCGGGACGATTTGTTGCGGCAAGTGATGCGCGAAACGCGCACCACCCAGTCCGAGCTGTCCCGGCTCAGCGGCGTCCACCAGCCAAGCATCAGCCAGTTCCTCTCCCACAAGATCGACATGAGCGACGAACAACTTGATCGTCTGCT
>JAOPWD010000094.1 GCA_025965875.1 Pseudonocardiales bacterium
TGGTTTAGCAGCAGCGTCAGATCGCTGTTCGAGCTGATCCACTTGGCCATCTTCTCGCCGTCGATGGTCTCGGACGTGGGCCGCACGACGAGCGGTTCCTCGAGCTCCTTGCCGCCGGCGTGGGTGACGACGGCGAGCTCGGGTGCGAAGCCCTCGAGGTGCTCGACCTCGCGGGTCAGGTAGCTCTCGGGGATGAGCAGCGGGAAGTAGGCGTTCTGGTGGCCGGTCTCTTTGATGCGACGGTCGAGCTGCGACTGCAGCAGCTCCCAGATGCGATACCCGTAGGGACGGATGACCATGGTGCCCTTGGCTGGGCCCCGGTCGACCATCTCAGCCTTGACGACCACCTCGTTGTACCAGGCAGAGAAGTCCTCATCCGGTGATGTGACGCCCCGCTGGCCCGCCTTCATGGTGTGCGAGTTTAACCGTCGGTGCTGCGTGCTTTTAGGCGTCGATCGATGACGCACGCGACCGCAGGGCTGCGCTGCTCGCTGGCCACCGAGCCGTCAGCCGTCGTGGCGAGCGATCTTGGTCGTTCTCAAGTAGGTCGCACTGACGTTCTCAGTTGCCTGGTTAAACCAGACGTACCGTCAGCTTCCGGCCAGCCGCTCAAGCACGGGCGTCAGCTCGTCGATCTCGCCGAGCATGATGGACGAGATGCCGAGTTCCTCGCGCAACTGCAGGAACTTCTCGACCAGTCGGTCGATCGATCCGATGAACAGGTGCGGCGAGTCGATCACCTCGTCCTCGGTGAGTTCGATGCCCGTCCGCGAACGCAGCGCGTCGATCACCCGGCGCGCCTCGCCCCGCAGGTCGTCGGTGAGGGTCACCGGCCACGTCGACGGATAGATGTTGAACTCCAGGGACTCGAATCGATCACCGGCAGCCTCCCGCACCCAGCCGATCTTCTCGCGAGTCGCAGCCAACGTCAGCGACGCAGCATCGACGATGGCGTTCGGCAGGACGCGAGGCGCCAACCCGACGATGTCCGCTTCCCGACCGGCCAGACTCAGCGTGCGCCGGCCGCCGCCGCCGATGAAGAACGGTGGATGCGGGCGCTGCGCCGGAACGGGTTCGGCCGAGTAGTCGGTGATCGTGTAGTACTCGCCGGCGAAGCTGAACGGGGAGCCGGCGAACAGCCCTTTGAGCACAGTGATCGACTCGGCCAGCCGCGCCTGCCGAAGCGGAGTCGGGTCGAACCTCATGCCGATGGCGTCGTACTCGGGCTTGTTCCAGCCGGCACCGATCGCGACGTCCAACCGCCCGCCGGACAGCACGTCGATGCTCGCCAGATCTTGGGCGAGCACAGCCGGATGACGCAGATCGTTGTTCATCACGAATGCCGACATTCGCAGGGTCGACGTCGCTGCCGCGACCGTCGCCATCGTCACCACCGGCGACAATTGCCCGATCAGGTGATCCGGCAGCACGACTGAGTGATAGCCCAGCTGCTCGGCGCGCTGGGCGCGGGCAGCCAGCTCGGCACCGCCGACGATCTCATGGGCATCGGCCAGGAAATGGAACGGTCGCATGCCGCCATCATGGTGCGTCTCACCCGCCGATCGGCGAGCTGCCCGCGAGCAAACCTCAGCCGGGGATCATCGGCGGAGGCGGTCGATCTCCTGATCCAGGCTGGGCGGCCAGACCTTGCGGCTCAGCCTCGCTGCTGGAGGTTCCATGACGCGCGGTCGGCCACCCCGTCCAGGACCAAATCCGGGTAGCGACGGCCGGGCAAGGCGGGCGGGAGCTGCTTGGCGGTGCTGCCCTCGGCGATGGCTCGTGGTGCCCATCGAGACCGCCACAACGTTTCGGCAGGCCGGAAGAGAGACTTGCGGCGGCCGCCGGTCCGACGCCGACCATCACCGGCCATCTTCTGCTCTCCCGACCCTCGGCCCGCCGGGGTGTCCGGCAGGCGGATTGCTCGGGTGTCAGTACAGAACGGCCGCGGCCACCCGGTCGTCGCAATGTGAGACGGCCGGCCCCGGGTGGCTAGAGGGGCACGCTCGACCGCAACGCCTCACGCTATGAGGATGAGCCCGACCGCGAAGGCGGCGTAAAACCCCGCCGCAGTCGTCAGCGTGACGGGAGTGAGCCTGCGGGTGCGCAGCAACCACAGGAGGTACCCGACGGCGCAGGCGGTCACGATTCCGGCCAGCAGCAGCGGTCCGTCGAACTTCCACGGCGTGAACAGGATGCCGATCCCGGACGGGACGGTGGCCTGGATCATCATGGCGCCGGAAATGTTGGCCAGCGCCAGCTGGGTCTTGCCGGCGCGGACCCAGATGATGGCGTTGAGAATCTCGGGCAGTTCGGTCGCGACCGGGGACAGCAGCAGCGCCACGACAACGGGGGACAGGCCGAGTGCGGGGCCGGCCCACTCGAGCTGGGCGACGAAAACCTGGGATGCGCCGAAAATGACGACCAGGGTGACCAAGGTCTGGGCTAGTACGGCCCACCGGGCCGGGGTGTCACGGCGCGGCTGGAACCGCAACGGCTCCAGGCCCTCGCCGGAGGCGTCCTCGCCCTCGGCACGCATCTCGCGCCAGAAATAGACGGCGTAGGCCGCGAAGAACACGACTCCTAGGACGGGCTTTATCGCGAAGGCGACCAGGCCGAGGGCAACTTTGACGGCGAAGATCACGAGGAACCACGTCTGGTCTTTCGCGAGCCGTCTGGTGTCCACGTCGGCCAGGCCGCCGTCACGTAACGCCTCAGCACCATCTGGATCGGCCGTGCCGCCCGCTGGCACAGCGGCGCGAGCCTTGGCCCGGGCGCGTTTATGGAGCAGCAGCATCGCGCCGGTCACGCCGTAGGCGACGGTGCCGACCACGAGCGGGCCACCCATCGCAGCACCGACCGCGATGTCGTTGCCCTGCGCTTTGCTCCCGAACAGCACCGCGACCAGGGTCACGACACTCTCGGGCAACGCAGTTCCAGCCGCGGCCAGGATGGTGCCGACAGCAACGGCACCCACCTTGAACTCGACGCCGAACCATTCAACGGCGTTGACGAACCACTCGCACGCCAGATAGATCACCACGGCGCAGCCGAGCAGAAGCAGGACGTGAACCACAGGGAGTCTCTTTCCCGCTGACGCGGGCGGAAGCAGCGCTTTCGGCGGACGCTTCGACCCACGACAGCACGCAGCTGTCGGTTTGGATCGAAGGTCTCGTCCACCCGCAGCATCACTGCGGGCCCGGGAACCGGGGACGACGGGCGTCCCAGCATGTCGATCCGCCGGCGGGAGGACTACTCCCCTTCAACAAGATCAATGGTACCTGGCGGCCCGGACCGCTCAGGACGGTGGGTCCTTGGCCGTGGGGCGTGACGCGGCACGGACGTGGGCACGTCCGCCCTGCTTGCCGGGCAACCGGCTACCGCGTGGCCGCCGCGAGCGGTTGCGCGAACGACGGGGAATCCTCTTATTCGGGCTTGCCATACTCGTCGAACCAGTGCGCCAGCGGTCCGCGGCGGCTGACCGCTCGCAGTCGCCGTTCGGCGGTGTCGCGCTGTCGGCGAGTGGTCACGATCAGCAATTCGTCGCCCGCCTGCAGTTGCGTGTCCAAAGTGGGAACGAAGCTGTGCTTGTCGCGAATGATCAACGTGATGACGGCCGGATCCGGCAAGCGCAGTTCCAGGACGGTCACGCTCACCAAGCCGGACTCCGGTGGAATCGTCAGCGTGAGCAGTTCGGCGTCGAGCACGTCGAGCGGGGCGGACTCGACCAGGATCTGACGGGCCGTATCGCGCGGGGCCAGCCGCAGGAGTCGGGCGAGCGGCGACAGGCTGGGCCCCTGCACCAAGGTAAAGATCACGACGAGCACGAAGACGATGTCGAGCACGCGTTGGCTATCCGGCACGCCCCGAACGATGGGGAAGGTCGCGAGCACGATGGGTACCGCGCCGCGCAGCCCGGCCCACGACAGGAATGAGAGCTCACGCAGCGGAATCGAGAACGGCAACAGGCTGGCTAGTACGGCCAGCGGTCGAGCCACGACCAACAGGACCAGACCGACCACCAGCGCAGGACCGACCTCGTGCGGGAGTCTGCTGGGCGAGACAAGCAGGCCGAGGAGGACGAACAGTCCGATCTGGGCGAGCCAGCCGAGTCCCTCGGCGAAGGAGTTCGTGGCGGCGCGGTGCGCAAGCCCGAGGTTGCCGAGCACCAGCGCGGCGAGGTAGGCGGCAAGGAACCCACTGGCATGCGCCGCTCCAGCCGCAGCGAACGCAACGATGCCCAAGCCGAACGTGGCAAGTGGGTAGAGGCCGGACGCGGGTAGCGCCAGTCGAGCCAGGGCAAGGCCGCCGAGCCAACCGATGCCGAGACCGATGACGACGCCGAGCGCGAGTTCATAGAGCAGCGACCCGGCGAATGGCAGCGGGTCGAAATGGAATGGAACTTCGCTCAACAGCACGACGAGAATCACGGTCGGGGCGTCGTTGAACCCGGATTCGGCTTCGAGTAGGCCGGCAACCCGTTTTGGTAGCGGCAGGACGCGCAGGATTGCAAACACCGCGGCCGCATCGGTCGAGGAGACCGTCGCGCCCAGCAGCAACGCCAGCTGCCAGCTGAATCCCAAGATCCAGTGGGCCCCGGCCGCGGTCACCATAGTGCTGATGCCGACGCCGAGCGTCGCCAGCGCACCGGCGGGCGCGAGCACCGAACGGACGTCTGTCCACCTGGTGGTCAGGCCACCCTCGATGAGGATGACTGCCAACGCGGCGGTGCCCAGATTCTGCGCCAGCTGTGCGTCGTCGAACTTGATGCCGACGCCGTCCTCGCCAAGCGCCACACCAAAGGCCAGGTAGAGCAGCAGGCTCGGTAGACCCACCAGAGAGGCAACCCGCGTGGCGACGACGCTCACCAGCAGGACCACGCCACCGGCGAGCATCGCGAGGTAGAGCTGCTCTAGTGTCACGTCACCCCTCTCCCAGAAGCTCGTCGTCAGTAATGGGGCCGGGCGCGATACTGCTCATCAAGGCCCACAGCCACAGCACAAGCGGGGTCGCGGTTGACCCAGCGTAGGGGAACCGTCCGCACCGATCGGGCGATGCAACGGGAGGAGGCAGCATGCGCATTGCGATCGCCGGTGCCGGTGCAGTCGGCCGTTCGATCGCTCAGCGACTTCTCGATGCGGGCAACAAGGTCCTGCTGATCGAGCGGGAGCGTGCGCACTACCGGCCAGAACTTGTCCCCGACGCCGACTGGATGTTCGCCGATGCGAGCGACCTGGGCACCCTGCGCACTGCGGGCATCCACATGTGCGACGTGGTGATCGGTGCAGCTGGAGACGACCGCGCCAACCTGGTGTTCGCGCTGCTCTGCAAGACGGAGTTCGCCGTATCCCGCGTCGTCGCCCGCATCAACAATCCCGCCAACCAATGGTTGTTCACCGAGTCCTGGGGAGTAGACGTAGCGGTGTCGACGCCGAACGCCTTGGTGATTGCCGTCGACACCGCTGTCGCCATCGGTGACATCGTCAAGCTGACCACGACGCAGGGCAGTGCAGGCAACATCGTGGAGATCACCCTTCCTGCTGCCTCCGGCCTCGTCGGAACCTCGCTGGCGGACCTCACGTTGCCGGCCGACTGCGCGGTCGTCTCGGTCCTGCGTGACGGCCAACTCGTTACGCCGCACCCGAACCTGACGTTCGACGCCGGGGACGGCATCGTGCTCGTGGCCACCGCGGCGGCCGAGAGCGATATCCGCACCCTTGTCCGGCGCAACCGCCCGACAGGCTGACGAAGACCCGTG
>JAOPWD010000177.1 GCA_025965875.1 Pseudonocardiales bacterium
CGTTGTTGGCGGCCCTCAATCCGCAGCCGGGTGATGAGACCCATGTGGATCATGTGACCTATGTGCTGGCGGGTGGGGGGACCGCCGCGACCATTGTGGCGTTGGTGTTGGCGTCGCGGCGGGGTAGCCAGTTCTGGCGGACGGCGTTGCTGGGTGCGGCGGCTGGGACGTGTTTCGGGCTGACCGCGACGCTGGTGAAGGAGACTGTGACGCAGTTGTCCGAGCATGGTGTGTTGGGCGTGCTCGGTACCTGGCAGACCTATGTTGCGGTGGGGTTCGGTGTTCTTGGCGTGGTGATCATGCAGTGGGCGTTGCACACTGGGCCGTTGTTGGCCGCGCAGCCGGGTTTCACGTTGATGGATCCGCTGGTGTCGATCTTGTGGGGGGTGCTGGTCTTCAACGAGATGACCCGGACCGGGCCGTGGCTGGTGCTGGCCTGCGTGGGTGGCGTCGGGATCGGAGCCGGCGTGGCCATGTTGGCCCGCTCGCCGCTGCTGGCCCACCTGAACGCTGATGCTGCTGCGGGCCTACCGCCCAGCGGGGGGATCGAACTGGCCCACCACCCTGGAGGCCTCGATTCACCGTTCGCCTGAGGATTGACGCGACCAATGGCCCGGCCGCCCACCTGCGGCTAGCATCCGTATTACCAACCAGGATCCCAAGGGCTACCCAATGAGTGCCGTCGATCTGGCTAGATCATCGCTTGACGTGGGCGACATCGCACAAGCGATAACCCTGATCGTCGCCTGGGCCACGCGCAACGACGTTCAGCAGGACACGATGCGGCGGGCTCGGTGCAGGCTGCCACGCGGGCACGTGTGGTTGCTGGCCCGGCTGGCCTCATCCGAACCGACCCGGTTGAGCGACCTCGCCACCTCGCTCGGTGTGGACCAGTCCACGCTCACACCCCAGGCGCAGCGACTCGAGTGCGATGGTTTGATCGCCCGAGAACCCGATCCTCGCGACCGCCGTGCCGCGCTGTTGCGCGTCACCCAGGCGGGGCAGCGGTTGCTGTGCCGCCTGCACAGCGCCCGGCGGGCGACGTTCGACGCGTTGCTCGAGGACTGGTCCGAATCCGACCGCGCCCAGGCGGCCGAGGTCCTCAACCGCCTGGCCGAGCGCCTGGATGTCAGCTGCCAGCGTTACCTAGGCCCGGCGACAACCGTAGCGCCATAGACCCGCGGCGCGCCCGGTCAGCCTTGCTCACGCAGCGCGCGCAGGCCCTGCTTCAGCGAACTCATCGTGGCGAGGACAGCCGTGGGTTCGTAACCGCAATGCGCCATGCAGTTGTTGCACCGCTCGTCCCGGCCGCGGCCGTAACTCTCCCAGTCGGTCGTCTCGACCAGTTCCTTGTAGGTCGACACATGGCCGTCGTCCATGAGGTAGCAGGGCTTCTGCCAGCCGAGCAGGGAGTAGGACGGGATACCCCACGCGGTACACGCGAAATCGACCTTGCCCTCGAGGAAGTCGAGGAACAGCGGCGAGTGGTTGAGCCGCCAACGCTTGCGGTTGCCGTCGGCGAAGGCCTTGGCGAACAGTTCGCGGGTCTCGGTCACCCCGAGGAAATGGTCCTGATCGGGCGCCTTCTCGTAGGCGTAGGCAGGCGACAACATCATGCTGTCGACCTTCACCTCGTCGTTGAGGAAGTTCATCACGTCGATGATCGTCTGGGGGGTGTCGGTGTTGAAGAACGTGGAGTTGGTCGTGACCCGGAAGCCCTTGTCCTTGAGGAACTTGATCGCCGCCACCGCTTCGTCGAAGACGCCCTCCTTGGCCACCGACTCGTCGTGCCGCTCACGAAGTCCGTCGATGTGGATGGCGAACGAGAAGTAGCGTGACGGCTTGAAGTCGAACTTGTCGAAGCGCTTGCGCACGAGTTCGGCGTTGGTGCACAGGTAGACGTATCTCTTGCGCTTGACCAGCTCGTTGACCATGTCGTCGATCTGGGGATGCATGAGCGGTTCGCCGCCGGCGATCGACACCATCGGCGCGCCGCACTCCTCGATCGCAGCGACCGCCCGCTCCACCGGCATGCGCTGGCGCAGCAGGTCATGCGGTTGCTGGATCTTGCCGCAGCCGTTGCACTTGAGGTTGCACGCGTACAGCGGTTCCAGTTCGACGATCAGCGGGAACTTGTCGCGTCGCTTTATCTTGTTCTTCAACAGATAGGAACTGATGCGCAAGCCCTGCCTGATTGGAATGCCCATTAACGCAAAACCTCCTTCGGCAAGGTGAACCGGACATCCTCCCGGGTCACCTCGCGTTCGATTAGTTCAATAGGACCAAGGGCGCGCAGCATCTCGACCACCTCGTCCACCAGGTGCGGTGGCGCCGAAGCCCCTGCGGTGACACCGACGCGGCTGGCCGTCGCGATCCAGGCAGGCTCGATACCAGCCGCGTCGTCGACCAGGTGAGCCGGTGCGCCGGCTCGTTCGGCCACCTCGACCAACCGCAGCGAGTTGGAGGAGTTCGGTGACCCGAGCACGATGACGACGTCGCACTCGGCCGCGACAGCCCGCGCCGCCTGCTGCCGGTTGGTCGTCGCGTAGCAGATGTCCTCGGTCGGGGAGGACTGGATCAACGGAAACCGTGCCCGTAGGACGTCGACGATCTCCATCGCCTCTTCGACGGCGAGGGTGGTCTGCATCAGGTAGGACACGCTCGACGGATCGGGCACCTGAATCGCGGCGGCTTCTTCGACGTCACGCACGAGGGTGATCCGGCCGGGTACCTCGCCCAGGGTCCCCTCCGTCTCGTCGTGTCCGTCATGGCCGATGAGCAGCACGGTGTCACCGCGGCCAGCAAATCTGCGTGCCTCGGTGTGGACCTTCGCCACCAGCGGACAGGTGGCGTCCACGACCGTCAGTTTGCGGCGGGCCGCCTCATCGCGGACTGCGGCGCCAACGCCGTGCGCGGAGAACACCACGGCGGTGTTGTCGGGCACTTCGTCCAGTTCCTCGACAAAGACGGCGCCCTGCCGTTCCAGATCGGCGACAACATGCGCGTTGTGGACGATCTGGCGGCGGACGTAGACCGGTCTGTGGCGGCGCAGAGTCAATTCGACGATGTCGATGGCGCGGTCGACACCGGCACAGAACGATCGGGGCGCGGCCAACACGACTGTGCGCGGCCCAGCGAGATCGGCCCAGGTTCGCAACGACGGGCCGATCCGGCGCAGTGTGCGCAGCGCTCGCACGCCGGCCGGAACTGTGGCCGCTCGGCGCAGCGGCGCATGCGCGGTGTCGACGATCACGCGCACCACCGCGATCGGTACCTCGCGCTCGCGCAAGGCGTGTACGACGGCTGCTGATTCCATGTCCACCGCGAGGGCGCCCGTCGCTGCCAGCCGTTCGCGCTCAACTCCGGTGACGATGTGATCCGAGCTGACCGTCGGGCCCACGTGTACGCGCAAGCCGAGCGCACGCAATTGCGCCACGAGCGGCGCGGCCGCGCGCAGTGCCGTTCGCCCGTGCTCGCCGCGCACCTCCGTGGCGACAACCACGTCGCCGGCACGTAGTTCCGGGCTCAGGCCGCCCGCGACTCCGGCTACGACTACGGCGCCGGGACGGAGCCCGGCCAGTCGAGGCAGCCAGGCTCGTACCCGGTCCGGGCCCATCCCACACTGTTCCAGCCTGGCGCCGGGCACGTTGCGGTACAGCGCCGCGTACTCGCTGCGCAGCGCGGTCACCACCAGCAATTCGGTCATGAGCGGGCACCGTCCACCTGCTGTTGGCGGCTCTCGCGTTCCCGCACATAGCGGCCCAAGGCGCTGAGCGGGAACACGTGCCGGTACATCTCGTAGTTGATGTAGAAGTCGCCGGGGAACCCAGTGCCGGTGAACAGGTCCTCGTCCCAGCCGCCGTCCTCGCGCTGGGTCTCGGCCAGCCAGGCGATCCCACGTTCGACGGCGACGGAGTCCTCGGCAGCGGCGAGCAGTGCCAGAAGCGCCCACGCAGTCTGCGAGGCAGTCGATGCGCCGCGACCCCGCCACTCGGGGTCTCGGTAGGAGCGCAGATCCTCGCCCCAGCCGCCGTCAGCGTTTTGGTGTTCATGCAGCCAGCGGGCCGCCCGGCGGATCGGCAGCGAGTCGCGGCCGACGCCAGCCGCCACCAGAGCCGGAACCACGGCCCCGGTGCCGTACACGTAGTTGGCGCCCCAACGCCCGAACCACGATCCGTCGGCCTCCTGCGCCTCGAGCAGCCACGCGACTCCACGGCGGGCCGACACCGACTGGGCCTGTCCGCGGTGAGCGAGCATCTCGACCACGTGGGCGGTGACGTCGGCCGACGGCGGATCGATCACGGCACCGAAGTCGCAGAACGGCAGCTTCTCGATCAACGTGCGGGTGTTGTCGGCGTCGAAGGCGCCCCACCCTCCGTCGGCGGATTGCATGCCGTCCACCCACTCGGTCCCGCGACGGATGGCGGCGTCGATCTCGGGTTCCCCGTTCGTCGCACGTTGCAGCGCGATCACGACCTCGGCGGTGTCGTCCACATCGGGGTAGTAGTCGTTGGCGAACTCGAATGCCCATCCGGCCGCCGCCAATTTCGGCCGCCGTACGGCCCAGTCGCCTCGGACGTGGATCTCCTCGGCAGCCAGCCAGTCCACTGCGCGTCGCATGGCCGGATGCTCCGGGTCGACCCCTGCGTCGGCGAGAGCGATCAGCGTGAGGCAGGTGTCCCACACGGGGGACTGGCACGCCTCGAGGCGGCGCACGACGCCGTCGTCGCCCGGCTCGCGGATGAGAAACCCTTCGAGCCCGTCGATGGCGGCCGCCATCACCGGGTGATCAGCGGGATAGCCCAGCAGGTGCAGCGCCAGGATCGAATACACCCAGGGCGGCTGGATGCCGCCCCAACCACCGTCGGCCTCCTGGCGGGCAATGATCCACTCGCTCGCGGTGCGCAAGGCAAGCCGCCGGCCCGGCTTGACGGGCGAGCGCTGATACCAGCTCAGCGCCTTGTCCAGCAGTTGGAAAGCACGAGCCACGCTGCGTGTCGGCGCCCGCCGTCGCTCGGCGGGCACCGCCCCGACTCGTAGCTCGGCCACCGTGAACGGGAGCGGCCGCACCGGGCGGATGCTGTTGACCACGGTCAGCGGAACAACGGTCTGCCTGGCCCAGCAGGCCCAGTCGTAGACGTTGAGCGGGACCCACGACGGCAGCAACACGATTTCCGGCGGCATCGTGGGCAACTCGTCCCACGACCACTCGCCGAACAGAGCCAGCCAGATCCGGGTGAAGACCCGGGTGCCCTCGAGCCCGCCGTTGGCAAGGATCCAGGCACGCGCCGTGCGCATGTGCCCGGTATCGAGTTCGTCGCCGGCGAGGCGCAGCGCGACGTAGGCCTCGACTGTCGTGGAGAGATCGCCGGGGCCGGCCTCGAAGTTCGCCCACGTGCCGTCGGCGCGCTGCTGGGACCGGATCCAGCGCGCCGCCTGCTCGAGGTCGTCCGGACGCAGGATGCCCAGGAACGTCCGCAGCAGCAGGTCCTCGGCATCCATAGTCACATTGGTGCGCAGCTCACCCTTCCACCATCCGACCTCCGCCTGGCGGGCAAGCAAGTAGTCCCGGGCGCGCTGCATCGCGGCAGTCGCATCCGGGGTGTCGTCCGCCCGTATCTGCAAGGTCACCTGCGCACGTCCTTCGAGTCAGCGATCACGGTCGACGACGTAGTGGGCAAGGGTCGTCAGGTCAGCCAAGGCGCTCTGGTCCGACACCGGCAGGAGGTGGCCCAGAGCGCGGGTCAGGCGGTGGTCGGCCTCGCGGGCGGTCCAGCGCAGTCCGCCGGCTGCGGTGATCAACTCAGCTGCACGCTCGACCTCCTCATCGGTTTCCGGCGGGCCGCCGGTGAGCAGCTCGTTGAGCGCGTCACCCGCGTCAGTCCCCGAGCGCAGCGCCGCGACGACCGGCGCGCTGCGTTTGCCGGTGCGCACGTCCGAGGACGCGGACTTACCGGTGACGGCGGGGTCGCCGATGATCCCCAAGATGTCGTCGACCAGCTGGAACGCGATGCCGAGTTCGAAGCCGAACCCGGCCAGCCCGTCGACGACAGCCGGCGGAGCACCGACCAGCCACGCGCCGATGGCGGCCGAGCACGACAAGAGCGCCGCCGTCTTGCCGGCCTCCATGCGTAGGCAGGCGGCCAGGTCGACCGAGTCCGCGTTCTCGAACGCCAAGTCGTCGGACTGCCCGCTGATCAGCCCGTGAATAGCGCCGGTGAGGCAGGGCAGCGCCCGCAGCCCGGGTCCATCGGCCTGCCGCAGCACGTCGATGGCAAGTAGGCACATTGCGTTGCCGGCCAGGATCGCCTGGCCCTCACCGAAGGCCGCCCAGCCGGTTGGTCGGTGGCGCCGCTCGAGGTCATGATCCATGACGTCGTCGTGCAGCAGCGAGAAGTTGTGGACCAGTTCGACCGCTACTGCCCCGGGGATCCCGTCGGACGGCTGGCCGCCACCGGCCTGAGCGGACAGGAGGGCGAGCGTCGGGCGCAGCCCTTTGCCGCCCGTGTGTGCTGTCGGCGTGCCGTCGCACTCCCACCATCCGAGTTGGTAGCCGGCGATCAGCCGCAGCCGCTCGTCGAGCATGTCGACCGAGTCCCGCAGCGCGGGTGTCACCAGGTCGCTCGTCCGATGCAGGATCGTCGTTGCCGACTCAGCCAGTGCAGTCATGCGGCCAACACCTGCCCTCGTCTGGAGCTGGGCAAGCCCAGCGCATCGTCTGTTGCGGTGATCGCGCTGCGCACGGCACTTTCCATGGTGTCCGGCCAGCCGGTGGCCGTCCATGAGCCGGCGAGCCAGATCCCGGCCAGCCCGGATCGGCAGCCGGGACGCATGACGGCGGTACCTGCGGCCTGGCGGAACGTAGCGCGCCGCTCGCGGGTGACGAATGCGTCGACCACCTCGGCGTCGGCTGCGTCCGGCAGCAGTTGGGACAGCCCGGCGACAAAGCGTCGGATCAGTGTCTGGCTCGGCACATCGACGAAGTCGTCGGCCGCTGACACTGTTATCGCGAGGTACTGCCCGCGCTGTAGCCCGGAGGCCGCGGTGCGGTCGAAGAACCATTGGACCGGCGAGTCCACGGCAGCGGCGAACGCCAACTCGGTGACGGTGCGGTCGTAGACGACGTGGACGTTGACGATCGGCGCCGCGCCGAGTCCGGCTGCTCGAGCAACACTCGTCTGGGCCAGGGCAGGCGTGCTGGCCAGCGCAGCCTCGGGCGGGATGGCCAGGACGACCGTGTCTGTGTCCCAGGTGCGCACACCTGATCGGCCGTGGGCGTGGACGGTGGCTCCGGGTTCGATGGACTGCACGCGGTGCCCCAGTAGCACCTCGACGCCCGCCGCATCCAGCGCCCGTCGTGCCGCAACCGAGTGCACCTCACCGAGCGGCACCGCGGAGTAGCCCACGTCTGCGGCGGCCGCGTTGTCGAGCAGTCCTGTCCGGAAGACCTTCGCCGCGAGCGCCAGCGATGCGTCATCCGGGCTCAGGTTGAGAGTGGCGGTGGCGATGATTGCCCACAATGCACTGATCGTCGCCGCATTCTGGCCGTGCTCGCGCAGGAAGTCGCCGAGCCGACGGTCGTCCAGCTCCGGATCGCCCGGATCGAGTCGCCGCAGGGCGAGGGCGCCGCGGACGGCGCGCAACCGATCGCTCGGGCTCAACAACGAGTACCGCAGCAGCGCGCCGCTCAGGTGCGCCGGCGCCGGTATTCCGGGCAGCCGGCTCAGCCGCGCCGAGCGCCCGTCCCCACGCAGCACCGGGATGTCGAGTCGGCGCTGCAGCACGATTTGATCCTCGGCGCCGAGCCGCTGCAGCAGCCAGCGGTAGGAGTCGCAGCACCGCAGGAATACGTGTTGACCGTTGTCGATCGACAGCTCGCCGCGGCGGAAGGAGAATGCCGCGCCGCCGAGTCGAGGTCGTGACTCCAACAACACGACCTGCCGACCGGCGTCGGCCAGTCGCAGCGCAGCTGCGATGCCGGCCAGGCCGCCGCCAACCACCACCGCCGTCTCGGTCACGACACCACCACCGTCTGGCCGGTGGCCGTCCGCCCGGCCAGCGCCCCGGCCGCGACCCGCAGCTTGTCCCGCGTCGGCAGCGACGCGCGACCGCGCAGCACGACGGAGGGGTCGGCTGCGATCCTGGCCAGCAATTCTCGGTAGATACCCGCCATCGCTGCGCAACACGCGGCACTACGCCGGTCCAGGAGCCCGAGCAGGCGCAGCCCGTCGTCGTACCACCCCCACGCCCGCGCAGCTTCGAATCGAATCAGCTCGGCCAGCCGGCCGTCCTGCGGATCCAAGCTGCCGTCGGGCAGCGTCACGAGTTGGCAGTCGAACAGGTCCAGATCACGCTTGGGAAGATAGACCCGGTCGTTACCGAGATCCTCTCGGACATCGCGCAGAATGTTCGTCAATTGCAGGGCCACCCCGAGCGCGTCCGCGAAGCGTGCCGCACGATCGCGGTCGTTGCCGGACAGCCGTGGATCGAAGACGCCGAGCGACAACCGGCCAATCGATCCCGCGACGCATCGGCAGTAGTCGACGAGCTCGTCCAGATCGTCGTAGGTGCGCCCGCGCACATCCATCTCGCACCCGTCGACGAGTTCCCCGAACGCATCAAGCGGGATCGGCAGCCGGCTTGCCGCGTCATCGAGGGCCACCAGGACCGGATCGTCGGGCCGGGTGCGTGGCTGGGTCGCACCTTCGCGGGCGTCCGCGAGCAGGCGCTGCTTCTCGGTGACTGGCAACGTGCCGTCCCCGATGTCGTCGATACGACGAGCTACGGCGTAGACGGCAGACAGCGCCCGCCGCTTGGGGGTGGGCAGCAGCCGGATGCCCCAGGAGAAGTTGCGGGCCTGCTCCCGCGTGATCTTTTCGCACTGCTCGTAGGCACTGAGCAATTCTGCCGAGTCGGCCATGATCATCGTCCCATGATCACACGGACGGAGTGCAGCGCGGTGCCCCGCTTCGTCGGGCTCACGTGCCGCTCATGGACCTCGTAGTCGGCTCGGCGGAGGGCGTCTACTGTGGCCAGGCCGCCGGCCACGTAGCCCGCCACCGCCAGCCGTGACCAGCCGGAGAGCCTGCGGACCAGCGGGCGTCCCGAGCCGAGCATGGCCGCGGCCCGGTCGACCTGCTCGGCGATGACCTGGCGCAGTCGGGTGCTCGTCGAACGCGCGTCCAGTTCGGTGCGTGGGACCCCGGCCGCGCGCAAGTCTGCCGCCGGAAGGTAGACGCGCCCGGCGACGGCGTCCTCGCGGACGTCCTGGCAATGCTCCAGCACCTGCAAGGCTGCGCAGACTGCATCGGAATCGACGATGTTGCGCTCGGTCACCGCACCGGCAATGTGCAGGACAATCCGGCCGACAGGCGCGGCCGAGAGCCGGCAATAGGCCAGCAGGTCGTCGAACGTCTCATACGCCGACACCACCTGGTCGACGCGGTTGGCTTCAATGAGATCCAACAACGGCTCCGGCGGCAGATTGCACTCGTCGACCATCGTCTGCAGGTCACGGACGATAGGCAGTTGCGGGCGGGCCGACTGTGATCGGCCCGCGCCGAACAGTGCCTTTACGTCGTTCTCGATGAACTCCAGCAGCGCAACCCGGTCGCCCTGAGCACGGTCACCGACGTCGTCCACGAGCCGGGCATAGGCGTAGGCGTGGCCTAGCTGCGCCCGCGCGCGTTTGGGCAGCACCCGCAGCGCAACGGGGAAGTTCTCGGCCGTGGCCTGACGTGCAGCCCGCATGCCAATCCACTCGAGCGTGACCTGCTCGAGTGGAAGCGCGGATTCCTTCATGGTTCCCCCGGAGAACCGAAAAGTACTTGGCTTATGCCAAGCAAGAACCTACTCGGCTTTTGGTCCTATTCCCCAAGCGCCGCGTGTCATTCGTGTGTCGCGATCTGGTTACGCGACGTCTCAGCAACTTTGACTCGGCCGTTCGGCTAGCGTGCACGGTGCGGATGTAGGGAAATCGGTGGTGGCCGCGGTGGCTTTCAGTGGAACGCGGGGGGCTTGAGATGGACGGATCCGAGTCCTTCGACTTGGCCGGGCTGCTGCGACAGCGCGGCGGCGAGCGCTACGAATTACACGCGCGGCACATGAACCGGCAACTGCCCCGCATGCTGCGCACGATCGGCTTCGACAAGGTCTACCGCCGGGCCGCCGGTGCCTACCTGTACGACGACGCGGGCAACGAGTATCTGGACATGCTCGCCGGATTCGGGGTCTTCGCCGTCGGCCGTCATCACCCGGTGATCCGGCAGGCGATTCACGACGTCCTCGACGCAGACTTGGCCGACCTCACCCAGTTCGATTGCGCGCCGCTGGCCGGCCTGCTGGCGGAGCGGCTGCTGGCTCACGCGCCGCACCTGGATCGCGTGTACTTCTGCAACAGCGGCACTGAGGCCGTCGAGGCCGCATTGAAATTCGCGCGTTACACGACCGGCCGAAAGCGGGTCATCTACCTCGACCATGCCTTTCACGGCCTGACCGCGGGGTCCTTGTCCGTGAACGGAGCCCAGGAGTTCCGGCGGGGGTTCGAGCCGTTACTGCCCGACACCGAGATTGCCGTGGGTGATCTCGCCGCGCTCGAGCGCGAACTGCGTGGTGGTGACGTCGCTGCGCTCGTGGTCGAACCGATCCAGGGGAAGGGCGTCACGACGATGCCGCCCGGGTTCCTCGTCGCTGCGCAAGAGCTTGTGCACCGCAACCGCGCGCTGCTGATCGTCGACGAGGTGCAGACGGGCATCGGGCGCACCGGTGATTTCTTCGCTTACGAGCACGACGGGATAAAGCCCGACCTGATCGCGGTAGCCAAAGCGCTCTCGGGCGGTTACATCCCGGTCGGTGCGATGCTTGGCAGCGATGAGAGCTTCGACAAGGTCTTCTCCTCGATGGATCGGGTGCTGGTGCACGACTCGACGTTCGGCTCGAATGCGCAGGCCATGGCTGCCGGGTTGGCCACCCTGCACGTCATCCAAACCGAGGCCGTCGTCCAGAACGCGGAGAAGATCGGCACGCAACTGCGCGAGCGCCTCAGTTCCCTCGTCGACCAGTACGAACTGCTTGCCGATGTCCGCGGGCGCGGCCTGATGATCGGCATCGAGTTCGGCCGCCCGTCATCGTGGAAGCTGCGTGCCCCGTGGACGGCCCTCCAGACCGCACGCAAGGGCCTGTTCGCGCAGACCGTGGTACACGCGCTGTTCCACCAGCACCGGATCTTGACCCAGGTGTCCGGTGACCATGTGGAGGTCATCAAACTGATTCCGCCGCTGATCATCGGCGAAGCCGAGGTCGACCGCTTCGTGCACTCGTTCACCGCAGTTATGGACGACGCTCACCGCGGCGCTGGCTTCACCTGGGATTACGGCCGTTCTTTGATGAGACAAGCCATGAAGAGTTGATCAGTGTTTTGTGGGTGAGCGATACGAGTCTCGCCTTGCTGCGCGGCCACTACGGTGCGGCGTCTTGCGAACACGGTGCCGGGTACCGAGCCCAGCCGGCTAACCGTCGCCGGAGCTGGCTCGGCGCACTCGCCCAGAAGCTGTGCTCGATCGGTTACAGATGTCAAGGAGCAGCTCACGCCAGGCACAGTCGTCAGGGCTGCCGGGCGGACTGATCTAGCAGCCGATTGTGCAGTTCGGTAGTGAGCGTATGGATCTCGCGGGTCAGTTCCGTGTTGGTCTTGAGTTCGAGTTCTTGTTCGTTGAAGTCGTGATACGCCTTGGCCTGTTGGACGTCCGCTTGCCGGTTCTGGCCGATCATGACGAACGTGGAGAGGAAGATCGCCTCCAGCGAGACGACCAGCGTCAGCATCGGCCACGGTTTGGACTCGATGAACAACATCCAAATCGTGAACAGCGCCACGTGAAGGTAGACGAATGGCATCGACCCCGCGAAAGTGGTGATCCAATCAGCGATCCGCAACTGAAGATCCGCAGCCCGCTGCGCCTGTTTCGCCGCGACGACCGGGTGGTGTCGGCTCCCGTCCGGCTGCGCAGCCTGCGTGCCATCGGCGAGCGGATTGGCCGGGCCGGCGGCGCCAGCGGTGTGTCTCGCCTGCTCCGGTTCTTCTTGCTGGCCCGACGGAACGTCGGAAGTTCCCGTCGGGGGGATGGGTGTGACCATCGTGGTGCCTCCGTGAGTCATGCGGCCGGCGTGATGAGTGCGCCTACCAAAAGCCAGGGTCAAGGGCTTGGCAGGCGCTTCCCTACGCGCCTGCGTCGCCCGGCACCTTGGCCAGTTGTCGACGTGGCTTGCCGCTATGCCTCGCCGCGGGCGCCGGGCTTCGTGCTCAGGTTGTGGGCTGTTTCGTCGTGCGCCGCTCGTACCAGATGTAGGCGAGCAGCGCGCCGTAACCAGCCGTGTGGCCGACGCGGCGGACGAGGGTTGCCGTTGCGTGCGGTGGCCTCGACACCGTCGGGCACGGTGATGTTCCGGGTTAGAGCATTGTTCGCCGAGGTAGTTAGCATCGCGTCGTCCCTGTAGTCCCCCGGCATGAGCACGACCTCCAGGTGGTTGCGCACGTTGGTCACGCCGGCGACGCGTTGCGCGGCCGCCTCGGCGCCGAGGTACTGGGGGTAGGTCGGTACCCAGCCGTTGAGCGCTACCTCCCCGCCCATGTTCTTGACGGTGATGTTCCTCGCGTCAACGATCGGGTCGAAGATGAGTTCTGCCTCGACTCGCTCGCAGATATCACTAGTCTTTGCCACTTTGCGTACATTCCTTTCGTGGTCGACCACGCGGCGGCTTACCGCTCGCTAACCAGTCAATCCCGCAATCTCGCACTAGCAAAGACGCTGGTGGCTTTGGTGATATTGCCCAGCGCTACGCGCGCCCGGTGCGCGCGACGTGGCGGACTTGGAACGCGGCGATGATGCCCCCGATGCCGCGGAGTAGCGCACCCGCGCCGACCCAAGCGACTAAAAGGCTAGCGCTGACTTGCCAGGATGCGGCCGCCCAAAACCCAATCAGAAGCTCCGCGACGCCAGTGATGATCTGGACCCACCAGCCAGGCATGAGGTTCATGGCCATGAAGGCGGCTGTGATGTCCAGGATTCCACGAAAGACGAGCACGAAGCTCACCAGCGTGGCAAGTGCTCCGAAAGTGTCACCGGGGCGCACGAAGGCGAGTACCGCGGTTACGACGAATACTCCGGTGAACAATATGTGGAATGCCCGCCAGCCACCGTCAGTCAGAGCCGCCAACAATATCTCGTTCGCGGCTATGGCAACGACGACAAACCCGAAGAGAAGCGATACTGCCGTCACTGTCGTGTAATTGAAGCGGAAGACGATGATCGAGAACACGACCCAGGCCAACCCGGTGATAAGCAGCAGCCACCATTTGCGGGCTAACGAGCGCAATGGTGCACTCCTGGGTCCCGAAGTTGCTGAGTCACTCGTCGCCATTTCTCACATCTCTGCCTCGTAGCGGACGCGCATCTGGGTCACAGATCCTTCGCAACGTCGATGGGACCTTCCGTGCGAGTAGCGGCGGTTGGTCTTCTGGGGCGAGAAGTTCCCTGCCCCAGAAGACCAACCACGCTCGTTGGCTACTACCTAGCGCCGAGTGGCGCCGGTGTTCTAGCCCTGCTGCGCGAGGTCGTCTGCGTCGGCCCGCGCGAGCGCCGCATCGATTACGGCCCATTCGGCCTGGTCGAGGACATAAAAGGCCCAGTCGAGCGCGTCGGCGGCGTCTTGTTCCGCCTGGTCCGCGTGGTGTTCGGCCTTCTTGATATCGCGCTCCGTCCGACGCTCATCTGCCTTTGCCCGCAGCGCGGTGAACCGCTCGTCCACCGAGAGGCGGGTCTCGCTCCACCAGTTGTCCGCCTTACCTTTCGCGGCCGCGGCGGACTCCTTGACCTTGGCATTGCCGTCAGCGATCGACGCCTTCAGCTGCGTCCGCTCGTTTTCGAGCTGCTCGCGGTTCTTCGACCGCGCTGCGGCAACCACGTCCTCGGTCTTCTTTGCTCGATCAGAGAGATCACTGAGCTGTTCAGATAGTGCTTTCATCGTCAATACTTCCCTTCTAGTTCCGAAATGACTTTGCACGGTTCGCTCTGGACGTAAGGAGATGGAGCTGTGCGGCCGGTTCGCCCGCGATCAGGCAGCGGCCTGCACCATGGCCTTGAGGTCTCCGCCGGCCTTGCGGGCCTGCGCAGCGAGAACCAGTTGGGACACGCCGTAGACGATCGCGAAGAGGCCGAAGACCAGGGCGAGGCTGACCGCGCCTATGTCCGGGCTGGCCGACAAGACGACGCCGAGCGCGATCGACACGAGGCCGCTGAGGACGAAGTACGCGCGCAGCCCGGCGGTCTCGCCGTCACCGAACGCGGCCGCGATCTCAAGGAATCCGGTGGCGAAGGCCCAGACCGCGATAACCAGCACCAGCGCCAGCGCGGTGATACCCGGCCAAGCGAGGGCAACGACACCAGCTGCCAGATCCAACAGCCCGAGGAGCAGATGACCGAATACCGGCCCCGCACTCGCACTGCTGAATGCCCGCGCAGTCTGAAGCCCGGCATCGATGAACGCGTAGACCGCGAAGAGGACGACGACGGCCGTCAGCGTCACGCTCGGCCAGATGACCGAGACGAGCCCGACGGCGACGGCAAGAACGCCGCGAAGTGCCAGCGATCCCGATATTGAGCCATGCATTTCTAACTCCTCTGTGTTGACGGGACACCGGGTCGCCCGACCCGGACTTTCACGCCGGGTGTCCGGTGCAAGGCCTTCGGCAGGCCTCTCGACAGTCGCGTGACCAGGCCGATGCGCCCATCGTCGCTGGCATTGCGCCGAGTCCACCAAGTGCCATGGCCAATGGCTCGATTGGCCGCGTCTACGCGTCGCGCACTGGCCGGGGCCAGAACGCGGCAACATTCGCCGACTACGAAGGCCGAGTTGCGTCCCGATGCTCGTGCTCGAAGAGCAGGCGCGCCAACTGGGTGCGCGAGGTGACACCGAACTTCCGATAGACGTGTCGCAGGTGGTAGTCCACGGTGCTGGGGCTCAGGAAGAGCTGTGCCGCGATGTCGCTGTTGCGTAAACCCTCCGCCGCCATGCGACCGATCTCGGCCTCCCGCGGTGTCATTTGCTCGTCCGGGGATTCGCGGCGCGTCGGCGTACGCGATCCGGAAGCGGCCAGTTCCTTCCTCGCGCGTTCGCTGAATCCGGCCGCGCCGATCCCGTCGAACAGCTGCAGCGCTCGCTCGAGCTGCACCCGCGAATCGCGCCGTCGACGCTGGCGACGCAGCCATTCGCCGTACAGCAAGTGCGCGCGCGCAATGTCAGGCACCATCGCCGTGGTGCCTAGCCGGTCCACGGCGTCCTGATAGAACGGCTCGGCATCGTCGCCGCCGACGAGCAGTGCTTGAGATCGCGCCAGGAGGCCGAGGGCCCACGGCGTAGCGGCGGCAACAGCGCGCTTGGCGAGCACATCCGCTGCGGACCCCGCCGTCTCGAGGTCACCACTGCGCACGGCTGCTTCGATCAAGTCGGGAAGCACAAGCGAGTTGAGCCTGAACGGCGAGTCCCGGAAGACCCGCGAGGCGTGACCGTATGCTCGCGAATAGTTCCCGAAACTGTTCTCGAGGACGGCGCGGGCGTATTCGGCCAGGGCGATCGTGCCGCCCCGCCCGCCTTCGATCGACTCGTGCATCACCTGGGTGACCGCCGTCTCGACCTCCGTCGCGCGACCTCGCCAGGCGGCTATCAAGGCAGCCACCGGCAGAGTCGAACCGAGGACACCGCCGTTCGCGGTAGCCAGCGCGATCTCACTAGCCTCGGCCAGCGCACCCTCAGCGGCAGCCACACGCCCAGCCAGCACATCGACGAACGCGGCGTAGGCAAGCGCCGTGGGCAGCAGGATCAACGCGCCTTGGCTGCGCGCGAGCGAGACCCACTTTCGCGCTAGTTGCTCCTGGGCGTCTGATCGGAAGAGCTCGCTCGCGCACAGGGCGCCAAGGCCCCGCCAACGTAAACCCTGTTCGGGCGACAGATCGTCAGCGAGAAGCGCGGAAACGCCTCGCTGAAGCGGTGGCACGCTCGCCGGATAGTCGCCAGCTAGACGAAGAGCCAGCCCGTCGAGCAGCGGATCGATGGCTGCTCGTCGCGACAACGGCGCAGTCGGCACTTCGCGCGCGACGTCAGCGATCTCGGCGACTTGGCTGCCGGCAAGGCTGCCCGCCCAGATCGCCGCTTCTGCCCCTTCGAGCAGCGTGTCGCGGGCAAGGCGTACGTCAAGCTCGAGCAACGCTCGGGCAGACTGGAGAAAGATCGCCGGTGTTTGCGACAGTTGACCGCGCGCGTAGCGGATGCGGCCCTGAAGGCCGATGGCGCGCGCCTGCTCCAGAGGGTTGCTGGGCGCGGTTTGCATCTGGTCGAGCAGCAGTTGAGCGCGATGAGGTGCGCCCGCGACAAGTTCTGCCTGAGCCGCCTTCAGCAGTCGGTCGGCTCGGCTTACAGGATCCGGCGTCAGCTCCGCCGCGCGTGTCAGGCAGGCCGCGGCCGCGGCATATCCGCCACGACGACGCGCCTGCACCGCAGAGCTCTCCAGGTCGGAAGCGATGCCCTCGTCGGGTTCTGTTGCTGCCAGGGCGTAGTCCCACGCCCGTTGGTCCGCGTCATTCTCGGACGTACTCGTCTCGGCTAACGCGCGATGGACTCGTCGACGATCCGCCGCTGAGGCGCCGTGGTAGACGGCCGAGCGAATGAGGGGATGCCGAAAGGCCATCTCGGGACTGACCGACAAGAGCTGCTCGCTCTGCGCAGGTCCCGCCGCGTTGGCCGGGATGCCGAGGTGGGTCGCGGCATTCCAGATTCGCGCCGCGCTGCTAGATGCGCTGGCAGCCGCAAGCAGCAATAGTTCCTGCGAGCCCGCAGGTAATTCGCGAACGCGGCCCAGGTACATCTCCCGCAGCGAGCCGGAGGAGGGAAGAGGCCGCGGTAGCGGTGCGGTGCCGGCCAGTTGTTCGGCACTCAACTGGGCTGCGATCTCTTGGATCGCGAGCGGGTTGCCGCCGGTCTCGACCGCGATGCTGTGAGCCACATCGCCGTCGACCGGTCCTGGAGCCACCGACTCCAACAACTGCCGGACCTGCATCTGGGCCAAGCCGGGCAACCGAACTTCCGGCAGCATCTGGAAAGGCAGATCCCGCTCAGCCGGCTCGCGCGCGGCCAGCAGCACGACCACCGGATCCGCATCCAGTCGACGAGCGACGAACCCCAGCACCTCGGCGGACTCCCGATCCAGCCATTCGGCGTCATCGACGACGACAAGGATCGGCTGCACGTGAGCAGCCTCGGACAGCAGCGTCAATGTCGCGAGCGCGATGAGAAACCGATCAGGCGACACGCCGGCAACCAGCCCGAAAGCCGAGCCGAGGGCATCTCTTTGAGGGGCTGGAAGACCGTCCATTCGCGGGATGCACGGGAGCAACAAATAGTGCAACGCCGCGAAGCCGAGGTGCACCTCCGATTCGATTCCTGCCCACCGGGTGACCCGCATTCCCGCGGCTTCCCGTCGCGCGTGCTCCAGCAACGCCGTCTTACCGATCCCCGCTTCACCGCGAACTACAAGGCTGCCGCTCCGGCCCTCGACAGCAGACCGCAGCAAGCGTTCGATCGCGACGCACTCCGCCTCGCGACCGATCAGCATGTCCGGCCCTTCAGCCGAGGAACGCGTCCCACAAAACACCCGGCGTCGGCCAATTGCAAGGGCGGGCGTCCGCAAGCGGTCGTGCTCGCCTGGCCCTGGTCTCGGGTGTGTGCCGATTCGCCGCCTCTGACAGGACTACGCGTTCACCGGATGCGGCGAGGACGCGCGCGCTGCCACCGTGGATCAAGTCGGTCGCTGGCGACGGCAGGCCCGAGAGGGGCGAACGTCGCAGGCGGGCCATCTTGTCGGGCGGGCAAAGGAAGCTGGGGACGCGGAACAATGACGCTGCTGGACGAGTGGGGCACATCTCCCGCGTCACCCTGGAGTCTCGAAGCCGCGCTGCAGCGAGTCGAGCTTCGACACCTGCGCTACTTCGTTGCCGTTGCCGAGGCGGGAACCTTCACCGGCGCGGCCGAACGAGCGTTCGTCGCCCAACCGACGCTGAGCCAACAGGTGCGGCGCCTAGAGCAGATGGTCGGCACGCAACTGCTCCACCGGCGTCGTGACGGGGTGGGCCTGACGGCCGCCGGGCTTGTCTTGCTCGACGAGGCACGTTCTGTCCTCTCACGCGTCGGGCATGGACTTCAGCGGACTCGACACGCGGCCAGCGTCGGCCGACACCAGCTGCGTGTGCATGTTCCGCCCCAGTACCCCGAGTCGCTCCTTGTCCGAGCTACGTCCACGCTCGTCGCACTGGCACAAGAAGTGGACGTGGACGTCTCGTGGGTCGAGTTGCCGCCCGACTCCGAATTCTCAGCCGTGACCCGTCGCCATGCTGACGCCTCGTTCGGCTGGTTGTCTAAAGCCGAGGAAGAGTTGCCCGAAACGCTTGATGTCATGACGTTCGGCGAATTCGAACCAGAGATCTGGGTCGCCGGCCGGCCATCCCCATCGCCGGAAGCCGCACCCATTTCGCTCGACGAGCTGGCCGGCATGCACGTCTTCCACGGGCCGCGCGAACAGGCGCCCGCCGTGTACGACACGTGGGCAGCCGCTCTAGCGACCAGACGGGCTGGCTTCGCTTTCAAGGATCCCCCGTTCCGGAGTCGCTGGGCTGCGACGCTCGCAAGCGCGGGCGAAAGCGACCGGGCGCACGCAATACTGACCGGCCCTGAACACGCGCTCGGGAAATTTCGGCCCCGCATGCTCGGCGAGTTCGGTCCGGTGGCGTCATCTGCGCGCATCGCCGCCCAAGCCGATGGCGAGTCTTTGACGGGCACGGCCGCCCTGGCCTGGTCCACCGATCTCCCCCGGAGCCTTCAGCAGTTGCTGTTCGACGTGGCAGACACGGTGAGCAGATCCATCATCGGCGCTTCGATCGGAGTTTCCTGACCTGCCGGTGATCAGCTGCTACGCGCGCGGACAACGACATGCTGGTGGGTCCCAGCCCGCAGAATGAAGCTGGGCCCACCAGCCGACGGCCGTCCGGGCTACCCCGTGATGAACAGGTCGTCTTCCACGAAGGTGACGCCTGTCGCCATCCACGCGGCGTCGACCACCGCGTCATGCTCGGCCCAGGTGCGCACGTGCCCCGCGAGCGTGACGACGTTGTGGTCGGTGTCAATGCGGACGTCGCTGTCGTCGGAAATCAGCGACCACCGGTCCAGAGCGTCTTGGACCCTGATCGTCACGTCGACCGGGTCCGCGTCCACGACGATGTCGACGTTGTTCTTGATGTTGCGAACGCCGGTCAGGCCGGCCACGGCCTGGAACGCCGCATCTCGCTGCGCACCGAACTGCACGGTACCGACGAGCGTGACGTTGCCGTCCTTGGCGCCCGCCTCGACATCGGGGGGCACGACGATATCCCAAGCCAGGGCGTTGTTCGCAGCCGTGGTCAGCGCCGCGTCTGACCGATAATCGGGGTCAGGCAGAAGTACCTCGAGGTGATTGTGCACCTTCTTCACGCCAGCCACCCGACGTGCCGCCGCCGCGGCCTCGAGGTACTGCCAGTAGCTGGGGACCGTGCCGTTGAGCGCTACCTCTCCGCCGGCATTCTTGACCGTGATGTCCGTGGCGTCCAAGAGCGGGTCGTAGCGCAGTTCGGCCTCCACCGCCGCATGTACATCCTGTGTCTTGCTCACGTTGATGCTCCTTCCAAGGTTGATGACTGACACCTGCATGACGAGCTGACCGCAGGATCATGGCGAGCGAAAGCAGTTGCTGCCGAGGGCAGCATCGGTGAGCTCTATATCCGGTTGGCGCGCAGACCCCGTCTCCAGAGCGCCCGGCTTTGGCCCCAACGTCGGCGTCTCTTTGACTCAGCCGCGTCCAGGTCGTCTGCTGGAGGGACGCATGCTGTCGGCGTACGCAACATCGACGGCGTGACCTTCAATATCGCGTTCGGGACGTTCGTTAGTGACGATCGCCGAGACAAGGGGGAGTGCCTATGACCGGCAGCGCGGCGACGCACGGAATTCCAGGGGGTGAGTCGCCTGACGGTGGCGCAGCGCGCCCGCAGGATTCCGGCGCTGAGCGGGAGCGGGTGGACAGTTTCGACCGAGCCGGATCCGACGAACGGCTGAGCGACTGGTACCTGTGGGGGCCGTATCTGAGCGAGCGGCAGTGGGGCACGGTGCGCGAGGATTACAGCGCCGACGGTGCGGCGTGGAGCTATCTGCCGCACGATCACGCCCGGTCCCGGGCGTATCGGTGGGGTGAGGACGGGCTGGCCGGGTTCAGCGACATCGAGCAGCGGCTGTGCCTGGCGCTGGCGCTGTGGAACGGACGCGACCCGATCCTCAAGGAGCGGCCGTTCGGGTTGACCGGAGCCGAGGCGAACCACGGTGAGGACGTCAAAGAATATTGGTGGTATCTCGACGCCGTACCCAGCCATGCCTGGAATCGGTGGCGCTACCACTATCCGCAGGCGGCGTTCCCGTACGAGAAGCTGCGCGCCGAGAACGGTCGCCGCGGTAAGCACGACCCGGAGTACGAGCTGCTCGACACTGGCGTGTTCGACGAGGATCGGTACTGGATCGTCGAGGTGCACTACGCGAAGGCCAGTCCCACCGACCTGCTGATGTCGGTGCAGATCAGCAACGCCGGACCAGACGAGGAGACGCTGCATGTGCTGCCCACGGCCTGGTTCCGCAATACCTGGTCCTGGGACCCGGACGCACCGAGGCCCGAGCTCGCCGCGACCGGGGACGCGTCCATCGAGATCAACCACCCTTCCCTCGGTGAGCTGGAACTGCTCGCCGGCGCCGGGCCGGACGGGGCCGGGCCGACGCTGCTGTTCTGCGACAACGAAACGAACCAGCAGCGCCTGTACGGAGTGAGCGCCGCCACGCGTTACCCGAAGGACGCGATCAACGACCACGTCGTGTCCGGCGCGGCCACGGTCAACCCGGCGCGTCGTGGCACCAAGTGCGCCGCCTGGTACCGCGTCACCGTCGCGCCGGGATCAACGGTGGAACTGCGTCTGCGGCTGCGTCCCGCTGGGGTTGGCGCCGACGCCGCCGAAGCACTTGGATCCGACTTCGCGCAGGTGGTCGCGACGAGGCGCGCGGAGGCCGATGAGTTCTACGCCGGCCTCACCCCGGTGGCGGCTTCACCGGATGAGGCGATGGTGATGCGCCAGGCCTTCGCCGGGATGCTGTGGAGCAAGCAGCTCTACTACTACGACGTGGCCCGCTGGCTCGACGGCGATCCCGGCCAGCCGGTGCCTCCGGCTTCGCGGCTCACCGGGCGCAACTCCCGGTGGCGCAGCTTCGACGCCTTCGATGTGATGTCCATGCCGGACAAGTGGGAGTACCCCTGGTTCGCGTCCTGGGATCTCGCGTTCCACTGCGTAGCGCTCGCCCACGTCGATCCGGCGTTCGCGAAGCGGCAGCTGCTGCTGGTGTGCCGCGAGTGGTTCCAGCATCCTGACGGTGCCCTGCCCGCCTACGAGTGGGATTTCGGCGATGTCAACCCACCCGTGCAGGCATGGGCGGCGCTCGAGGTGTTCGCGATCGACGGTGGCCGGGACTTGGATTTCCTCAGCCGGGTGTTCGACAAGCTGCTGGTCAACTTCACGTGGTGGGTCAACCGGGAGGACGCCGACGGGTCGAACCTCTTCGAGGGCGGATTCCTCGGGCTGGACAACATCGGCCCGCTCGACCGTTCACACCTGCCGGTCGGGGGCATCCTGGAGCAGGCCGACGCCACGGGCTGGATGGCCACCTATGCGCTGGCCATGACGACGATCGCGGCGATCCTGCACCGCGCCGGACGCCGGCCGGGGCTCGACCTGGTCTACAAGTTCCTGGAGCACTTCGCCGGGATCCGTGACGCCATGCAGCGCCAGGGGATGTGGGACGACGCTGACGGCCTGTTCTATGACCGCATCGTCACGCCCGACGGTGTGGTGGTGCCGGTGAAGGTCCATTCGATGGTCGCCATCATCCCGGCGCTGGCCGTCGCCGTGATCGACGAGCAGATGCTGGACCACTCCGTGGCCCTCGGTAAGCAGTTCGCCGACTTCCTCGACCGTGAGGGATTGCGCGATCCCGAGAGCCTCATCGACGCCGGGGTCGTGCGCGGTGCGGCCGGGCAGCGGCTGTTGCTGGTGAGCTGCGTGGGTATCGAGCGGGTGATGCGCCTGCTCGGCAAGCTGTTCGACCCGGATGAGTTCCTGTCCCCGTACGGCTTGCGAGCCATGTCCGCGTACCACCGCGACCACCCCTACGTGCTCGACGTCGAAGGAGTGCGCGCCGCCGTGGACTACGAGCCCGCCGAATCCACCAGCGACATGTTCGGCGGCAACTCGAACTGGCGCGGGCCCGTGTGGTTCCCGCTGAATTTCCTCGCGACCACCGCTCTGGAGCGCTATCACCGCTTCCTCGGCGACGACCTGACAATCGAATATCCGACGGGATCGGGTCACCGGCTGACGCTGGACGCGGTGGCCGGTGACCTGTGGGCCCGGCTGGTGTCGATCTTCCAGGTCGGCCCGGATGGCCGGCGGCCCTGCTTCGGCTGGGTCGACCGCCTGCAGCACGACCCGAACTGGAAAGACAACCTGATGTTCCACGAGTACTTCCACGGCGACAACGCGGCCGGCCTGGGCGCCACCCACCAGACCGGATGGACCGGGATCGTGGCTGACATCATCCGACGCCGGCACGGGGTGGTTCCATCCATCGACGACGTCGCACTCGCGCTGGACAGTCGGCTGTGACCGCGCAGGCTCTGCCCGGCGCGGCATTCCCCCTCGGCGCCACACCGAACAGCGGCGGCACGAACTTCGCGGTGGCCTCCGCGGGTGACGGCGTGTTGTTGTGCTTGTTCGACGCCGCCGGCGTCGAGACGCAGATTTCGCTGCGCGAACGCGACGGCGACGTGTGGCACGGTTTCGTGCCCGGGGTAGGCCCCGGGCAGGCCTACGGCTACCGGGTCACCGGACCGTACGACCCGCAGCGGGGCCTGCGCTGCAACCCGGCCAAGCTCCTGCTCGACCCCTACGCCCGGGCCATCGACGGCGAGGTGCGCTTCGGGCCGCAGGTGCTCGGCTACGCGGTCGACGACCCCGAGGCACCCAGCACCCTGGACTCGGCCGGGCACGTGCCGCGCAGCCTGGTCGTGGACGCCTCCTTCGACTGGGCCGCTCGCCCCCGCCCGCGCTACAGCTACCCGGACACGGTCATCTACGAGATCCACGTCAAGGGCTTCACCGCGGCACATCCCTCCGTGCCGGAGCAGCTTCGGGGCACCTACGCGGGGCTGGCCCACGACGCCGCCGTGGCCCATCTGGTCGATCTCGGGGTGAGCACGGTCGAACTGCTCCCGGTGCACCACAGCGTGCCCGAGCAGTTCCTGCCCGCGCGGGGCCTGACCAACTACTGGGGCTACAACACCATCGGTTATTTCGCCCCACACGCCGACTACTCCGCCGCAGTGCGCGGCGGCAAGCCGGGCGGGCAGGTCGCCGAGTTCCAGGCGATGGTCGACGTCCTGCATAGCGCTGGCCTCGAGGTCATCCTCGACGTGGTGTTCAACCACACCGCCGAGGGCAACCACCTCGGCCCGACGCTGTGCCATCGAGGGCTGGACAACGCCGCGTACTACCAGCTGGATCCCGCCGACCCACGCAGCTATGTGGACACCACCGGCACCGGCAACTCGCTCAACGCCAGCAGCCCCGTCAGCCTCCAGCTGATCATGGACTCGCTGCGCTACTGGCTCACCGAGATGGGCGTCGACGGGTTCCGCTTCGACCTAGCACCCACGCTGGCCCGCCAAGAGGGTGGCTTCGACACCCTGTCCGCGTTCTTCGACCTCGTGTCGCAGGACCCGGTGGTCTCCCGCGCCAAGCTCATCGCCGAGCCCTGGGATGTCGGCCGCGCCGACAGCTACGACCTGGGTCAGTTCCCGCCGCTGTGGAGCGAGTGGAACGGCCGCTACCGCGACGTGATGCGCGACTTCTGGCGCAGCCACGAGGGTCTGATCGGCGAGGTTGCCTCCCGGCTCAGCGGCTCGTCCGACCTGTACCAGACGGCCGGGCGACGCCCCACCGCCTCTGTCAACTTCATCACCGTCCACGACGGATTCACCTTGGCCGATCTGGTCTCCTACAACTCGAAGCACAACGAGGCCAATGGCGAGGCCAACCGCGACGGCACCGACGACAATCGCTCGTGGAACTGCGGAGCCGAAGGGCCCACCACCGACCCTGCTGTGCTGGACCTGCGTGCTCGGCAGAACCGGGCGATGCTCACCACCCTGCTGCTGTCATTCGGCATACCAATGCTCCTCGGCGGCGACGAGCTCGGCCGCACCCAGCACGGAAACAACAACGCCTACTGCCAAGACAACGCGATCAGCTGGTTCGACTGGTCGTCCCCCGACGAGCAGCTTCTCGGTTTCACCAGAAAACTGATCGCGCTGCGCCGAGCCCACCCGGTGTTGCGGCGCAGCCGCTTCCTCACCGGCGTCGAAGCCACCGAACTGCGCTGGTACACCCCCACGGGCGCGGAGATGTCGCCGTCTGACTGGGGCGATCCAGCCGCGCGCAGCATTGCCGTCTACCTCGACGGCGCTGACGACCCAGACCGCGCCACAGATGGCACCCCACTCGTGGACGACGACTTCCTGCTGCTGATCAACGCCTGGTGGCAGCCGCTGGACTTCGCCCTGCCCGCGACCCGCGCCGGCCAGACCTGGAGCCCGGAGATCGACACCTACGAGCCGTCCGGCACAGCTCCACCCGCGAATATCATGGTTGGCGAACACATCACCGTTCGTCCGCGTTCGATCATCGTGCTGCGTGGCCGCCGGGAACTGGGTCGGCCGTGACGGGTGGCATAGAGATCTCCTGGTGGTCGGGGAACACAGCGGTGTTGGGGGATCCAGCTACACATGCGTGATTCCGACAATTCAGGTCGGTGTTGACATGACCATGACGGGTATTCGTTTCATCCGGTTCTGTCGCGGGTTCGTGGTCGGCTAGGCCGACTGCGGTGCGAGCGCAAGCTCGTTGACGAGCAGGACGGTCCAGCCCTGCGCGGATAGCGCCGGCCATAGCCAGCTGGCGCAGGGCCGGCATAGGTACAGCTCGCCATCCCGGCTGACGCGGTAGACAGCGTGGACCGCTGGTCCGCACCGGTCACAGGTCTCGTTCATCGTCCGCCTCCCGCCGCATAGGCGAGCTGGCGCACCCAGCGCATCCGGCTGGCGGCCGCGTCTGCGTGGTCGCCGAACTCCTGTGCCATGTGGCCGGCGCAGCCAAGGACGCCGAACCGCCGCAGGGCGCAGCTGATGGCCTCCGCGACCACGTCGGCGGTCGGGAAGTCCGATGGCTGCAGCGCGGAGGCGAACACCGCCTCGTACCACGCTTCGTTCACGTTGAGCCGTGTCATGGACGGCTGGGTAGTGGTGGGCATCTGATGCCTCCCGGTGCTCGTGTCTTTAGGCCCGGCCCATTCCTCGTCCGAGCCTTACGCGGCCCGAAGCTAGTGCCCGTCAGGGTGGGCCGCTGTCACCCGATTCCGGTGATTTGGGTTGTGGTGTGAGCTGGCTGATCTCGACGAGGTCGAGACCGAGCGCCTCGACCTCGGCCAGCACGCCGTAGAGTGCCGACCGGTCCAGGAGGCCGGTGAGCACCGTGTCGGCGCCGAGGTGCCGCGGCACCAGCGCCGGGAACGCAGAAAGCACCGTCGCGCCGAGGTGGCCGTGGATCCGGATCGTGTACAGGGCGGGTGCTGGGTCCATGAGGCCATGGTCGGGCGCTGGCAGGTGAATCCTCATCACCAGGATCAGGTGAGCGCGCTAACGCGTGGCGGCGGCCGACAGTAGCCGGAGCTCTCGGGCGCGCTGCACTGCCGAGGAGCGATCACGGGCCTGGAGCTTGGCGTAGATGTTGCGGACATGTGTGTTGACCGTGTTCACCGAGATGGATAGTTCGCGGGCGATCTCCGGCCTGGACAGGTTGGTCGGCAGATATCGCAGCACCCTGAGCTCGGTTGGGCTGAGCGCCTCCGGTTGCGCCGTTGGGGGCTCGTCTTTGGCCGCCAGGGATGAGCCGTGCACGACGTCGAGGATGTCGGTGAGCAGCGCGGCGTGAGCGGTCTCATGCCGCGGCAGCGCCTCGAGTAGCTCACCTGAGCCCGTCGTCACGAACGGCAGGACCAGCCGGTCCGGCTCGGCGAGGGCGAGGGCGCGTTCGGTGGCCTGGTTCGCCGACCGCTGGTCACCGAGGTCACGGTGGGCGAGCCCGGCTAGCAGATGAGCCTCGACGACCGTGACGTTACCGATGACCGGTGCTGTGCCGTCCAGAACATCCTGCACTGCGGCGAGAGCCGCGGCCGGGCTGCCTTCGGCGAGGCAGATCACCGCGCGGGCATTGCCGATTTCGCCCGAGCTCGCCCGCTCGTCATCGAGCGCCGCAAGGCAGCTGCGGGCTTCGCCAGGCATCCCCAGGCGGGCTTGAGTGGCCAGCATCCAACCGGTCACCTGGCTCGCCAGCGAGTGCGACCCCTCTAGCTGCGATCGCAGGTGTTCGGCTGCGCTGAACCCCTCGAGCGCCTCATGGTGGCGGCCGCGCCCGGCCTGCAGCAGGCCGCGCACAATGTGCACCAGCAGCCTGATATCGGGCCCGATGTCTGTTTGCAGAGCCCGTTCGGTGCGCTGCAGCCATCGCTCGCATTCGTCAAACTCACCCGTAAGGACCAGGTTGCCGGCCAGCGTTACCAGCGCGGGCGCGACGACGGGGTCCGCGCCCCAGCCGTAGCGGTCAGCGAGCGCTATCGCCTCACGGCAGTGCCGGCGGGTAGTGGCGAACGGGCGGACCTTCGACGCGAAACCGAGCTGCGCGAGGCAGGCGACTTCGAGGTAAGGCCGGCCGATCTCCCGGGCCAGGACAGCACCCTCCCGCAGGTGGCGTTCAGCATCTGGTAGCGACATGGACCATGCCTCGACGGCCCCCAGGTTCATCAGCGCAATCGCCCGCAGGTCGCTGCCGAGTGCGATGTCCTCCGCGGACTGCCCGGTTACCGGGGAGGCAAGGAATTTGGTCTGTTCGGTGACGCCGGCAAAGTGACCGCGGCGCCTGGCCAGCGACAGCTGCAGCGACGCGACCGCCACCCGGAGGCGGCGCTGGCGATCCGGTGGCGCCGTCTCGGCGTACGTCGCGGCGACCGTCAGGTGGGCGGCCGCCTGGTCCAGGCGTCCCTGCACCAGGTCAACGGCCGCGTGCACCAGGGCAAGCTCGGGGTTGTCCGCGCCAGCGCCCGGTGGGAAGGCCCGCAACAGCGCCTGGATGGTCGGCGTCTGCCCGTCGAGCGTCAGGCTGAACGAATAGTCGGCGAGCAGCCGTGCCGCGCCGGGCCAATCACCCGCCGCTTGCGTGTGCCGGATGGCGTCGGCAGCCTGGCCATGCTGGACAAACCACTCAGCGGCGCGCCGGTGCAGCCCCGGCACTTCCGCGGGCAGCGCCCGGCGCAACTCCAGCCGCAGCAGATCCGCGAAAAGGGGGTGGTAGCGGAACCAGGTGCGCTCGGGGTCGAGCGAGGTGACAAACGCGTTCGCGTCTTCCAAGGCCAGCAGGATCCGTTCCGAACCCGGGCGGCCGGTCAGCAGATCCGCCAGTTCAGCGCTGACGCGATCGAGCAGGGAGGTGCGCAGCAGCAGCTGCTGCACCTCCTCCGGCTGGCGTTCCAGCATCTCGGCGATCAGGTACTCCGAGACGGTGCGGTCGCTGCCGGAGAACTCAGCGACGAAACGCTCCGGGTCGGGGTGATCAGCCAGCGAGATCACCGCAAGCCGCAGGCCCGCGGCCCACCCTTCCGTCCGCTGGTGCAGCAACGCCAGGCCGGCCTCGGACAGCGCGATACCCGAGGCCTCGAGAAGCTCGCGTGTTTCGCGCTCGGTGAAGCACAGATCCGCCGCACGGATCTCAGCGAGCTCGCCGGCCAGGCGCAGCTGTTGCAGGCGCAGTCGCAGATCGCGACGGGTGGCCAGCACCGCGTGTACGTCGCCGGGAAGGGTTGTCAGTAACCGGGTGAGCTCAGCCAAGGCCTCCGGCGAGTTCAGCTCGTGGAGATCATCGATCACCACCATGACTCGACCGCTCTGGTCGGCGAGCTCCGACAGCACCCTGTCGGTCATTGCCGGCCCATCAAACTCCGGTGTCGCTGCCGGCAGGTCCGCGCCGCTAATTGTGCCGGGAGCGTGACGGACCGCGCCGAGCAGGGCAAGCCAGAACTGCTGGGCATCGAGCTCATCGCGTCGTACCTGGACGACGGCGACCCGGTGCGGCTGGCCCGGACGGCCTGCCCATGCGCGCAGCAGCGACGTCTTCCCGCTGCCGGCCTGTGCCGAGATCGTCGTCACCGTCCTCGCCGCTGCACGATCCAGAGCGGCGAGAAGATCACCCCGGTCGATCAGCCCGGTAGCTGCTCGATCCATCGTCGGAGGCCTGCCTTGGTGTCCACGCCGGGCGCCTTGCCGCCGGCGACACAGTCCTTGCGCCTGCCCTCTGGGCGCTACGCCAGCGTACGTGCTCGGTCAACGGCGAGCGAGTGTGCCCGGTGTCGGCGAATCACCAGGATCCGGCGACGACCTCTCGCCTGCCTGGCGGCAAGCCTGGATCCGTCGCGAAGGCGCGGACGGCATCGTGCTCGAGATTTCCGGGAGATACCGTGACATCGTCGGCCCCCGGTGCCAGCAGCGCCGCAGACCTGCCCGACGACGCGCCCGTCCCCCGGTCAGCGGTCGGCCCGGCTCTGAACGATCAGGGGTACTACGTCGCCCGCGTGGACCAGGACTGTACTGGGCCACCGACCGCACCTATGAGTCGGCGTGCCTGACTACTCCGGACGGCGTCGTGCGGTTCGACGCGTCCCCGAGCATCGGCCACACGCTACGGCGGGCCGCGCACGACGGCGCCAACCATTCGCCGGACAACCAGCACGATCTCGATGAGATCTTCGATCGCGACCCGATCACCAGAGCGGCAAAGGTGCTGGTGCTGCTGCAGATCACCTCCCGACGAGGTGCGTGATCAGGTCCGCAATCTGACCCGCATGCAGCTGATTCATGTGCTTAAGGGCAGCGTAATTTCCGCGGCCGGTCCG
>JAOPWD010000234.1 GCA_025965875.1 Pseudonocardiales bacterium
GCGTCCTTCTCCGCCCGCATCGCAGTGAGCTTGTTGGTGAGCATGTGAGCCTCCGGGACTCCGTCGGGACCGGGCCTCGGGGTGAGGGGCCGGAACCGGAAATCGGCTGCTGTTTAGCCGATTTCCGTTCTCCGGACGCACAGGGGTTGCGGCCGGAAATCTGTGGGCAGCTCGCGCTGCCGTTGTATTCAGTTGTTCGGCTAGACGAGCGCCGGTGGTATCGCCGGTGTGCTGGCGGCGACCGCTGAGCCCGAGGTACACGTCGCGAAACCCAGTCGCAGGTCGGCGAGGTTGCCGTAGTTGCCGCCGCCGATGCCGGTCGGTATCGCGACCGTGGCGCCGACGAGACCGAGCAGATTGAAGGTCAGCGAGCCGGAGAGGTCGACGCCGATGCCCAGGCCCCATGCCTTGGCCGTCGTCGCGGTGACCTGGGTATTCGGCCCGGCAATGACGCTGAGGTTGAGCGCGGCACCGACAACGGCGTCGCCGAGCAGTTCGGTGACTGCGCCGGCGGGTAGGCCCAGGCCGGCGAGCACCTGCGCGACGGTCAGCGGGAGCGTCAACTTCACCGCGCTTCCGAAGGGCTGCACCACGACACCGGCGATATTCAGGACCGGCAGCGTTGCCAGCGTGTAGGCGGTGCCGCCGACCACCAGGCTCGTGATCGCGCCGTTGAGCACGCTGAACGTGACCACTCCGCCGAGGAGCGTCACCGCCGCGGCCGAGACCTGCGCCGACGGTGCGCTGCCGTCGTTGGGGCAGGTGACCTTCGCATCGATGGTGCCGGCCGCGGCGATCGGGTTGACCAGACTGGGGATCGCGGGCAGCACCGCCACCGACGGGCTGGCGATCTGGGTGCGGCCGATGATCGGGTTCGTCGCGTCGGCTGTCGTCAGCACCTGCTGCGTGTAGCCCATCAGCGCGTTCAGGTTGATGTTGGCGAGCGGCGCGCCGTTGACCGCAGCCGCCGCGCCCTGGTAACAGGGCTTCGTGGTCGACGATCCGCACGGCGAGGGCAGGCCACCGGGCAGGTCGGCCGGAAAGGTCGTGGGCTTCGGGCTGGACTGTTCCACCGGTGTGCCGCCGGTGTTGGTGCTTGACGCACCGAGGGCCGACCCGACGATGGTGTTGATCGAACCCTGCAGTGCGGCCACCAGCGGGTTCAGCGCGGTGTTGATGATCGGTGTGATCAGCCCGTTGAGCAGCCCACCGAGCGCGCCGGTAAGGGTGAGCGCGGCGGCCATCGTGGCGGTACCCGTGCTGGCCGGCGCGGAGTACGCCGTCGCCCCAGGAGTAATCGGCACCGGGACGGCGGCGGACGCTGGGCTGGGCGCGTAGGCGCTCAGCAGGGCGATAGCCGCAGCCGTGCCCAGCACGGTCATAGTGGGGCGCTTCATCAGCCCCCCTGGATGTTCTGGTAGATCGTGAACATCGGCAGGTACAGGCAGATGACCATCGTGCCGACGATCGCCCCCATCACGACGACCATCACCGGCTCGATCGCGGCGGTCAGTGACTCGGTGGCCACCTCGACCTCGTGGTCGTAGAAGTCAGCGACCTTGTCGAGCATCGCGCTGACCTGGCCGGTCTCCTCGCCGACCTCGAGCATCTGGGTGACCATGGCCGGGAAGATCGGGTGCGAGACCAGCGGCGCGGACATCGGCTGGCCGTCGCGCACGGAGGCAGCAACATCCTTCATCGCCTCGCCGATCACCGCGTTGCCGGTGGTGCCGCCCACGATGTCGAGCGCCTGCATGATCGGGACGCCGACCGCGAGCAGCGTGCCGAGGTTGCGGGAGAACCGGCTGATCGCGATCTTGGTGAGCAGCGTGCCGAACACCGGCATCTTCAACTTGACCTTGTCGAAGCCGAGCCGCCATGCGTAGTCGTTTCGCAGCTTGCGCTTGAACCACGTCGTGCCGACGACTCCGATGGTGATGCACAGCGGCGCCAGCCAGAGCATCTGGTGGCTGAGGAACACCATGATCAGCGTCGGCAGTGGGAGCTTGCCGCCGAGTCCGTCGAACATCTTCTGGAAGATCGGCACGATGAAGATCAGGACGCCGCTGATCATCAGCATGCTGAAGCAGATGACGATCACGGGGTAGGTCAGCGCCGACTTGATCTTGGCGCGCAGGTTTGCGTCCTTCTCCAGGTTTGTCGCCACCCGGTCCAGCGCACCGTCGAGGAAGCCGCCGGTCTCGCCGGCCCGGATCATCGCGACCATCAGCCGCGGGAACGTCCTGTCCTGCTTGGTCATCGCTGCCGACAGCGACAGGCCGCTCTCGATGTCGTGGCGCACATCGTGGATCGCCTTCTGGAGCGACGCCTTGCTCGTCTGCTCCTCGAGGATCGCCAGCGAGCGCAGTAGCGACAGTCCCGACGAGGTCATCGTGGCGAACTGCCGCGAAAAGATGGCCAGGTCCTTCAGCGAGGTCTTGTTGCCGAAGCCCGGGATCTTGATGTCCTTCTGTAGGCCCTTGCCGGACTCGGTGATCTTCAGCGGCATGACGCCCTGCTGGCGCAGCGCCGTGGCGGCGGCCGACTCCGTGGAGGCGTCGAGCTTGCCCTTGCTCCTCTTGCCCTTCGAGTCGAGGACTTCGTACTCGTAGGTCTTGGTCATCGTCGCGGTCATGGCTACAGCCGCCCGGCGAGACGCTTGAACTCTTCGGCCGAATGGCACAGCAAGAGTGCCTGGTCGTAGCCGATGGCCTGCTCCTGCACGCGCTGGGCCAGGTGCTGGTCGAACGTCAGCATGCCGTCGCCGCCGGAGGACTGCATGAACGACGGGATCTGGTGGTTCTTCCCCTCGCGGATCAAGTTGCGGATCGCCGCCGTGGCGAACATGACCTCGCAGACGACAGTGCGTCCGCCGCCATCGGACCGCTTCACGAGCGCCTGGGTGACTACGCCCTGCAGCGCCGTGGACAACTGAGCGCGAATTTCCTGCTGCTGGTGCGACGGGAAGATGTCGATGACGCGGTCGATCGTCTGCGCCGCCGACTGGGTGTGCAGCGTCGCGAGCACGAGGTGGCCGGTCTCAGCGGCGGTAATGGCCGTCGAGACTGTCTCCAGGTCACGCAGCTCACCGACCAGGATGATGTCGGGATCCTGACGCAGCACGTGCTTGAGTGCGGTCGAGAATCCTTCGGTGTCGACGCCGACCTCGCGCTGGTTGACCACGCACTTCTTGTGGTCGTGCAGGAACTCGATCGGGTCCTCGATGGTGACGATGTGGTCGGTGCGCGTGCGGTTGGCCAGATCGAGCAGCGAGGCCAGGGTCGTGGTCTTACCCGAGCCGGTTGGGCCGGTGACGAGCACCAGGCCGCGGGGCAGATGGGCGAAGCGCGCGATCTGGTCCGGGATGCCGAGCTCGTCGAGCGGCTTGATCTCGTGCGGGATAGCGCGGAAAACGGCCCCGTAGGCGTTGCGCTGCTGGAACAGGTTGACCCGGAACCGGCTCACGCCGGGCACGTCGTAGGCCAGGTCGAGCTCGAGGTCGCGCTCGAAGGTCGCCCACTGGGCATCGCTGACGACGCTGCGGACGAGCAGATGGGTGTCGGTGGCGCTCAGCGGTTCGTAATGCGGCAGTTGGCGTAGGTCGCCGTGGATCCGGATGGCCGGCCGGGCGTTGACGGTGAGGTGCAGGTCCGAGCCACCGGTTTCGATCTGCTCGTGCAGCAACGCGTGCAGGGTGTGCCGCGCCGCCTCGACCTCGGCGTCGCGCCCACCGCCGACCGGCAGCGCGGTGACAGCGGAGTGCGTCCGATCGGGTGTGGCGGCATCGAGCACCGCAACCTCGGGGAGAGCGTCCACGCCTGGCCTTTGGCTAGGTTGTGCCGGCCCCCGCCGAAACAAACACGGATTTAACTTAAGCAGGAACTTACACAGACTTCACGTCGAACACAACGGGAGAGGATCACAAATTGCGAACGGCCGGCCCGCAATGTCCGAGTTGCGAGGTATCGAACCCCCGCCACCGCACGCAGGTCAGCGTTTCCGGGGTGCCCGGCAGACTGAGAAAGTTGAGAATTCGCGTTCAAGCGCCGACCGAGACGGGCAATTGCCCCGGTTCACACCGCGACGCGCAGCACTTCCTGCAGCGAAGTCTCGCCGGCAGCCGCCTTGCGCATCCCGTCGACGCGCAACATGTCCATGCCCTCTGCTATCGCGGCGCGCTGCACGTCGTGCGCTGACGAGTGCGAAACCGTGAGCCGTTCGATCTCCTCGGTGACCGGCATGACCTCGTGCAACGCGAGGCGCCCGCGGTAGCCAGTGCTCGAGCACGACCGGCAACCCACGGGGCGCCACAGCTCGCTCGGCGCCTGGATCAGCTCGTACGGCCAGCGTGCCGCGGTCAGTTCGGTGCGGGTGGGCTCGTAGCGCTCCTTGCACCACTGGCACAGCCGGCGGGTCAGGCGTTGTGCCATCACACAGTCCAGCGAGCTGCCCACCAGGAACGGCTCGATACCCATCTCGACGAGGCGGGTCACCGCGCTCGGTGCGTCGTTGGTGTGCAGGGTCGAGAGCACGAGGTGGCCGGTGAGTGCCGCCTCGACGGCCAGCTGTGCGGTGACCCGGTCGCGGATCTCGCCGATCAGCACGATGTCGGGGTCCGAGCGCAGGATGGCCGGCAGGACGGCGGCGAACGTCAGCCCGGCCTTGTGGTTGACCTGCACCTGGTTCACGCCGGGCAGGCGGTACTCGACCGGGTCCTCGACGGTGATGATGTTGACCTCGGGCTTGCTGATCTCGGTCAGGGTCGCGTACAGCGTGGTCGACTTGCCCGATCCGGTCGGGCCGGTGACCAGCAGCATGCCGTGCGGCTTGGTGAACGACTCCGAGAAGCGCTTGTAGTTGTCGTCACTGAAGCCCAGGCTCTTGAGGTCGAGGTCGATGCCGCCGGTGTCCAGTACCCGCAGCACGATCTTCTCGCCCCACACCGTGGGCAGGGTGGCCACCCGCAGGTCGACGCTGCGACTGCCCAGCTCGACGGTGATCCGGCCGTTCTGCGGGACGCGGCGCTCGGTGATGTCGACGTTGGACATGATCTTCAGACGGCTGATCAGCGCCGACTGCACAGCTCGTGGCACGGTGTCGACCTCGTGCAGCACGCCGTCGATGCGGTAGCGCACCCGCATGTCGCCCTCACTGGGCTCGAGGTGCAGGTCAGACGCGCGGTTCTCGATCGCCTGCTCGATCAGGGTGTTGACGTAGCGCACGATCGGCGCGTCCTCGCCCACCGTGGTGATGTTCGTCAGGCCGGGGATGTTGTCGACGACCAGGCTGGCGGCGACGTCATCCAGGTCGTTGTCCGCACGCTGGAAGCGGTCGATGGCCTTGTTCAGCTCGTCCCGGGCCGCCACCACGGGGCGCACGATCAGGCCGGTCGCCGCGCGGACGTCGTCGAGGGCCAGGACATCGCCCGGGTCGCCGATGGCGACGACGATCTCCTCGTCGTCGATGGCGATGCCGAGCACCCGGTGCCGGCGCGACAGCGGCATCGGGATCTTCGCGGCCGCGGCCAGATCGATGGGGTAGCCGTGCAGGTCGACGCTCTTGATGCCGTGCGCCTCGGCCAGGGCCTCGGCCAACTCGATCTCGGTGATGACGCGCTGATCGATCAGGACGTCGTTCAACTGCCGACCGGTTTCGTGGGCCGTGCGGACGGCCTCGTCCAGCACAGCGGCGGACAACCCACGGACGCGCAATGCGTCGAGCATCGCTCCGTTGGCCTGGTACATCGAATCCCGATCGCCAGAGGTAAATTACCTGTCAAATTCTGAGGGTAGCCCCAGCGCCCCCTGAATCCGGTACCCCGCGATCGCGGATGTGGGTACGCAGGCGGTCGGCGTACTGCTTCGGCGCGTAGGCACC
>JAOPWD010000255.1 GCA_025965875.1 Pseudonocardiales bacterium
CGCCTCGGCGACCGCAGGATTGCCGCCAACCTTCTCCCGTCGCGCCTCGACGATCAGGCTCTCCGCCACACCTGCATCGAGCATGCCCGGCGCGGCCTGCAGGCAGTATCCGCTCGGCTGGGTAACAATGCTCACGCCCTCAACGTCGGCCAGCGCGCGCCGAACCCGGAGCACATAGTTCTGCAGCGTCTTCGCGGCCGTGCGAGGCGGTTCATCCCCCCACAGCGCATCCACCAGGTACCCGTCGCTGACGGCCTGTCCGCAGCGCACGACCAGCGCCGCAAGCAGGCAGCGCTCCTTAGACCCACCGAGCTGAATCCGCCGGTCGCCCACCAACTCGATCGGACCAAGGATCCCGATCCGTCCACGCCCATCCTGCACATGCACAGTGTCGCCCAACGATGCCGTGGTTGCTTGTCCCATGCGGCCGGCGTTCGGAAGAATGGCGTCGAACACGCGCCGGCACTGCCGCGATGCCAGGCGCACGCCGTGTCACCGATCTGTTCGAACGATCGCGGCTTGGCCGATCACTCGCGCATAACGACGACCTCGCGTACCTGTCGTCTGCCCATACGTGAGCACATACTCGATCTCGCGTGGAGGCCAGCGGGCGCACGGTCTGCGCTTAGACCTCAACCAAGGGTCAAGATGAATGAGTGCCGACCCGCCAGCCGCTACCACCACCGAGCCTGCCGAAGCCGCTCGGCAAAAAGCCATTAGATGGATCTGATTGAGACTCGACTCAGGCGTTGCGGCCTGGTCGTAGCGTTTAGAGGTCCGGCGGGGTGGCTCGAGATGAATCTGCCGACGGTGGTTTGGTCTGGCTTATGAACGACCTGCTGCCTGCCGGATCTCGTCGCGGCGTGGTTCGTAAGAGGCGCGAGCGCTGAGGTTCTGTAATCAGATTTGCCCGCCGCGATCACCCAGTTCCAATCCCGGCGAAAGGAGCGGTGTCATGTCTATGGTGGTGATCGGGGTGGACCCGCATAAGGCGTCGCACACGGCGGTGGCCGTTGATGAGCGGGAGCTTCCGCTCGGTGAGGTGCGGGTGCGCGCATCGTCCGGGCAGAGCGATCGGCTGCTGGCGTGGGCGGTGCAATGGCCGCAGCGCAGCTGGGCGATCGAAAATGCGGGCGGTCTGGGCTATCTGCTGGCTCAGCAACTGGTGAGCGCAGGCGAGCGGGTGGTAGATGTGCAGCCCAAGCTCGCCGCCCGGGTGCGGTTGCTCGCCGCCGCGGCGAGCAGTAAGAGCGACCCGCATGACGCGCGGTCGGTGGCGATTGTCGCGCTGCGCTCGGCCGGGCTTCCGCAGGTCACCGCCGAGGATCATGCCGCGGTGATGAAGGTGTGGATCCGGCGGCGCCGGCACCTGTCCCGGCTGCGGACCAAGGTGGCCAACCAGCTGCATGCCGTGTTGTGCGAGCTTGTTCCCGGTGGCTTTCCCCGAGAGATCACCGCACCACAGGCGGCGGTGCTGCTCGAGTCCCTGTCGGCGAGTACGGCCGCCGATGTGGCCCGCGCCCAGCTGGCCAGCGAGATCCTCGACGATCTGCGCCGCCTGGATCTGCAGCTGCGCGAGCTGCACAAGCGGCTGACCGCCGTGGTCCTGGCGTCCAAGACGTCGGTGACCGGCATCTTCGGCGTCGGGCCGGTCATCGCGGCGATGGTCGTCGGCATCACCGGCGATGTGGCTCGCTTCCCCAACGCCGACCACTTCGCCGCCTACGCGGGCACCGCACCGGTCGAAGTGTCCTCCGGCCCGCACAAGGTCTTTCGGCTCTCCCGGCGCGGGAACCGGCAACTCAACCACGCCATCCACATGGCCGCTGTCACCCAGATCCGCAACCGCCACAGCCAGGGAAGTGCCTACTATCGGCGCAAGCTCGCCGAGGGCAAGAGCCCGAAGATGGCGCTGCGAGCGCTCAAACGCCGAATAACGACCACCCTCTACGACACCATGATCAGCGACGCCCAGCGCCGGACACACCCTCCCCGAACGCCATGACCGGTCAGCGCAAGCATGCCCAGGGGTTGTTCCCCGCAGCTGCCGATAAGCGCCGCCCGCAGCCGGGGTCAAGGCTGGCCGAAGGCCACCCGCAGGGCCACGGCCTTGACCCCGGCGAGGACGGTGCCACACTCTGGCGCCGCGGGAACAACACCAGCCCACCAACAGCAAATCAGCGTCGAAAGCGTTGCGCCGCCGCTACTCCCGCAGGGGGGTCCGGGAGGGCAAACAGGGAACGACTCTGACTCCAGCGCGACCGGCTTACACCCCAACGCCGGCTCTTCGGACAAGCCACTCCCGGACCCATCACCAGCCTAGAGCCGACGCTGCCGCAATGACGATCAACGACGAACACGACGTCAAAGATGATCAACGTGAAACCCTTGACAACAAAGAGGCGTCGTTCTCGAGCAGACGAAGCGTCTCGCAGAGGAACCTTTGTCGGCGGCAAGCCACTCGATGATGTGCTTCTCGGAATGGCTTGATTCCGCAACCTCGGCCAACGGCATGCACATCCGGTTCAACCTGCTCAGCGGTTCACGGGCCGTCGTAGCCCAGAGCCGGATGTGCTGAGTGGACACCGGCGGGACGTTGGCGGCGAAGATGCTGTATTCGTCGTCGATGACACTTGTCATCGCGGTGCTGACGCCGAACTACGCGGTGCTGACGCCGAACTACGCGGTGCTGTCGTCGGACCGGCGCATCACCGTCGACGTGACTGATCCGCTTGCGGCGGGCGGCGCACATGTGCACCTCCAGAAGGACACCGATACCAAGACGATCCTGGTCGACCAGCGTTACGTCATGGGATTCGCCGGGTTGGGCCGCGTACGAGAGGATCTACTCGATCCGCTAACCGGCGAACAGCGGCGGACCCGCGTGGAGACGTGGGTAACCAGCGCCCCCGCTGCAGTCGACCCGACCCAGTAGTTCGACGCCCTTGCCGAGCAGTTTGGTCCAGTCTGTGAGGCTCAGGGCTGGAACCGCCCCCATTAGTTCGCGGCTGTCGGATACCGGACGAACGGCACGTTTGGGGCCACCGACCCGAAGCTAGTCATCGTCAGAAATTCGCAGGCGATGATGCATCAGTTCGAGGTGTATC
>JAOPWD010000262.1 GCA_025965875.1 Pseudonocardiales bacterium
AACGCGACGCCTGCAGCTCCATCAGCGCCACCAGCCCGTGCACCTCGGCCTCGTCGGGAACGAGCCCGACCAGGATGCGGCCCAAGCGCAGCGCGTCGTCGCACAGGTCGGTGCGCATCCACTCGTCGCCGCGCGCGCGTGACAGGCGGCGATCGCGGCCTGCAGCGCGTACGGTCCGAGCGGGCGGCCGAGCGTCTCGGCGCGCGCCAGCGCCGCAAGGCCACGATGCACGAGCAGCCGATCCCAGCGCGAGCGATCCTGCTCGAGCAGCAAAATAGGCTCGCCCGATGGCCCGAGCCGCGCGCGCAAACGCGACGCCTGCAGCTCCATCAGCGCCACCAGCCCGTGCACCACGGCCTCGTCGGGAACGAGCCCGACCAGGATGCGGCCCAAGCGCAGCGCGTCGTCGCACAGGTCGGTGCGCATCCACTCGTCGCCGCGCGTCGCCGCGTAGCCTTCGTTGAAGATGAGGTAGACCACCTCCGACACCGATGGCAGCCGCGCGGCCAGCTCGGCGCCGCGCGGCGCCTCGAACGGCACGCGCGCCTCGGCCAGCGTCCGCTTGGCGCGCACGATCCGTTGCGCGATCGTCGGCTCGGGGACAAGGAAGCCGCGCGCGATCTCGTCGGTCGTCAGACCCCCGACGAGGCGCAGCGTCAGCGCCACGCGCGCCTCGGTCGAGAGCACGGGATGACAGGCGATGAGCACGAGCCGCAACAGATCGTCGCCGACGTCGTCGTCGAGCGCGGCCTCGATGTCGGGCTGCGCCGCCGCCGCCTCGCCGGCGAGCGCGTCGTGCTTGCGCTCGAGCATGCGGTGGCGGCGCAGCTGGTCGAAGGCGCGGTTCTTGGCCGTCGCCATCAGCCACGCGCCGGGATTGTCGGGGATGCCCGTCTCGGGCCAGCGCTCGAGCGCCGTCACCAGCGCCTCTTGCGCCAGATCCTCGGCCAGCCCGACGTCGCGAACGAGGCGAACAAGCCCGCCGATCAGGCGCGCGGACTCGATTCGCCAAACCGCCTCGATGGCCTTGCGCGTGGCTGCCTCTTCCATCATCTCGCTCGCGCGGCGCGCCGTTCGCTTACAACTTCTTCAGCCGCGCAGACTCGGCGCGCAGCTGCTCTCCTCGTGCGCGCAGCTGCGGCGTCGCCGCCTCGCCGAAGTCTTCGGGGCTGAACAACGGGCGAATCGTCACCTCGACGCCGCCGTCCAAGGGCGCACGCTTGACCCACTCGACCGCCTCCTCGATCGACTTGACCTGCCAGATCGAATAGCCGGCGATGAGCTCCTTCGACTCGGCGAACGGCCCGTCCATGACCGTGCGCTGCGTGCCCGAGAAGCGCACGCGCTTGGCCTTGGACGTCGGCAAGAGCCCGGCGCCGTCGAGCAAGACGCCCGCTTTGACCAGCTCTTCGTTGAACTTCATCATTTGCGTCAGCCCCTCCTCGGTCGGCATCACGCCCGCTTCGGATTCCTTGGTCGCCGGTGCACACACCATCACTCGCATGTTCTTCGTCCTTCGATTCGTTGGGTCGTTTGGGTCGGCGTTCGCGCTGGCTGCGGCTATGGTCCCATGCCCGGCTCGAACATCGGCCGCACCTCGGACTCGCCCTCGAACTCCGGCCAGTGCTTGCGATGCAGCTCCATGAACTCGGTGGCGATGCGCACCGCCTCGGCCTTCGATGTCGCGTTCAGGATGGCCCAGCCGCCGATGACCTCTTTGCTCTCGGTGAACGGCCCGTCGGTGACGTTGATCTTGCCGCCCGCCAACCGCACGCGCAGCCCGTCCTTGCTCGGCAAGAGCCCGCCCGTCTCGACGAGGGTGCCGTCGCGCAGCGACCGTTGCACGAACTCGCCCATCGCCGCCATCAGCGCGGGCGGCGGCGCGGTCTCGCGGTACTTCTCGGAATGGCGGATGAACGATAGGTATTTCATGGCGTCTCCTTGTGGCCTCCGCTGACGCGACGAACGAGCCGGGCGCGGATCGACAAGCCCCCGAATATTTTCGTCATCGCTTGGTCGTCGCACGCAAGTGCAGGAGATTCAAGCGTTCATGCGCGACGTTCGCGGGCCGCGGCGAGTCCGATACTCGTCGAGGACGCGCTCCAGGTGAGCCTCGCCGGGGACGAGCATGTGGTCGAAGCACTCGCGTCGGAGCGAACCGATCAATCGCTCGACGTGCGCGTTCGCCTTCGGCGCCCGAATCGGCGTGCGAATGATCTCGGTGCCAACGCCCCGCGCAACAGCGTCGAACACGGTGCCGAACTTGGCGTCGTTATCACGAATCAGAAACTTCGGTCCGGCGCCGAACGGCGTCAATTGCCGAAGCTGCTCGTCTCGTCTCGAGGTTCATCACGACGAAGACGCAGTGGCAGCGGAACCAGAGATCGCGCACTCCGAATAGGTCGCAGCACCAGATTCCCTGCACCTGATTGGAACAAGATAAGATAGGTGCATGCGAGTGAAGAGTCGGATCAGGACTGGGTTGGCTTGGCGTCCTTTTGGTGGCGGCTTGCCATCAAAGCGCGAAACCGACACCTGACATGGCGACACCGACCGATATGGCACCCGCCCCGCCGGCCAGCATTGACACCTACAACACGACGGACGTGACCCCACTCCTCTCGCTGGCCGGGACCTACGCGCCGTTGGGCGCGCCAAGTCACGCGCTGGTCGAGTTCTATGGTGTGGTCAAGCTGGGCTTGATGCAGAAGCAAGGAGTCCTCCTCGGCGGGTGGTCCGTTGACAATTCGGGCAAGGACACAGCCCTCACACCCGTGAATGTGATCCTCCTCGATCAGAAAGCAGACGGTACGCTGCAAGATTCGACCAGCGTCTACTTGCCGTCGCCCAAGACCAACGGCGAAGGCTCGGTCAACGTCGCCGACTTCAACGGCGACGGGCTCGACGACATTTTCCTCGGCGCGCACAATGAGAGCCCGATGGTGCCTGCGGCGTCGACCGCGTATCTGTCGAAGTCCGACGGCACGTTCACGCAAGTCACCCTCGCCGACACGGTGCAGGATCACGCCGCCAACCTGGCGATCATCGGTGGCGTCCCCACTGTGCTCGGAGCCAGCTTCGCCCCAGCAATGCCGAACCCGATCTACACCTACGACGGCAAGGGCAACTTCAACATCGATGCGAACGCGGGCATGGTGTCCGCGATGTCGGTTGCTGCGGCTGATTTTCTCGGCGACGGTCACACCGAGATCGTCTATGGCGATGAGCTCCACGGCGTCGGTGTCCCATATATGGCGACCAACGCCATGCAGCAGTACCTCTATCACTACGAAGGCGGACAACTGGTGGTGCCGCCGATAGCCATGCCGGCGCCGTACTTCAACGGCAAGCCGCAGTACGCATCCTTCCCCAGCAACTGGGATCCTTACTCCAAGAGCCACAACTCTCGTTTGTTCGTCGACGATCTCAACCAGGACGGGATGCCTGATATCGTCGTGGGAGTAGAGATCTGGGACGGAACGAAGGGGCTGCAGAAGAACGCGCTGCAGATTCTTCTCAATCAAGGCGGACTGAAGTTTCTCGATGCGACGGATGCGCTCAACCCCGATTTCGCACAGAATAGTTGGTACGACTACTCGTTGCGCATGGTTGACGTCGACGGAAGCGGGATCAAGACATACCTGTTGGCGCAGTCCGCGATCTGCGCGTCAACAGCAACCGGCTGCACTTGGGACAATACGCGCCAGGGGAATTACATCCTCGTCAACGACGGCTCGGGTCGATTGCACGTCGCGATGCACGAAGAGTTCGTCAACGTCGGCGCCGCCGTCGCGAAGTACGCCCAGGCTCACGCACCCGCCGGCTGGAGCACCGACTCCGCACTGCCGACTCCGCGCCTGATCGCCTATCAGACGCCTTCGGGAGAGCTGAGCTTCGTTGGCATGGTATCGGGCGGGGTCGGCAGTCCGTTCGTGCGTCAGTACCTGCTCGTAAACGTGCCGCTCGCGATTGATCTGCGGACGCAATATCAGGAGAGCCTGACCATCCTCAATCGCAACGGCAGTCATCACATCCGTACCTTCGCCGGCAATGACACCATCTATAGCGGAAACGATGGCGGACACTGCAGTATCGACGGCGGGCTTGGTATGGACACCGTCGTTTACAGCGGGCCGCAGGCCAACTACAGCGTGGACAACTCCAACGGCAGCGTAACGGTGACAGACAAGGTGGGCAGCGACGGTACCGACACACTCACCAACATCGAAACCTTGCAGTTCTCCGACGGCACGATGCCGTTGAACTGATCACGCTATCGGAAGCCAGTAGGCTACTCGCGCGCTGCGCTGTTCCTACACGCCGTGCCCAGGCCAGCGTCGCTGTGACCGACGGGGCATGGCGAGCGGTTACGGTTTAGCGGCTCGAATCGAGATTGAGACGTCGGTCGACGCGGTCCAAACTGGTGCGCTCTCGAAGCTGACATGCCGTCGGAGAATTCGCGGATGAGCGGATCGGCCAGCACAGCCGCGCATGGTCCGGCAGCGACGAAAAACTGAGCCGAGACGTCGCAGGAAACTGATCCGTTATCGTCGCCAACCTGCGCCGCTCCATCACGAACCACGAGCACGCGCTCATGGAAATACACCCCATCGTCTTAGCGTTCGCGACGTCTCACCTGGATTGTTTGCCTCGCATGGGCAGGAGGCCCGTAAGGACGAGCTCGGCGAGCTGGTCGGAAGTGCTCGTCTCCTTGTCGGCGTCACGGCGGAGGCGGTGGGCCATGGCTTTTTGAGTGAGGGCCAGCGCCGGCCACGTGATGGCGAAGAAAACCATGTTCATGGGCACCGGTGGGATGCGTCCGGCCTTCATAAGCCTCTTTATGGTCGGAGTCAGCTGGGACCACCAGGGGCTGACGTATTCCTCGAATAGGTATGCCAGGCGATCCGAGTCGCGAACGGACTCGTCGGCGACGATGCGATTGATCTCGGGACTGTTGACGGCGCCCCGACAGAAAACGGTCACGGCAGTGACCAGCCTCTCTTCGTCTGAGGAGGCTCGGTCGGCGACCATGAGCTCTTCGAAGAGTGGCCTGGCGGCTGAGTCGATCACGGCTGTCCAGAAGCCGAGCTTCGACTCGTACCGGTCGTTGATGTAGTTGTGGCTTACGCCCAGGCGTTTGGCCAGCTCGCGAACCGTGGTCGCTTCGTACCCGAGCTCGGCGAAGGCTTCCAGTCCGCGGCGGAGTACGTCTGCTTCGTCTGTGACGGGGGCATCTTCTCGACTTGCGACTGCTCGCCTTCCTCTAAGAGTCCGCTGAGCCACAGGTGTCCCTCCTCTATCCTCGATCTTTCGTTCGTGACCTCGAAGTCGATGGCGAACCGATCTCCGTTTTCATCTTAGCCGATACTTGACAATTGTCAGAGGGTACGTAACTTGACAGTTGTCAGGATGTTCTTCCCGCCAAGGCGCGCCGAGCGGGGGAGCCTGTAGGACGACGCCAATTGCGGTGGCCGACAGAAGTCATGTCGCAAAGGAGAATGCGATGGTTACCTCTCTATCAGAAGACAGCCAAAGAGAGCCGGCGCGTACGACTGCCGAGTCACTTGTGTATTCGCATGGCTTCGGCAACCTCCATTCCAGTGAGGCGATTCCTGGAGCATTGCCGTCGATTCATTCGCCGCAACGGCCACCCTTTGGCCTGTACACCGAACAAATCACCGGTTCCGCTTTCACCGAGCCGCGCCTGCTCAACCGGCATTCTTGGATGTACCGCATTCGGCCATCCGTGCAGCACCCTGCGTTCCACCGTGTTGGCGGCGGAACGTTCTTGGGTTTGACCGACACGCGCTTCGAGATGAACCGCTGTCGGTGGGCTCCCCTGCCGGATCCCCCTCGGGGCACCGACTTCATCACGGGCATCTGGACTCTCGGTGGTACCGGCGATCCCGCCCAGCGCAGGGGAGCGGCGTTTCATCTCTACGCCGCCAACGCGTCAATGAAAGACAAAGTGTTCAGCAACTCCGACGCCGAGATGCTCATCACTCCCGTCCAAGGCGCTCTGCTGCTGCGAACCGAATTCGGGTTACTCCGCGCCAAGCCGGGTGAGATCGCGCTGGTCCCGCGCGGCGTGCGGTTCCGGGTGGAGCTGCTGGACGACACGGCAACAGGCTACGTGGCGGAGAACTTCGGACGTCCCATGGTCATCCCCGAGCTCGGCCCGCTCGGCGCCAACGGCATGGCCGACCCGAAGGACTTTCGTGCGCCTGTCGCCGCCTACGAGGACAAGGAAAGCCGCGTGGAGGTCGTTGTCAAATTCTGTGGAGAGCTCTGGAGCGCCGAGTACGACCACTCCCCGCTGGACGTTGTCGCGTGGCATGGCAACCACGTCCCCTATGTATACGACCTGTACCGTTTCCAGACGGTCGGCACGCTCACCTACGACCATACGGACCCCTCTGCCTATGTAATCCTCACTTCGCCCACCGACACGATCGGCGTCCCCAACATCGACTTCATGGCGCCTTCCTGGTGGTGGTTCGTGGCAGAGCGCAGCTACCGGCCGCAATACTTCCACCGCAATATCAGCACCGAGCTCTATGGCGTAATAAAGCCCTCGCCGATGGAGGGGGCACTCTTCGGAAAACCGGGCTCCGTCACTGTCCAGAACATGATGACGCCGCACGGACAGACTCCGGCGCAAGACCGCTTTACGAGCGAAGCCGATCTGGTGCCGCAGCGCGTCGACCTCGGCCTTCTGTGCGTGTACGAGACCTTCAACCCGATCAAGTACACGGCGCAGGCTCTCACGTCTGGTCGGCTCGATCCGGACTACGAGCAGCAATGGCAGGGCTACGACCGCCGTTTCACCGGCCGCTGAGCTGTGGGGGTAACTCAAATGGATAAACTGTCTGTCGCGGTACTCGACGATTACCAGAACGTGGCGAGGCAATTCGCGGACTGGGACTCCCTGAAGGCTCAGGTTGTAGTGTTCCATGACGCGTTTCCCGATGCGGAAACGGTCGTCGGAAAACTGGCGGAGTTTGACGTAGTGGTGGCCATGCGGGAGCGCACGCGATTCCCCGCCGAAGTGCTTCGCCGGCTCAAACGGCTGAAGCTGCTCATCACCACGGGGCCGGCGAACGCCGCCATCGATGTCCCGGTAGCCGCCGAGCTCGGCATTACTGTCTGCGGTACGGACTATCCCTTTATCTCCTCCACGCCGGAGCTCACCTGGGGACTGATCCTCGCATCACTGAGGAACATACCTGCTGAAACGCAGCTCGTACGCGACGGCGGATGGCAGATGAGTGTCGGCTCCGACTTGGAGGGCAAGACGCTCGGTCTGCTCGGGCTCGGCAATAGCGGCTCGAGGGTGGCCAGGGTGGGCCAGGCCTTCAACATGGAGACGATCGCCTGGAGCGAGAATTTGACTCCGGAGAAGGCGGCGAAGCTCGGTGTGACCGCGGTGTCCAAAGAGGAGCTCTTTACCAGGTCCGACGTGTTGTCGATCCACGTCATTCTCAGCAAACGCACTCGCGGACTGGTCGGCGCGAGAGAGCTCTCTTCGATGAAGCCTTCCGCCCTTCTGGTCAACACCTCTCGCGGCCCCATCGTCGACGAAGACGCATTGATCCATGTCCTTCGGGAGCGGAAGATCGCTGGTGCGGCGCTCGACGTGTTCGACATCGAGCCACTGCCGACGGGGCATCCACTCCGGACATTGGATAACGTCCTCGCCACCCCACACATCGGCTACGTGACTCAGGGGATGTACAAGACCTTCTACGAACAAGCGGTCGAGGACATCGCGGCGTTCGCCGCTAGCAAACCGATTCGTGTCATCCAGGCACGTGCCTGATTCGCCTTTTTCCGTATCGAAAGGAGGACTCTTCATGGACGAGCGGGTTGAGATTATCGATGTTCTTGCGCGGTATGTGCGGGCAATCGAGGACCGTGATGGGGACGCTCTTGCGGCGTTGTTCGCTCCAGCGGGAAGGTTCGAGGTGCTCAGTCGACGCGGCAAGGAAGAGTACGTCACGCATGCTCTCGAGATGGTTGGTCACGAAGCGCTGCGTGCGGCGATGAAGGCCGGCGAGTTGCCTCCCGGAAATAGCATGCAGTACCTGACGACCGACCACATCGTCGACATCGCAGGGGACGAGGCGAGGCTGCGCGCGCAGTTTCTGGCAGTGCAGGCCGTCGGCAAATCTCGACCCGAAGACGGCTGGCCCAGCGGAGCGGGCCTGATGCAAGGGACGCTGACACCCATCATGATCGGCCACTACGACTCGCATCTCCGCAGGATCGGAGGTCGCTGGGTTTTCACGCGGCATCAAGTGAAGCACAGCGTGCCGATGACGCTTCCACTGAAGTCTTGATTCCGTAGCCTTGGAGTACGGCTGAACGTTCAGCGCAAATTACGCGGATTTCAAACCGCAGAGGGAAACATGGCAGTCTGGGAAATCGCGCAGCTCACCGTCGGTCAGGGCAAGGAAGACGAGTTCGAGTCTTTGTTCCGATCGAATCTGCAAATCCTCAAGAAGGCCGACGGCTGTCTTGACGTGAAGCTATCACGCGCCGTCGACCGGAAAGGTACGTTCCTGCTCCTCGTGAAGTGGCAGTCGGTGGAGCACCACACCGAGCTGTTCGTGCAGTCCGATGGATTCGCCAAGTTCACCGGCCTGCTCGCGCCGCTTTTCAGCGCGCCGCCCGACCCGTTCCACGTCGTCGAGGTCATCGGCGAGCTCTGAGGAAGCGCCGTGCGTGGGCAGCCACGGAAGACTTTTTGGGGAGAGAAAAAAATGAGTGCAGCACAATCGGCAGCATCCAGCGAATTGCTGACCGGCGACTTCCGTGAAGGTCCGTTCGTGGGCCTTCACTATCGGACACAGTCACACGAGGGCACCACCGATAAGAAGGGTCAATTTTCTTATCGCGCCGGGCAGACGGTGACATTCTCCATCGGCAGCCTGGTCCTCGGAACCGCGAACGCGGCGCCGCACCTCACGTTGGCGAACCTCCGGAACGGTGACGCGGCGGACGATCGGGATCTCCTCGATCCCACCACGATCAATCGTGCGCGTTTCGTGCAGAGCTTCGCGCGGGAGTGCGACCTTCGCAAGGGCGTGGTGATCGACGAGACCGTCCACGACCTTGTCAGCAAACATGCACGAGGCATTTCGTTCGATTGCGATACGGAGTCTTTCGCGAAGGAACGCGCCGTTCAGGCGGTGTTCAGTGAGCTGGGGCGTCGTTTTCGCGGAGTCGCCGAGGCAGGCAATCATCTCCGGCGAGCTCTTGCCGGGATCAAGGTTCTCAGGAATGAGCGCATTCCCACCCGTGACGGAAGCTATCTCCTCGCGGACGTGTTCCTGCCCATCGATGCCGGCTCTTATCCGGTCCTCATGCGGCTGGGCGTCTATGGTAGGGCGTTCGTGACGGGATCGATCTTCAACAAGGATGATTACGACGCGAGTGAGGCGCGAGAGACCGCGTGGTTCGGGGCCAAGGTCGCAAAGGACGCCACCGAGGGCCTTTCCGCGCTGCTGCGGTACTCGGAAAGTGCAACGAGCCCGAACGCCAGCACTTGGGTACGACGCGGATACGTCCTGGTCCGAGTGGACGCCCGCGGGGTGGGCAATACGCCGGGGAAGGTGGATCCGTTCTCAAAGCAAGAATCGCTAGACTATTACGACGCCATTCAGTGGGCCGCCGGCCAGCCGTGGAGCGATGGCAAGGTTGGGCTCTTGGGTACCTCGTACAACGCGACCACTCAATGGAACGTCGCTGCCCTCCACCCGCCGGCGCTCAAGGCGATCGCCCCGCTGGCCTCGGACTCCGACGCCTATCGTGACCTGGCCTATCCGGGCGGCATCTTCATGGGTGGGTACCGCCGGTGGTGGTGGGAAAATATGGTGGGCAAGGCGAAGACCCCGGAAGCCGAAACCGCGGATTTCATCGGCGGCATGGCGGACCACCCTTGGGACGACGAATATTACCGGGGCGAGGGGCTCATGTCGGCCGACTTTGCCAGCATCGACCTGCCCGTTCTCACCGCCGTCAGCCAGACCATGATGCTTCACGCGCGCGCCGGTTTCGAGGCGTTCGCCCAGCTGCCATCGCCGTCAAAATACTTGCTCGTCGTCGACGCCAGCTACATGGCGTACGTTTACGACGAATGCCTGCCGGACCAGGAGGCTTTCTTCGACCGATACCTCAAGGGGAAGGAGAATGCAGAGGAACCGCCGCGAGTGCGTATCGTCATGCGTACCGGCGGCGGCCGATACAAATGGCGCAACGAACCGACGTGGCCCATCCCGGGTACGGAGTACAGGAGACTCTTCCTCGACGCCGGTGAAGCGCGCAATCAGGGAAGCATCAGATCCCGGCCACCGGGTCGAATCCAAGCCGTCGAATACTCCGCCGACGTCCGCGCTTCGGCACCGGAGCTGCCGATGGCGGTGTTCGAGTCGGCGCCCCTCGAGGAGGACATCGAGTTGGCAGGGCACTTCCGCGCCACCCTGTGGGTCTCTTCGACGTCTAGCGATGCCGACCTCTACGTCGCACTCCGTGTCATGAATGGCGACAAAGAGGTCCCGTACCAGACTCATGATCCCGAGCCGGGCGCTCCGCTGACCTGGGGGTGTCTCAAGGTTTCGCACCGGGCGCTCGACCCCGAGCGTTCCACCGCTGAGCGTCCGTGGCACACGCATCGGCGTGACGATGCCAGGCCACTTCTCGAGGGAGATGTCGTCAGGGTCGAGGTGGAGATGATGGCAGCGACTGGACGTATCGCGGCGGGGCATCGGCTGCGAGTCGAGATCTCGCCCGCCCAGGGCGGAGGGGCCAATCCTCTTTGGGAGCGTGCGTACGACGATTCCTACCATCGCGGCTCCGTCAACCGGGTTTTTACCGGTGGGGCGCTTCCCAGCTCGATCACCATCCCTGTCGTGGCCATCCGGGAAGCGGAGAAGCCGTAGGGGCAGTGCGTGGCGCGGCCGACGAGAGGATGGCGTCTTCCTCACCTCAGCTTCGCCTGGCCGGGCCGCCTCTTCAAGCTTCCATCTGGGCCGTATTCGGAGGCCGTGTTCGGGTTTCTTCGCAAGCAGGCGCGTGATGTGGTCGGCCAACTTGCTGCGACCACCGGTCGCATCCTGAGGAAGGCCCCCTCGCCCCTTGGGAACCTGCCGGTGTCGCCGGTAGCCTTCTGGCCGACCTCACGCGCTCCAAGCAGGAGCTGTTGGCAACATGAGCTGCGAGTTGTTGGGGTCGAGTCGCGGGGGACAAGAAAAGACGGCAGGCGCGAATCGGCCCTGTCCGCAACACTCTCGATCCGGGTGACGTCGTCGTATTCTTCGCCTTCGATCAAATACAGCAGCGCAAGCCAGCTCGCTACGCATGGGTAGGATTTGCCACCGTTGAGCGCAAGGTGGCACAAACCGAGATTTTCAGGCTCCGAATGTCCTGATTCGTAGCTGGGCTGTGATCGAAGATACAGAGGACGCGATCGTCAACGCGCTATGCATGGCCGACGAGATGACCGAACAAGAAGTACCGCCGGCGCAGTCGTGAGCGGCGCCCTCCGGAGAGCTCTCTTGACCCTCGCGGTGACCTGCCTAGCCGGGTGCCCGATCTTTCCGTACTCGGGGACCCGGCCGAGCGGCACCGGTGGCGGCTTCGACTCTCAAGAGATCATCGTCCATCCGACGGATCGGTCGCCAGCCGACGAAATCAAGCAGCGTCATGCAGGCCAACGCCTCGAAGGTGACTACCGGCTCGCGACCGACAAGTCCGGCCAGGTGACGACCGTTCGAGTGCTGCGCTCGATTCCCGACTGCGATGACTTCGTCGTCAAATACCTCCGCGGGTGGCGTCTGGCCACGACCGGCGAATTCACGATGCACGTCGCCGTCGTGTTCGCGGCTCGCCTGGCGCAGGGACAGTACCGCGGGCTGCCCGAGCTCGAGTTCAACTCGCACATCGTTCGTCGCGTCGCACCCCCGCCGAGCCCTGGGTATGCCGGAGTCGGCTCGTACATGGTCTACGTCGAGCCCGACGGCAAGGTCTCCAAGGTCGACGTCATTCAGTCGACAGGCAATGCGGACGACATCGCGCGCGCGACGCTGGCGCAGTGGGAGTTCCACGCGCCGGGAGAGCGGATTCGCGGCATCGTGCGCCTGATCGTCGATCTGAAGCGTTGACGGGCTGTGCTGGCCGATCGGTTCATCCGCGAGCTCTCCGACGAGAGCCAGCTGTGACCGAGAGTCGCCGGGTCGCGGTCTCGCTCGACGCTCATTGCCACGACGCTGCGAGGGGCACCAAAGGTGGGCGACGTCAAAGCGGGCTGGTCGCGGACGGACCGTTCCAGTTGCTGCCGGTCCAGGCGTACCAGCCGCCGCTGCTCGCGTCCTGGCCCCAGATCGTTTGAGTCGACGCGACGTACGTCAGCTGCGCCGTGCCGGCGCCACCGGGAACGGCGCTACCGTTGTCCCTGACCTCGCCCGCCGCGCTCAGTGTCCACACGTTGCCCGACGCGTCGGTGATGGAGCCGCCGCTCGTCCGCGTCAGCACCACCTGACACGACTGAATCGGGCTCGTCGACGACGGACCGTTCCAGTTGCCGCCGTTCCACGAGTACCAGCTGCCGCTGTTCGCGTCCTGCCCCCAGATCGTCCCCGTCGACGCGACATACGTGAGCTGCGCCGTGCCGCCGCCGCCGGCGACGGCGCCGCCGTTTTCC
>JAOPWD010000418.1 GCA_025965875.1 Pseudonocardiales bacterium
ACATTCATAGAGCGTTCCGTCCGGGCCGGCCGCGAGTGAAGAAACTCCCATCCCGTCGTGAGAGTCCACAGCAAAATGGGCGACCTGCTTATTAAGCAACAAATCGAAGGTGTAAATGCCATCCGCGGCCGCCACGTGCACAAAGCTGCCCGACACCAGTGGTGAAGCCACGCTCTCGCCTCCGGGGAAACCCAAGTTTACAGATTTTACCAGAAGGCCATTCGAATCGAACATGCTAAGACCGCCCGCGCGTTCCACGACATACATCTGTCGAAGAAACGACGCAGGGGTTGCCGACACACGACTGCCTATATCCACCAATTTACCCTTGTGCCTACCGCCTACGTCGTCCCAGCCCCCGTTCGCCGGGTCATCAACGAGATCAACATATCGGTCGTAAGCGCCGAAAGCCAGCCACCCATTCAGGAAGACCGCCGGGGATGAAGTAATACTCCCTATGCCAATATTATACCCATAGTAGTCCCCGCCAGGGCCCCAGATGCTCGTCAGCTCTGCCCCCGGGATATAGCGTAGGGCAGCAATCCATTCGACCCCGTCGGTGGCCACGACCACCGGCCTAGTTGGACCCTCGCCGTCCTGATAAATGCACGGGGAGGGGTCAGGCATGGCACTGTTCTCCAGCGGCACGTCCGATATTGTCACACTGCCGGAATCGGAAGTGCCCATCGTGCCGGAGCCGACAGACCCCCGGTCTTGCGATGCCCGGCGCATCTTCTGAGCGCCGCGCTTGGACCCACCACCCCCGTGGAGGTCCACAAAGACGAGATGCGCTATCGACGCAAAAGGAGCCTGCTGTGCGCCGCTGTCATCGAGCACCAAGACATAGCTATCCCGTTCGGCGGACGAACCGTAACAAACAACCAGAAATATCAGGGTCGTGCCACCCTGACTCCATATCTTCGGTGATCCTAAGAGAAATCCCTGAATCTCCTCCGTTGTGCCGATCAGAGCTTTTGGTGGGGGCGCGTAGGCCCAACGCTTATTGAGGAGCGGCGTATAGGACACCAGGGTGGTGTTCATGTAGGGGGTGCCAGGATCACCAAAAGTGGCGTAGATATTTCCCGCCGCGTCAACCGCCGGGGTCGAACCAACCCAGTTGGCCGGCACGCGGTGCCTATGGTCGCGCAGCCGCTGGGTCAGATCGGGCTGGAACTGGTTAAGTACTCCGTTATTCCCAGTGAGATAGACGAACCCATTCCGCGGATCTACAACCGGTGAGGCTCCCACCGGGTCTTGAATTGAGACACTGTGCGATGGCTGCATTGCCGGAGCCGTATTCACGGCAATGTATCCAGAGCTCGCCGGACTTCCTTGAAACTGCGCCCATGTCGAGTTCCAAGCCATAATGGTCCTTCTTTCATTTGCCGTAGCGTTGATGCAGCGAAGTTGTGATCGCTCGGCCAGCGAAACGGTCGTGCACGGGAAACGCGGAAAACCCACCCACCAGGACGCGTCACCCGCACTACGGCGCCGTGTGGGTCACCGCCAACGCACTGCCACCGCGCGCGCCCGGCGCTCTGGACTCGCTGCAGCCGCCAAGCCCGTCTGGCCGTTGCGGTCACGGGATAGTCGCGTCGCACCAACATCGACCGGCCACGCCCGACAGACGCACCGGTCTGAGGAGCGTCTCTCCGAACAGAATTTGCAGTCTGAACCATTTGGACCCCGGGGTAGGCTGGCCGCCGGGATCTGGAGCAGCACAACGCTACAGACGGTACTCGCTCACGTCGGCAATACAATCGATGTCTAGCCGGACGGCCGAAGCGACGTACCTGTATCTCGATCGTCTTGCGAGCGGGAACCACGTGATGGGTGCCGACCGCGGTTGAGACGGTCATGACTGCACCCGAAAGCGATCGATGCGGTCCGGCGCCGGCAGCAGCGCGAGGTCCTCATCTGGAAGGAGACTCAGGGTCTCAACCTTGCGGCTGCCCTCCTGGGCATCCACCGACGTTGCCGTCGTGATGATCATCTGACGGCGTAGGTCCGGCTGTGACTGGGTGTCAACGCGTCGGAGATGATCTGACGTCGAGGTTGGATGGCGGGGGAAGGCCAATCGTGAAGAGCAGTCGGAGCTGTCGGTTAGTGCGGGGCGGCGAGGGTTACCGAGGGCGGCAGGACTTGTCGTACTCGGTTGGGGTGTCTGCGGAAAGTGCGGGAGCCCGCGGTCTGTGTTTGCACACCCTGGTGATTCCGCCGGGGGGTCGGGCCAAGGCGCATCTCCACGAAGACCACGAGTCGGCGATCTATGTCATCTCCGGTGAGGCGGAGATGTGGTGGGGCGAGGGTCTGGCACACCACATGGTGGCCTCGGCCGGTGACTTCGTCTATATCCCTGCGGGCGTGCCGCACCTGCCGGCCAATACTCACCCGACGGAGCCGGCGATCGGTGTCGTGGCTCGGACGGACCCGGCCGAGCAGGAGAGCGTGGTGCTGCTTCCTGAGCTCGACCACGTTCCTGACCAGCTGCGGTGAGGTACTTGGGGATCTCCGAGGCGACGCAAAATTGCTGGCCCGCCCGGTATGGCGGGATGAAGGCCGACCGTGCGAAACAGTGTGCGGGAGTGGGAGACGGCGAACGGTCGACTGATGACTCTGCTGGCCGAGGCGAAGCTGGACATGGCGATACTCACGGAGTTGCGGAGGGAATTCTGCGGACTTCTGCGCACACGGCGAGCTGGTCGCGGTCAGTTGTCGTGCTGCGCATCGGATGGTGTGAAACGACGCATGCACGCGGGCGGGCGTGTCAATTGATCACGATCTGAGGACACTCGTGTGCGCGCGTGGGGAGACTGGTGGGAATTCCGTGCGACCGCGCCACCTTGTTGGCGTGCTCGGATGCGGCGGTCGGCGTCGGGCTTTGGGGGATCGCTGCCGTGTTGGGTGAGCGGGCGGCTTGCTGCGTCGCCCCGGACGGCTCTGGGCAGCTGGCCGTAGCGGATCGGTTGGAGCTGGCCTGGCAGCTGCTGCGATGTCCCGGCGAGCCCGAACGGCCTATCCGCGCGATCCATGGCGCCCTCGGTGCCGCCGGGCGGCCGGATCTCGTGCTGATGTGGCTTGCCGAGGGTTTCCTCGGAACCGGGCGCGACGTGTGCGGTGCGGAGTTGGCCGTGGGCGCAGGCGAGCTGGTCTCGTTGTCGGTGTTCACGGTGCTGAAGCAACGGATGCGCTGAGGGTCGGCGTCGCCGATCTTGACGAAGCGTCGGTCTTGCTGGTGGCCGTTCGCAGTCTGGTCCGGAGCTGGCGGGGCGTGGCGCGCACGGTCTGGGAGCGTTCGCCAACGGAACTTCCGCCGCATCAAGTAGATGAATATGCAAATGTAGCTTGCATCTGCACATTGCCTCGGCCAGGATGGCAGCGTGCAGACCAGCCTTCTGATCGGGAACGGGAAGCAGAGCGTGCTCGTCGCCACCGCGTCCTACAGAGTTGTTCGGGCGAATTGGGCGACCCGCCTAGTCGATGGACTTCGGGCGCGTCTACGCCCAGGTCGCCACTGCCTCGGCGTCAATCCGAGTCTGCCGTGGAGGATCCAGGGGTAGATCATGGCTCGTTGGCGAGGGATCCGCTTTTCGCTGTTGAGCGTTGTTTGGCGCCTGCCGTCCTTGCGCTTCGTGTCGAGCATGATTGACAGGTTGTATCAAGCCAGAACGTCGTTGAGGCCAGCATGAACCCCAACGGCGCGGTCGCGGCTATCTCAACTGGGACGTTGAGCTCGTTTAGTCAGCGCAGTTCCTGCACATTGCTGATGACAGATTCAATGCAATTTCATATGCAAATGCGTATTGCAGTTCGTCGGCCGCTCAGGGCCGGACGGCGCGCGGCGCTCTGGAAGGTGGGCTAGGTCATGGATGGTTTGGCTAGGCGGTCGCCGGAGCCGTCGGAGTCATCGGAGTCATCGGTGGATACGGCGTCGCTTCGTTGGCGTAAGAGCCAGCGCAGCAATCCCAATGGCGCATGTGTGGAGCTCGCGCCGCTGCCCGGGGGGCGCGTCGCGATGCGCAACTCGCGGCATCCAGACGGCGCGGTGCTCATCCACAGCCCGGCAGAGTTCCTGGCGTTCCTGCGCGGTGCCAAGGACGGCGAGTTCGACGATCTGATCGACAGCGGTGGCCGGGGTCAGCACTGAAACGTGCGGGTTGCGCTCGATAATCACGCGCGCTGGCATGAGCGTTCGTCGCCGTCGATATCGGCAGATTGCCAGCGAGTCGGACCGAGGTTGATAGGCGCCACGACACGTACAGCGAGTACTTGGCCTAGTCGGCGGATCTTCCGCGCGTTCGTTGACGCCGCCCCGCGGTGCGCGGATAGTGCTTAATTCGGCGGCGCGTAAACCAGGGGTAACCTGTCGCGGTGTGCGCGCGGCTCGGGGGGTGGGATCATGACTGCCGGTGAGCACGGCGCGCTCGGGCCGGCGTCCGATTACCCCCGCGGCCCTACGGTCTTGCGTCTCCTGGTGGGCAACGAGCTGCGCCGGCTGCGTGAACTCAGCGGGCTCAGCCGAGACGACGCCGCCGAGGCGATTCGTGGCTCCGCAGCCAAGATGAGTCGTCTCGAGGCGGGTCGGGTCGGGTTCAAGCGCCGCGACGTAGCCGACCTCCTCACCTGCTACGGCGTAATCGACGGACCCGCCCGGGCCGAGCTGCTCAACCTGGCCGAACGGGCCAACGAGCCCGGCTGGTGGCACCGCTACAACGAAATCATGCCGCCCTGGCTCGCGACCTACGTCGGGTTGGAGCAGGCGGCCACGATAATCCGCTGCTACGAGGCACAGTTCATCCCAGGCCTGTTACAGACTGAAACCTATGCTCACGCGGTGATCGATCTCAGCCAGGCCGCCGACGCCGACGAGGTCAAGCAGCGCGTCGCCTTGCGCATGCGGCGTCAGCAGTTGCTCGACGTCCCACGACCTCCCGATTACTGGGCGGTGGTCGACGAAGCGGCGCTGCGCAGGAGCCTGGGCGGTCGCCAAGTCATGCGCGACCAGCTCGACTACCTGCTCGAGGTCAGCGAGCGGCCGAACATCACGTTGCAAGTCGTGCCCTTCGACCGCAGCGACGCCGCGGCGTCCGGCGGCCCGTTCACCCTGATGCGTTTCGCTGAGCCGGACATGCCCGACATCGTTTACCTCGAACAGCTCACCAGCGCCCTGTACTTGGACAAACGCGTCGAGGTGGAGATCTATCTCAAGATCATCGACCGTCTGGCCGCCGGCGCGTTGACCCCTCGCCGGTCCGCCACGCTGATCGCTTCCGTGCGCGACTCGCTCTGACGCCCGTCACCGACCCGGCTCATCACTTGATCGCACCCCTCGCGGTACTCAATCCGCTCATGTTTGAGCCGAACTCGGCCAGCCCTCCGTCCGGCGGCCCGGGTCCGGCTGCCCGTGGAGATTCGAACCAGTCCGGGATCGAGCACGTCCAGGGGTCGCTGCGATCGTGACGAGCCCGACCGGCCCTGACGAGGTGACCAACAATCGCCGCGTGGCGGCACTCACGAGGCTCCCGGCACGGCGCCGCGTCTCAGCGTCGACGGCGCGAATCAGTCCTTGATCGGCATGCTCAGTGCGGCAGCGCCACTCCGGTCCGACCCGTCGCGGCGCACCTGTCCGGTCTCGTATTAACGTGACCGCGGTCAGCTTGCTCGATACACTGTCCGTGTCAATTTGGTTACTCAAGTACTATCCGGC
>JAOPWD010000049.1 GCA_025965875.1 Pseudonocardiales bacterium
GCACGATCACGACCGGTAGGTCCTCCGTCGGCACGTGTAGCTCACGCAGCAGGTGCTCGGCGTAGCTGTCTTCCTCAACGTCGATGAACCGGTGCGGCAGACGGTTTCGGGCAGCGACGTCGCGCAACCGGTGGGTATCCGGTGAGAACCGCGAACCGATTATCCGCAGTCCGGCGCCCTCGCCGATCAGCATCGAGCGTCGCACCAGATACGCGCGCAGCACCAGGTCACCGAAATCAGCATCGTTGCGGGCGAGTTCGCGCAGTCGGTCGACGGGAACGGCCACGACCTCTCCGGGGACGTTGATCGCGGTGGTCACGAACTCGATCTGCCCGATGACCAGGCTCAGCTCGCCGAGGAACCGACCAGGCCCGTGTACCCGGATCACTTTGGGATCAGGGCCGAAGTAGTCGCTCACGACGATCGCCTGGCCGCTGACCAAGACGAAGAATTCCGTGCTCCGTTCGCCTTCCCGCAACAGGACGTCGCCGCGTGCTGTGGCCCGGCGTTCGCCGACTGCCTCGAGTGCCTTGATGTGCTCCTCGGTCAACCGGGGATAAGCCCCGTGCAGGTCCGGCGTCTCGGGCAACGGCCCGTCGGGGAGACCGCCACTCATGCCGCCCTGGTCAGACGTAGGTCTCGTCGACATAGCACCACCGCCACGCCTCCCCCGGCTCGAACGAGCGCACGATGGGATGGCCGTCGGTCCGCGCGTGCGCGCGTGCGTGGCGCATGGGCGAGGAGTCGCAGCACCCCACGTGCCCACACGTGAGGCACAGCCGCAAGTGCAGCCACGGCGACCCGATCAACAGACACTCCTGGCATCCGTCCGTGGTCTGCGGTGTTACCGGACGGATGTACGCGATGTGCGGATCGATCACGGTCGTCACGTCGGCGCCCCCTCCTCTGCGTCAATCGCGTCCTCGACCCAGTGCCGGATCGTCGCAGCCGGGGCCGCGCCGGACTGCCGCGCGATGACTGCACCGTTGCGCAGCACCATGAGCGTGGGTACTGCCTGCACGGTGAACCGCTGCGACAGTTTCGGCGCCGCGTCGATGTCGACCTTGACCAGTTTCACCCGCCCCGCGAGCTCGCGAGCCACCTGTTCCAAAGCGGGGCTGACCATCCGACACGGACCGCACCAGATCGCCCACATGTCGACCAGGACGGGCAGCTTGGCCTGTTCGGCCACTTCGCTGAACGTGTCGTCGCCGGCGTCCACGATCCATGGCAGCGGCCGGTGGCAGTTGCCGCACCGCGGAATGCCGTCGCCCACCGCAGGCACCCGATTCTTCTTGCCACAGTGCTCGCACTGAACGACCGCGGTCATGACTGCCGTGCTCATGCCGCTACCGCCGCGGGCACGGTGTGGTGGATCACGAGCTCGTCGTCCACAAGCTCCACGGTGAGGACGGACTCGTCCGGGATCTCGTCCGCGAGCAGGGCTCGCCCGATCCGCGTTTCAACCTCACGGGCGATGAAGCGACGCAACGGCCGGGCGCCGTACACCGGATCGAAGCCTTGCCGGGCGATGAACCGGCGAGCCGCCTCGGTGACCTCGAGTGAGATCCGCCGCGCGAGCAACCGGTCGCGCAGCTCGTCGAGCATGATGTCGACGATGCGCTCGATCTCGTTCGGCACGAGTGGCTTGAACAACACGATGTCGTCCACTCGATTGAGGAACTCGGGACGGAACCGCGAGCGCAGTTCACCCATGACCAGTTCGCGGGCTTCCATCTTGAGCTCACCATCAGGGGTGACCCCGTCGAGCAGGTACTGGGAGCCAACGTTGGACGTCATGATGACGACCGTGTTGCGGAAGCTGACCGTGCGACCCTGGCCGTCAGTGAGCCGACCGTCGTCGAGTACCTGAAGCAACGTGTTGAACACGTCGGGGTGCGCCTTCTCGATCTCGTCCAGGAGCACCACAGAGTACGGCCGCCGGCGCACCGCCTCGGTGAGCTGGCCGCCCTCTTCATAGCCGACGTATCCGGGCGGGGCACCGACCAGGCGGCTGACCGTGTGCCGTTCCTGGTACTCGCTCATGTCGATACGGACCAGGTTCTGCTCGGTGTCGAACAACGTGGCGGCGAGCGTGCGGGCCAGCTCGGTCTTAACGACGCCGGTAGGCACGAGGAAGATGAACGATCCGATCGGCCGACGCGGGTCTTTGATCCCGGAACGGGCCCGGATCATCGCATCGGTCACCAGCTGCACGGCCTCGTCCTGGCCGATCACCCGCTCGTGCAGGATCTGATCGAGTTCGAGGACCTTCTGCCGCTCGCCGGCCTGCAACCGGGTGATCGGGATGCCGGTCCACGCCGCCACCACCTCGGCGATCTCGTCATCAGTCACCACCTCGCGCAGCATGCGGCTGCCGCCCTGCTTGTTGGCGAGCCGCTCCTCCTCGGCGGCCAGGCGGCGCTCCAGTTCGGCGATCTCGCCATAGCGCAGCTCGGCCGCGCGGTTCAGGTCGTACTGGCGCTCGGCCTCCTCCGCGTCCTGCCGCAATCGCTCCAGGTCACTGCGTAGCTCCTGGATGCGTCGCAGGACCTGTCGCTCGGCCTCCCACTGGGCCCGTTTCGCGTCGGCCTCGGCCCGGAGGTCAGCCAATTCCTTCCGCAACTCCTGCAGCCGTGCCTTGCTGGCCTTGTCGTCCTCCTTCGAGAGGGCGGCCTCTTCGATCTCGAGTCTCATCACCAGGCGGGTCAGGGTGTCGAGCTCAGCCGGCATCGAGTCGATCTCGGTGCGCAGGCGGGCCGAGGCCTCATCGACCAGGTCGATTGCCTTGTCGGGCAGGAAGCGGTCGGCGATATAGCGGTGGCTGAGCGTGGCGGCAGCGACCAGCGCGTTGTCCTGGATCCTGACGCCGTGGAAGATCTCAAGGCGTTCGCGCAAACCGCGCAGGATCGAGATGGTGTCCTCGACGGAAGGCTCGTCGACGAGGACGGGCTGAAAGCGCCGCTCGAAGGCAGCGTCCTTCTCGATGTGCTTGCGGTACTCGTCGAGCGTCGTGGCGCCGATCAGGTGCAGTTCCCCGCGCGCGAGCATCGGCTTGAGCATGTTGCCGGCATCCATGCTGCCCTCGGCCGCTCCGGCCCCGACCACGGTGTGCACCTCGTCGATGAACAGCAGGATCTGCCCCTCAGAGGCCGTGACCTCGGCCAGCACGGCCTTGAGCCGCTCTTCGAACTCGCCGCGGTACTTCGCTCCGGCGACCAGCGCCGCCATGTCCAGGGCGAAAATCGTCTTGTCGCGAAGCCCTTCGGGCACGTCGCGCCGCACGATGCGCTGCGCGAGGCCCTCGACGATGGCGGTCTTGCCCACGCCAGGATCGCCGATCAGCACTGGGTTGTTCTTCGTCTTGCGCGACAGAATCTGGATGACGCGTCGGATCTCCTGGTCCCGGCCGATCACCGGGTCGAGGCGGCCGTCACGGGCATCGTTGACCAGGTCGCGGCCGTACTTCAGCAGCGCCTCGTACGCTCCCTCGGGCGACGCCGAGGTCACCCGCTGGTTGCCGCGAACCTGGGTGAGCGCGGCGAGCAGCGAGTCCCGCGTGAGGCCGTGATCAGTCAGGTTGATCTTGCCGGCTCCGGAGCCGCCCTCCTCGACCAAGCCGAGAAGCAGGTGTTCGACGGACACGTACTCGTCCTTGAGTCGCTTCGCCTCGCGGTCGGCGTAGTCCAGCACCCGGCCGAGGCGTTGGGTGATGGATACCTGCCCTGGCGTCGTGCCGGACCCCGACACCTTCGGCCGGCGGGCCAATTGGGCCTCGACATCGCCGCGCAGCCCGTCGACATCGGCACCGGCCAGGGACAGCAGTCGCGGCGCGAGCCCGTCCTGGTCCAGCAACAACGCGAGGAGCAGGTGCTCGCTGTCCACTTCGGTGTGCCCCGAGCGGGTGGCGATGGCTTGCCCCTCCTGCAGTGCCTGCTGGGATTTCTCCGTCAACCGGTTCATGTCCATGGTTGGCTCCTCACGGGGCGTTGTTTGCGCAGTGCGTCCTCGAGACGCTGGATGCGGTCGAGCAGGTCGATGACCACGCCGAGCCCGGCGTAGTTCACTTGCAGACCGGCGCGCAGTCGACGAATGCGCGCCAGTTGAGCCAATTGGTTCGGCGCGAACCACAGCTCGTCGTTCGCGTCGCGATAAGCCTCGAGAAGACCGAGCGCGACGAAGCGCTCCACCATTTCCGGGTGCAGGCCGCCGCGCCGGGCGAACGTCTCCAACCCGAGGCGTGGCGCGCTCGGCACGACGGCGATCGCGTAGCCGGCCCCAGTCGTCCCTGACCTCGGCGTGGTCATTTCTTCTCGCTTCTCGGATCGAAGTTCGACACGGATGCCAGCTCCTCGAACAGCTCTCGCTCGCGCTTCTTCAGGCGCTTGGGCACCATGATCTGGACGACGGCGTACAGGTCGCCGGGCTTCCCCTTGCGATTCGGCATCCCTTCGCCCGCCAGCCGCAGCCGGCGGCCGCTCGACGTGCCCGCCGGCACCGTCACCTTGAGCTCACCGCCTGGCCCCATCACGGGAACAGTTGCCCCGAGCGCGCCCTCCCACGGCGCGATCGGAAGGTCGGCATAGATGTCGCGGCCCTCCAACCGGAAGCGGGGATGCGGCTTGATGCGAACCACCAGGTAGAGGTCACCGCGGGCGCCGCCCTGCCCACCCTGGCCGCCCTGGCCGGCCAGCCGGATCCGCTGGCCGTCGGTGACGCCGGGCGGGATCGTGACGTCGTAGGAGCGCTCGCCCGCACCAGAGCTGAGCGTGATGTGCCGCTTGCCACCGGTGAAGGCTTCTTCGACCGTGAGCTGGATCTCGGCTTCCTGGTCGGCGCCCGCGACCGGCCCGCTGGAGCGGAAGGAGTCGAAGATGCTGTCGAACCCACCCACACCACCACCCATGCCGCCGAGCAGGTCTTCGATATTGATCCCGCTCCCGCCAGGAGAGGTGTACGCGCGCGGGCCACCGCCGGGTCGCTGAGCTGATCCGGCTGATCCGGCGCGGCTCGACCTGCCCGGGCCACCGGCGGCAGCGCCGGCGAAGTCGTCCGGGATCTGCCGGAAGTCAGGCCCGAATCGGTCGTACTTGACGCGGGTGTCGGGATCAGCAAGGACGTGATAGGCCTCGTTGATCTCCTTGAACCGATCCTCGGCGCTCGGGGCCTTGTTGACGTCAGGGTGGTACTGCCGGGCCAGCTTTCGGTAGGCGCCCTGAATCTCCTCCGATGACGCGCCCCTGTCGACGCCGAGTACCTCGTAATAGTCGCGGGCCATACCGGATCACTCCGGCTTGCGCGATACCGCGACGGCCACTGGGCGCAACTGCCTTTCGGCGTCCCCGTAACCGGGCCGCAGCACCTGCACCACCGTGCCCGGTGGGGCATCGGGGTCGTCGACGACCGTCAGAACCTCATGCTGCGACGGATCGAACGGCACGCCAGTTTCGTCGCGACGCGCGTAGCCCAGCCGAGACAGGATGGCCACCGCCTGGTCCCGTACCGCGCGAACGCCCTCCACGATGCTCGCGGGGTCGGCGTCAGCGTGGGCCAGCGCTCGTTCCAGGTTGTCGATGATGGGCAGCCAGCTGGCGGCGACTTCGGCCCGCTCGGTCTCGCCGGCGCGCTGCAGCTCACGGACGTGCCGTTTGCGCACGTTGTCCAGGTCAGCTGCCGCGCGCCGGGCACGGTCTTCCCAGTCGTTCGCGGGAGCCTCGGCCTCGGCCTCGGCCCGACTCTGCGCCCCGTCGCCGTCGGGTGCGCTCTGGTCCGCGCTGCCGAGATCCGCTCCGTTGAGATCTGCGCGGTCGACATCCGCGCCGTCGGGCGGCATCCGGTCCCCCTCAGGCCGGGTTGAACTCGGCGTCGATCACGTCGTCATCGTCCGCGCTAGCGTCGGAGCCACGGCCTGGCTCCGACTGGCCGGACGACCCGGCGGCCGACGGCTCGTTGGCCCGAGCCGCGCTCAGGGCCTGCGCGGCCTGCTGCAGTTCGCCGGTGAGTTCGCGCACCCGGGCGAGCGGCGCCTCGTCCTTCAGCGCTTGCCGGGCGTCGGCGATCAGCATCTCTGCCCGCGCCTTCTCGTGCACGGGAGCGGAGTCCCCCAGCTCGGCTAGCCGCCGCTCGAGCTGGTAGGCCGCGCTGTCGAGCTCGTTGCGCGCGTCGACCTGCTCACGCAGGGCCTGATCCTCGCCGCGGTTGCGCTCGGCTTCGGCCACCATCCGCTCGACCTCGGACTTGTCGAGGTTTGCACTCTCGCTGATCGTGATGCCCTGCTCTTTGCCGGTGTCCTTGTCACGCGCGTTGACGCTGAGGATCCCGTTCGCATCGAGGTCGAACGTCACCTCGACCTGCGGCTCGCCGCGCGGTGCCTGCCTGATGTCCGTCAGCTGGAAGTGCCCGAGCACCCGGTTGTCCGATGCCCGCTCGCGCTCGCCCTGCAGCACCGAGATGTCGACGGCCGGTTGGTTGTCCGCTGCCGTGGAGAACGTCTCGCTGCGCCGCGCCGGTATCGTCGTGTTGCGATCGATGATCTTGGTCATGATGCCGCCGCGCGTTTCGACACCGAGCGACAGCGGGGTGACGTCGAGCAGGAGCACGTCGGAGACCTCGCCCTTGAGCACGCCGGCCTGAATGGCCGCACCGAGCGCGACGACCTCGTCGGGGTTGACCGTCATGTTCGGATCCTTGCCACCGGTGAGCCGGCGGACCAGGGCCTGCACGGCGGGGATGCGCGTCGACCCACCGACGAGGATGACCTCGTCGAGGTCGTTCGCGGTGACCTTCGCATCGCTCATCGCCTGTTGCACGGGGCCGAGCGTGCGCTCGATGAGATCGTGCGTGATCTCTTCGAACGTGGCCCGCGTCATCGTGGTGGTCAGGTGTTTCGGGCCGTCGGCACCGGCCGTGATGAACGGCAGGTTGATCTGCGTCTGGGTGACCGAACTCAACTCCACCTTCGCCTTCTCCGCCGCCTCGAACAGCCGCTGCAACGCCTGCGGGTCGGAGCGCAGATCGATTCCCTCGTCCCGCTTGAAGTTGTCGGCCAGATAGTCGACGATGCGGCGGTCGAAGTCGTCGCCGCCGAGATGGGTGTCGCCAGCGGTGGAGCGAACCTCGACCACGCCGTCCCCGACGTCGAGAATGCTGACGTCGAACGTGCCACCGCCGAGGTCGAAGACGAGCACGGTCTCGTGGCCCTTCTTGTCCAGCCCGTAGGCCAGGGCTGCCGCGGTCGGCTCGTTGATGATGCGCAGGACTTCCAGGCCCGCGATTCGGCCGGCGTCCTTGGTCGCCTGGCGCTGCGCGTCGTTGAAGTACGCCGGCACGGTGACGACGGCCTCGGTGACCCGTTCGCCGAGGAACTTGCCGGCGTCCTCAGCGAGCTTGCGTAGCACAAGCGCGCTGATCTCCTCCGGGGCGTAGAGCTTGTCGCGCACCTTGAAGCGCGCTGCCCCATCTGGGCCGGGGACCACGTCGAACGTAACTGCCTTTGCTTCCTCTTGGACCTCGTCGTACTTGCGGCCGATGAACCGCTTGGCCGAGTAGATGGTGCCCTTCGGGTTGAGGATTGCCTGCCTGCGGGCCAGTTGGCCGACGAGGCGTTCACCGGATTCCGTGAAGGCGACCACCGACGGCGTGGTCCGCTGCCCCTCGGCGTTGGGAATGACGGTAGGTGCCCCGTTCTCCCAAGCGGCGATAACAGAGTTGGTGGTGCCCAGGTCGATACCTACGGCCTTAGCCATGACGCGGTCCTTCCTGATCGTCGTTCAGACACCCGACTGATGCTTGCCATGGATGGGCGAGGCCTGGTTGAGCAATTCGAGTGCTTGGTCTGCAACTTCGGAATCGACGAGCACCTCATACCTGCTCGGCAGCATCACGCGGATCGACGCGAAGTCCCGACGGCCCTTCTGGGCCCAGTGGGCGAGCGCGCCCAGAGCCGCGCCGACGATGGCGCCGAAGACAAGGCCGTACAACGCGAGCAAGGCGCTGGCCAGGATCGGATCGATCCAATTGAACAACCCGAAGAGCCAGCCGATGAGAACACCGGTCAACGCCCCTCCGGACGCTCCCCGCAGCATCGCTTCCTTGTAGCCGACCCGGCCCAGCACCCTCTCTACCAGCTGCAAGTCGTGCCCGACGATCGTGACGCGCTCGACCGGGAAGCCGCGGTCGGAGAGGTAGTCGACAGCACGTTCGGCGTCGGCGTAGTTGTCATACGAACCGATGACGCGCCGATCCTTGGTGGTATACATGGCGCTCCTCAGGCGTGGGCTGGCTGTTGGTCTCCCGCTGGCTGTTGGTCTCCCGCTGGCTGTTGGTCGCCCGAGCCCACATCGACGGTGCGGGCCCCGTTCCCGTCGCCGTCGCCGTCGCCCGACGCGATCTTGATCTGGCGCGGCTTGCTCTCCGGGGCGACCGGGATGGTGAGGGTCAGCACCCCCAGCTCGTAGGTCGCATTCAAGTTCCCGGGATCTAGGTTGTCGCCGAGAAAGAATTGCCGGCTGAAGCGCCCATGTGGGCGCTCGTCGACCAGGACTTCGTCCCCGTCCTGGCGGGGCGAGGTCCGTTCTGTCTGCACGTTCACCACGTTGCGTTCCACGGTGACCTGTACGTCGTCGGTCCTGACGCCGGGCAGGTCGATCAGCACGTAGAAGTCGTCGCCTCGGCGGAAGGCCTCGGTCGGCATGGCGCGCAGCGGGCCGCCGGAAAGCATCCGCTCGCCGAGCCTGTCAAGCTCGCGGAAAGGGTCGAAACGCATCAGGGTCATCAGATCCTCCTCAAATGGATACGCCACTCTCACGTTGGCAAGGGCGGCCCGCGTGGCGCGTGGCCCCAGCGGGGCCAACGTCACGGGTCCGAGTCCACCTGGGAGGTCAGGATGAAAGGTGCATCTTGAGCCCGTCGTTCAGCCCGATTTGGAGTAGATTCTCTGAACGCCACAAATGAGCGGTGCTCCCCTTCTGGTTCGGAAGTGATCGCATGAGCGATCTCGCGCAGAGCACCATGAATGGCGATGCGCCGGGCCGCGCGCAGGTCTCCGACCTGTACGGGCTCTTTACCGTCTCGATGATGATGTTCGGCGAACGCGACGGCGCAGCAATCATGCGGCTGTGCACGTCGTCGTTCCCGTCCTTGGGCTCGTTACGCGTCGAGGCCGCATACCTGAACGAGGCCGACTCGATTGTGCCCGTCGACATCGGCCGCGATGCCCCGGGGAGCCTGGCCAGCCAAGTTGCGGACGCCGGCCCACAGGGCGGACGGATGGACGTCGACGGTTCGCCGTGGGGCTGGGCGATGCCGTTGATCAGCCCGTCGGGCTGCCGGGGATATCTTGCAGTGAGCGCTCCGGAGGAGCCGCAGAAATACGAGCACTTCTTGCTCGACGTGCTCGCCCGACAGACCGCGGCCGCTCTGGAAAATGCGGCCCTCTACCGCGAGGTCGCGCAGTACACGGGGAGCCTGCGGGCCATGAACGAAGAACGCGCAGCCGTCAACCGGCAACTCCGGGCCACCGTGCAGGATCTGGAACGCCGGACCCGCATGCACGAGATGCTCACTGAGGCATCGAGAGCAGCCGATGTCCCGGCCGCGCTGGTGGAGGCGCTGCGCGACCTCACCGGATTGGCCGCCGCGGTCGAGGACGCGTTCGGCAACGTTCAAGAGTGGGCCGGGCCGGAGGGGCTGGACAAGTACAAACGGCTGTCCAGCCCGGTACGTGACGAAATCGGCCATGCCGCCATCGCCCGTGCCGGCCACGCAGTCCGTACCAAGGGCCGCCTGCTCGCGCTGGCTCGACCCGGCAATGAGACGCTCGGCGCAGTTGTGCTGGCCGATCCACGTCGGGTAGCGGGCGACTACGAGTCCTTCGTGCTCGAACACGCAGCGGTGGTGCTCGGGATGGAACTGGCCCATCGCCGCAGCCTGGTCGAAGTGGAATTGCGACTGCGCCGGCAGCTCGTCGACGATCTGGTAAGTGGAACCGACGACAGCGACAACGCCGTTGTTCGGGCCGCGGCCGTCGGCCACGACCTCACGGTGCCCCACCGAGCGGTCGTCATCCGCTGGAGCGGTTTGGCCGACGACGAACTCCTTGCGTCGTCCGTTGAACGCGTGATCACTCAGCTCGGACTCAAATCGCTCATCGCACGACGCTCCCGAACCGTCGTCCTGCTGGTCACTGGCGACCCGCCGGCCAAACACCTCTACGATCGCATCTGCCGTGAGCTGCACAGCGTCACCGGTGCCGTCGGCATCGGTGGGCGCGCCAACGCCTCTGGTGACCTGCCGAGGTCGTTCGAGGAGGCGAAGCACGCACTGGCGATTCGGGCCAAGTCGAGGTCGCCGCACGGTGTCACGACTTTCGAAGATCTCGGCATCTACCGCATCCTCGCGGTCGGAGAGCAGGGCGGTGAGATCGACGCGTATGTCACCCACTGGCTGGGCTCGTTGATCGAATACGACGCCACCAGGCACTCAACCCTTGTCGAGACGCTGGCGGAATACCTCGACCACGGCGGCAACTACGACCTGACCGCCGAGGCACTCGTCATCCACCGCAGCACCCTGCGTTACCGCCTGCGCCGCATCCGCGAGCTGACCGGCTTCGATCTGGCCGACGTCGAGAGCCGCCTCAACCTGCACGTAGCGACCCGCGCGTGGCGGATCCTCGACGGCGCCTGACACGACCTGGTAGGTCGGCGCGGGGTAGCCGATCTGGACTCGCGAGGTCGATGCGAGCGGCGGTCGCCGCAACGACGCTCGTAGTCAATCTAGGAGGCCACGATGACAGTGCCAAGACCTGAATTGACCGGCGACTACGACATAGACCCGGAGCACAGCCGACTCGGCTTCGTCGCGCGGCACGCGATGATCACCAAAGTCCGCGGCTCGTTCAAGAAGTTCGAGGGGTGGTTGCACATCGACGGGACCGATCCCACCCGATCCAGTGGTTACGTTCGCATCGACGCGGCGAGCATCGACACCGGATCTTCGGCCCGGGACGAGCACCTACGCAGCAACGACTTCTTCGACCTGGCGAACTACCCAGACATCGTCTTTCACACATCCAAGGTCGAGCCAATCGGGGAAGTCCGGGTCAAGGTGACCGGCGACCTCACCGTCAAGGGCGTCACCCACCCGGTGACCATCGAGGTGGAGTACACCGGTCCGGTGGTCGACCCGTTCGGCAACACCAGGATCGGTATCGAGGCCTTCGGCACAATTTCCCGCAAGGATTGGAACCTCGCCTGGAACGCGCCGCTCGAGATGGGCGGGGTGCTGGTCGGTGACACGATCACGCTCGAGATCGACCTCTCGGCGGTCAAGCGGGTCTAGGAACCGGCGACCGCGTCGCCAGAACGGAGCGAGGCAAGCGTGAGCATTCCGGCACCCGGTACCGGCGCCATCTCCGCCGGCGAGCACGTCTGCGCGCTGTACACGAACCATGCCCAGCGGATCGACACGATGCTGCCCTATGTCAGCGAGGGACTTCGCTCCGGCAGCAAATGCATCGCTTTCGTGGGGGATCCCACTCCGTCGGAGCTGGTCGACGGCCTTGACGCGGACCTCGATCCACGGGGTCGCATCAGCTCCGGACAGCTGGAGGTCGGCGGCGCCGACGACACCTTCTTCACACCAGACGAGTTCGACATCGACAAGATGTTGGCGTTCTGGCAAGCACGGATCGACCAAGGCGCCGCCGCCGGCTTCGACACGGTGCGCCTGACCGCGGACGCCGCCTGGTGGGGCTCGCAACTGCCCGCCGGAGACGCATTGATCCGATACGAGTCAGAGCTCAATCGACTGGCCGGCGGGGGTCCTCAGTCGATCCTCTGTCTGTATGACCTCAGCAGCGCGAGCGGCTCGTTCGTCCTCGACATTCTCAAGGTCCATCCGAGGGTGTTCTTAGGGGTTCTGGAGATGCCCAATCCCTACTACCTGACTCCAGACGAGTTTCTTGCCATGCGAAGTACGCCGGCGGCTAACGACTCCCGCGGGAACGCCTTGAAACTTGTTCCCGACCAGAGGACCTGACGCAGCGGCGCACACCCGCACCCGCGCCTAGGCACCGGCCGCGCTACCCCACGCCGAGGCAGTACGCGCCCGTGTCAAGCAGGTGGCGAGTGAAGCCGCAGCTTGGCCAGCAGGAGGATGTCGGGCGCCGAGCGACGAATCTGCGCCTCGTGCCGCGCTTCATGAACACCGAACCCGGAGTCACCGTGCGGCCCGGCCAAGACCGACGTTGCCTCGGCGTACGCGGCGATCCAGTTGTTCCAGCCCTCTTCGTCGCCGGGTCCGGTCGGGGATGCGCTGACCCGGTGCGGACCGGGCAGGTACGGATCGGACGGGGCGCTGGCGAGTAAGTAGTGGCGCAACGCGTCGACGTCGTGCCACAGCAGTCGGCCGTACGCGCTGACTTTGTCGAGCGCCTCATCGAGCAGCCGTACTTTTTCGGCCCCGTCGGCCGGCTCCAGCCGTGCTTTGAGCGATGGTCGGTTCGGGTCGAGCACCTCAGGCAACGGCATGGGTACCGGTGCGGGGGTCGGTGTCGGTTCCATTCGCTGCCCTTTCTCCAAGCCGGCGACGGGCAACCTTCGCAGAACAGCCCAGAGCCAGACTGCCCTCCGACGGCGGCCCGATCTTCGGCCCCACGGCTTCATTTCCGCACCGTGGTTCAACCCGGCAGACCAAATCGGCGCCAATGGCCCGCCCGATTGATCCCGCAGAGCCACCGATGCCGCGCGGTTCACCACGCGAGGTCCACGACGTCGTGGCCGACTGAGTTTGAGGATAAGGATCATGAACCGGACTCTGCGTGGAACTCTGGCCGTGGCCGTGGCAGCAACGCTGCTGGTGGCTGGATGCACGTCCTCGTCCCGACGGAAGGCGACAGCGTCCGCCTCGGCGACCGCATTGTCGGCCCCCGCC
>JAOPWD010000303.1 GCA_025965875.1 Pseudonocardiales bacterium
CTGGTCACCGGCGGCACTCGCGGCATCGGCCGCTCGATCGTCGAACACTTCGTCGCCGAGGGCGCATCGGTCGCCTTCTGCGCCCGTCACGCCGACGCGGTGAAGCGCACCCAGGACGAGCTCGCCGAGGGCGGCACCGCTCGAGGCGCGGTCGTCGGCACCGCCCTCGACGTCGCCGACGCTGCGGCCCTCGCCGACTGGGTTACCACCAGCGCCGACCAGCTCGGCGGCATCGACATCGTGGTGTCGAATGTCAGCGCGCTCGCCATCCCCGACGAGCCGGACAACTGGACCGCCTCGTTCGAGGTCGACCTGATGGGCGCGGTTCGCCTCGTCAACGCCGCCATGCCCTACCTCGAGGCGAGCGACGCCGCCTCCATCGTCGCGGTGGCGAGCGTGTCCGGCCGCGAGGTCGACTTCGCCGCCGGCCCGTACGGCACGATCAAGGCCGCGCTGATCCACTACATGCAGGGCCTGGCCAACCAGCTCGCAGCGAAGGGCATCCGCGCCAACTCGGTCTCACCCGGCAACGTCTACTTCGAAGGCGGCGTGTGGCAATCGATCGAGCAGAACCAGCCGGAGTTCTTCGCCACCGCCATGGACCTCAACCCGACGAAGCGGATGGCGACCCCCGACGAGATCGCTCGCACGGTCGTCTTCGTCGCCAGCCCCGCGTCGAGCCGCACCAGCGGCGCGAACGTCTTGGTCGACGGCGCCCTGTCGCGTGGCGTCCAGTTCTGAACTGCGGCTACTTCGGCGGGGATCGCTGTCTACGGCGCGGCCAACCCTGGGCGCGCCCGCGAAGACCTACGCACCGGCAGCCCAAGGCGCGACGGCGGTCGCATGATCACCGCAACAACGCCTTCTCGTCGGTCGCGCGTGGATGCGCGGACGCGGCCCGCGCGCTACGCCCTGGCTATCTTGGGCGCGTCCTCGGGCGGCCCGGCCAGATCGAGCAGCCATGCCGCATGGCCTGCCTCCCATTCGGTATCGGCCATCCGCCGGTGTCGACGCAATTGGAAGCGCTGCTCAGCCACGGCGTCACGAGTCCCCCCATGGCACTGCCGTGAGCCGGCCGAGCAATCGGCGTGTCCACACGAAGCTGCAGGCCTGGTCAACCCGTCCCCACCAACCACAGCGAGGTGCGCGCGGTACCCCGGGTCGAAGTGACCGGAAAACCATGAAGCCGCGATTGTCATGCTGGCACGCTCGTCTCATCGTCACGGAGCAGCGTGTGATGTGGACGGCTGACCAGTCGATGCCGGTCGGTCAGCCGCTCGTAGCCGAACTGAGAAGTGTTGATCACGGCGCCCCCCGGTGCCTCAAGATCGCTGTTGCTGGACAGTCCCCGCTGCAAGATAGGCGGGACTCCTAAAACTCTTGTGAAATCCTCGTGTAGAAGACTCGCGAAGTCTGGCCGAGACATTCGGGCTGGCGGACGGCACCGGCGAGGCGGCCCGGGGACGCGCTCAGGTGTGCGCTCGGTTCAGCAGGCCGGGGGTGAGCGACCGGCGGCGCCTGGTGCCGATCAGCCACGCGAGGTGGGCCCAGTCCGGCCGGTGTCGTGGCGGCCGACACGCGTACGTCGGCCGCCAACTCGACGTCCCGAAGGGCGAGACATCGCGCTCAAGCGGCGATCGAGTTGGCCGAATCGGCCAGGGCCCAAGCCCGGCGCTGCGAGCGCAACCCGTCCACGGTGAGCATGATCAGCGCGATCCACACGAGCACGAAGCCGGCCAGCTCGGCCGGTGGGAGCGGCTCGTGCCGGATGCCCACCCCGACGGAGAACTGCAGGACGGGCGCGAGGTACTGCAGCAAGCCGATGACGCTCAACGGCAGCCGCCGAGTACTTGCGGCGAACAGCAGCAGCGGTACGGCGGTGACCAGGCCGGTGCCGGCGAGCAGCAGCGCATTGCCGGCACCGTGGCTGCCGAACACCAGGTTGCCCTGTAGCGCGATCACGCCAAGGGCGATGAGGGCCGGGACGAACATCGCCCCGGTCTCGATGGTCATCGACTCGACCGCTCCCACGGCGGCGCGCTTCTTGAGGTACCCGTACAAACCGAAGGACGTCGCCAGGATCAGCGCGATCCACGGTGGACGGCCGTAGTCGACCGCGATGACAAGGACCGCGACTGTCCCGATGCCGACCGCGGCCCACTGAGCGGGTCGAAGTCGCTCGCCCAGGACGAACACTCCGAGCAGGATCGTGAACAACGGGTTGATGAAGTAGCCCAGGCTGGTCTCCACGACGTGCCCGGAATTGACGCCGTAGATGTAGGTGCCCCAATTGACCGACACGAGGACCGCCGCACCCATGAGCAAGCTGCGCTGACGCCGGTTGGCCAGTACCGTGCGGACCCGGCCGAAGCCGCGCGTGACGCGCAGGATGATCGCCATGACCACGAGCGACCACGTCATCCGGTGGGCGAGGATCTCGACCGTCCCGGCTGGTTCCAAGAGCGGGAAGTACAGGGGGAACACGCCCCACAACAGGTAGGCGGACGCCCCATAGATCAACCCGCGGCGGGTGTCGTCATCATCGTCGGGCACTAGTCGAGGCTACGGATGTGCGCGGCCGGTTACCCCGTCCAATCGGCCCCTGCTGGTCGGGCATCGGGTGTGACATCGGCCGCATCCGGCCGGGTGGCCGCACGTCGATCTCGTCCACGTCTGCGACCTCAGCAACGGAGCAGGCGATACGACACGCAGGGTGGACGGTTTGTGCGCCACGGAATGGGGCGCGGCACAGTCTTCCTAGAATGAGCCGGTGACAGAGCCTGCCGAACGCCAGCTGAAGCAGGCCATCGCTGTCTGGACCGTCGGTCTGCTCACCTACCTGCTCGCCGTTTTCCACCGCTCCTCGCTCGCGGTCGCGGGTCTTGCGGCCACCGACCGGTTCGGTATCAGCGCCACCCAGCTCGCGACGTTCACCATGCTTCAGCTTCTGGTGTATGCCGGCATGCAGATCCCGGTAGGCCTGTTGGTGGACCGGTTCGGACCCCGCAACGTACTGATCGTCGGCGCCGTCGTGTTGACGCTTGCCCAAGCAGGTTTCGCGTTTGCAGATAGCTACCCGCTGGCGCTACTCGCCCGGCTCTTCGTCGGCATGGGCGACGCGATGACGTTCATTTGCGTGTTGCGGTTGGTCAACACCTGGTTCGCCCCCCGCCGGATCCCAGTCATCACCCAACTCACCGGTGTTATCGGCCAAGCCGGTGCGATCATCGCTGCCATCCCGATGACGCTCGCGCTCTCGCACCTCGGCTGGACCAAGGCCTACCTGCTGGCCGCGTCGCTGGGCATCGTGCTGGTGTTCGCTCTCGCCCTGGTCGTCCATGACGCACCTGGGTCACGGTCGATCCGCGGGCCGGCGTTGTCTGTCAGCGAGATCCGCCACAGCCTGGGTGCGTCGTGGGAACATCCCGGCACCCGGCTCGGGTTCTGGATGCACTTCTCGACGCAGTTCAGCGCGACGACTCTCGGGTTGCTCTGGGGCTACCCGTTCTTCGTGCGAGGCGAGGGGCAGAGCAGGCAGATGGCCGGGCTGCTGCTGACGATCATGGTCGTCGCTGTGATGAGTGCCGGCCCCGTGCTGGGCTGGCGGATCACCGTTCGGCCGTGGCATCGTTCGACGCTCGTGCTCGCAATCCTCGGCTCGATCGTGCTCGTATGGACCGTCGTACTCACCTGGCGCGGCGACGCCCCACTATGGCTGCTGGTGCTGCTGGTGGTCGTCACCGGCGTCGGCGGCCCTGCCTCGATGATCGGCTTCGACCTCGCTCGTACGTCGAACCCGCCCCATCGTCTGGCCAGTGCCACGGGAATCATCAACCAGGGCGGCTTCTACGCCAGCCTCGTGCTTGTCATCGCGATCGGCCTGATCCTCGACTGGCGCACACCCGGCGGTGGCAATGACTACCCCGCAAGCGCCTTCCGGTGGGCGATGAGCTTCCAGTACGTGCTCTGGTCGATCGGCCTAGTCCAGATCTGGCGTTACCGGCGCAAGGCCCGCGCCCGGCTCAGGGCGGACGACCCCGAGCTCTGGGCCGAGCTGTCCCGCGTCACACCGACAACTGCATCCGGGCAATGAGCTCCGTCACGAGCTGACCAGGAACTCCTGGCCCGCCGGCGACAGCCAGGGCGTTGTGAGCACTTCGCGGCGGCCGCGAGCCTGCAAGAATCTGCGGTGTGACACGGCCGCGACTTGTCCTGCTCCACCACGCCGAGCCGGCGGACGGCCCGGCCGGCTCGCGGCGAGCGCTCGCGGCTCGTGGACGCCGGGATGCGGGTCCGATCGGGTATTGGTGGCTCGACGCGGGCGCGTCCGAGTGGGGGGCGAGCGGCCACGGGGCCGAGCAGGCGAACACCCTCTTCCGACGATCGAGGACGACTGGAGCGCGCAGATGACAGCAACCGTGAACCAGACTGAGACGGCAGCCACGGTCACGACCTGGCTGTCCCAATTCGAGGATGCGATGGCGGCTGGCGACGTGGCTGCAGCAGCGCAACTGTTCGCCGAGGATAGCTATTGGCGCGACCTGGTCGCGTTCACCTGGAACCTGAAGACCGTCGAGGGACGGGCCGGGGTCATCGACCTGCTGGACGCCACGCTCGCGTCTGTGCGTCCACGCGAGTTCAGGATCGCTGCAGGCGAGCAACCCACCGACACCGACGGCCTGGTCGAGTCGTGGATCGAGTTCGAGACGGCGGTGGGTCGGGGGCGCGGGTTGCTGCGGCTGCGCGATGGCACGGCTTGGACTCTGCTCACGACGTTGTACGAACTCACCGGCTTCGAAGAGCCCGCAGGAGGCAGCCGGCCCATGGGCGCCGAACACGGGGCACACCGCAACCGCGAGACATGGTCGGAGCGCCGTGAGCGCGAGGCGCGCGAGCTGGGCTACGAGCGGCAGCCCTACGTGCTCATCGTCGGCGGCGGGCAGGGCGGCATCGGGCTCGGCGCGCGGCTGCGCCAGCTCGGCGTCCCCACCATCATCGTGGACAAGCGGGGGCGACCCGGGGACCAGTGGCGCAGTCGCTACAAGTCGCTGTGCCTGCACGACCCGGTCTGGTACGACCACCTGCCCTACATCAAATTCCCGGACAACTGGCCGGTGTTCTCGCCGAAGGACAAGATCGCCGACTGGCTCGAGTCCTACACGCGGGTCATGGAGCTGAACTACTGGCCCAACACCGAGGCGAAGTCCGCGACCTACGACGAGGCGAGCGGGGACTGGAGGGTGACCGTCGAGCGCGAAGGTCAGCCACTCGTGCTGCGTCCCACCCATCTCGTCCTTGCCACCGGGATGTCCGGCAAGGCGAACGTCCCCGACCTGCCTGGCATGGACATCTTCCGCGGCGACCAGCACCACTCCTCGGCGCACCCGGGACCCGATGCGTACGCCGGCAAGAAGTGCATAGTGATCGGCTCGAACAACTCCGCGTTCGACATCTGCGGCGCGCTGTGGGAGAACGGCGCCGACGTGACGATGGTGCAGCGTTCCTCCACCCATATCGTCCGCTCGGACACGCTGATGGACATCGGACTCGGCTCGCTGTACTCCGAGGAGGCGGTCGCGGCCGGCATGACGACCGAGAAGGCCGACCTCATCTTCGCCTCGCTGCCGTATCGGATCATGCACGAATTCCAGATCCCGCTCTATGACCAGATGCGCGAGCGCGACAAGGACTTCTACCAGCGACTCGAGGCGTCCGGGTTCGATCATGACTGGGGCGAGGACGGCTCCGGACTGTTCATGAAGTACCTGCGCCGGGGCTCGGGCTACTACATCGACGTCGGCTCGGCTGACCTCGTGGCCAACGGCGACGTGCATCTGGCGAAGGGCCAGGTCGACCACCTCAACGAGAACTCCGTCGTACTCGAGGACGGCACCGAACTCGAAGCCGACCTCGTCGTCTACGCCACCGGGTACGGGTCGATGAACGGCTGGGCAGCCGAGCTCATCTCCCAAGAGGTCGCGGACAAAGTGGGAAAGGTATGGGGGCTCGGCTCGGACACCCTGAAGGACCCCGGGCCATGGGAGGGCGAACAGCGCAACATGTGGAAGCCGACCCAACAGGAGGCCCTATGGTTCCACGGCGGCAACCTGCACCAATCCCGGCACTACTCGACGTACCTCGCCCTGCAACTCAAAGCCCGCATGGAACAGATCCCCACTCCGGTGTACGGCAAGCAGGAGGTCCACCACCTCAGCTGATAGCCACCTCGACCACGCAACCGCGCTGCGTCAGCGCGACGATCGGGTGAAGCCGGTGAAGCCCATCTGGAAACCGCTGAATGCTGGTCTGTTGCCGTTTACTGCAATCCAGTCACCGTGCGGCCGCATCCGCGCAAGTTGCGACCCGACGTTCTCCAGCGTGATGCCGCCGTGCAACAGCGTGCGGGTGGTCGCCTGTAGCGCAGCGTCCATCGTCGCGTCCGGGCCAAGGGTGTCCGACCCGGTGGCGATGATCGAGCGCGCGGCGAACAGCCAGTCCACCGTCTCACCGGCAAAGCCCGGCGCAGGGGTTGTGACGTAGGGCGAATCCTCGCCGCTGCCAACATCGAACAGGTCCGCGTAACCGGTCAACATCAGCACACAACCACCGGTCGGAATTCGGCCCTGACGCCGTTCCCAGGACCGCACCTCGGCGCTGGTGACGAAGAAGTCCGGGCCGGCGGCCCGGATGCGGTCACGCACGTCGATCACGGCAAGTGGCATGAGAGTGAAGCCCTCGTCGAGTTGGCTCAGCCGACGACCCCCGATGATGAAATGCACCGGCGCGGAGATGTGGCTAGCGGTGTGCGTTCCGAGACTGGTGATCTGCTCGAGCAGGTATCCGCCATCGTCGTGCTGCTGCGTGCGGGTGTCGACGACCACGTCCCAGCTGTATGCCGGGTCGCCAGGGTAAAGCGGAACGCCGTCGCGCAACGACATGGTGAGCGGCACCCGCTCGGCAGTACGGGGATCAACGTGTTCGTAGCCCGGCGGGATCTTCGAACGCTCTTGTTGCTCGCGCGTGGATGCGGCTGCCACCGCAGGTGTAGTCAGCGCCGCCGCTCCGGCCGCGGCGAGTCCCGCCGCAATCACGGCCCGGCGCCGCGGCGCGTATCCCGTGTGCTGCTCCTGCTTGTCTTCTGCGCCCATGCCCCGGCTCCTTCCGGAATCGAGTCTGGCAGCCAGGGCGCGTCTCGTCACGCTCCCGGGGCAGCCGCTCCCTGTCCCGTTGCGACGGCGCCACCCCGCTCGCCGGATCGGTAATGTCCCGAATCATCCTCTAGCCCTGGTGGTCTGGCGGTGCCAGGATCGGCAGGTAGCCGGACGCAGTCTGGCGCCCGGCACCGAGCCGGTCGGGGGTGGTCCTGATATGGGCACGAACATCAGCAACCTTGAGCGCGACGGGGAAACCCGCCCGTTCGCCGCACATGGACATGCGGTCATCGGAAGTGTAGGAGGCCTCACCCTTCTGAGGGGGGTGTTCGAACCGGGGTGGCGCTGGTCGACCGACGTCGCGCCCATTGCCGGCACGGACTCGTGCCAGACACGTCACCTGGGCTACCTTGTCTCCGGCCGGATGCAGGTTCGGATGGATGACGGCACGGAGCTGACGGTCGAGGCGGGCGACATGTTCGACCTCCCCAGCGGCCACGACGCGTGGGTGCTCGGCGACGAGCCGTGTGTGATGGTGGACTACTCCCCGGAGGCCACCCGATACGCCCGCGGGCGCTCGGCCGATGCGGCGGCTCCGGATGACAAGTACATGACCTTGGTCCGGCGCGGCTACGTCGCGTTCAACAGCGGTGACTTCGAAACGCTGCGGTCGATCCTCGCAAAGGATGTGGTGCAACACTCGCCGGGCACGAGCCAGATCGCAGGTGTCTACAAGGGCATCGATGCGGTCCTGGGCTACTACGGCAAGCTCGCCGAGCTGACCGGCGGTCAGTTCCAGGCCCATCTCATCAATGTGTTCGGCGACGGGCAGGGGCACGTCACCGCGCTACATCAAGCGACGGCGACGCGCAACGGCGTGACGAGGGTGAGTCGGGGCACCATCCTGTTCACCTTCCTGGGTGATCGAGCGACGGACTTGCTCGAGATGCACGAGGATTTGCCGGGCGACGACGCGTTCTTCGCCTGAGCTGGTGTCCTCCGGGCCGCGCGGCATCGCGGTCGAACGATGCCCGCGGCCCACCCAACAACCTGCAATGCGAACGCCTAGCGCGCTCGCATTGCTCCATGGGTTATGCGTCCTCGTCTTTCAGATTCGTCGACGCGGTTCTTACCCAGTCGCGCGAACTCACGCAGAAAGGTCGATGTTCATGGCACTCGGGTTCTACTTCAGATCAGGCTCATTTTCCCCCGATCAATACGACCAGGCGATCAAGCAACTAGAGGCGGCTGATGCGGGCGCACCGGAGGGGCGGTTGCATCACGTCGCTCTCGAGAGCGACGGCAACGTCCAGGTGTTCGACATCTGGGAATCGCAAGAGGCATTCGAGGCATTCGGCGCCACGCTGTTACCGATTCTCTCCGGCCTCGGAGTGGATCCGGGTCAACCAATGGTGGCGCCAGTGCACAACATCATCGACGGCTGAAAATTGGCCCGTCTATATGCGCGGCGTGACATCACTGCGTGGCGGCTACGCGAACCGCGACATGGTAGGGAGCGCTTGATGCTGCCGAGGTCCGCGGGTACGCAGAAAATTACCGTCGATCTGTGCGGCCCGACTGGATCCGCCCCCGGCCTCCAACGGTATGCAGCTGACACGACGCAAGCGCCACTCAGTGGGTGGTGAGCCCGGCGAGGTCGGCGAGGGTCGCCCGCATGACATCGGCCAGCTTCGCATCGCCCGGCTCGGTGACCCAGCGCTCGAACGCCACCCGGAAGACGGCCACACCCGTCTCTGCGGCGAGCGACGCAACGGCCGGCCCGACGCCACGCTGCTGCAGCGCGTCGGCGAAGGCCGTCGCGAGTGACGCCATTTTGATGAGCTCACGCTCACGCAGTTCCGGTGTAGCCGCGATGACGGCCTGTCGGCGCCGGGAGTAATCGCGGCGATCGGCGAACAGTTCGCCCGCCGTCAGCAGCGCGGCAGCGATGGCGTCCATCGGCCCCGCAGACGGTGGTGCCCCGGCGAGCGCGGCGACCATGCACTGCTCGAGCTCCTCGGAGCCGGCGAACAGCACCTCTCGCTTGTCCGTGAAGTGCCGGAAGAACGTCCGCGCGGTCACGCCGGCACGGTCGGCTATCTCGGCGACGGTCGTGCCCTCGAAGCCCCGCTCGGTGTAGAGCGCCATCGCGGCCTCACGCAGCCGCCCCGCCGCGTCCGGTTCCCAGCGCCCCATGACTCACGATCCTAGTGATGACACCGAGCGTCATCACCTGGTAACGTCAGTCATGTCACTCAATGACATCACGGAAGGCAGTCTCATGCGCGTGTTCATCACCGGGGCCTCCGGCCACGTCGGCTCCGCACTCGTCCCCGAACTGCTCCAGCACGGCCATTCGGTCGCCGGCCTGGCCCGCTCCGACGCAGCCGCCGCCCGCCTCACCGACTGGGGCGCCGACGTCGTGCGCGGCGACCTCGACGACGCCGACGACCTGCACGCCGCGGCACAGGCGGCCGACGGCGTCGTCCACCTGGCATTCCGCCACGACGCGATGCAGGCCGGCGACCTCACGGGTGCCGCAGAGACCGATCTCGCCGCGCTGCGGGCGATCGCCGACGCCCTCGCCGGAACGGACAAGCCGCTCGTCGGCACGTCGGGGACCGGGCTGCTCGCCCTCGCCTCACTGGGCCGCATGGGGACCGAGGACGACACCGTGCCCGGCGGCTACCGCATCGACGCCGAGAACTTCGTCATCGACCTGGCGGACAAGGGCATTCGCTCGTCGGTCGTGCGGCTGCCACCGATCACCCACAGCACGCTCGACCACCACGGGTTCGTGCCGTCGCTGATCACCTTCGCCCGCCAGAACGGGTTCGCGGCCTACGTCGGCGACGGATCCAACCGCTGGCCGGCCGTCCATACCGTCGACGCCGCGCGGCTGTACCGGCTTGCGCTCGAGTCCGCGGCGGCGGGCACGCGCCTGCACGCCGTGGGTGACGAGGAGATCAAGTTCCGCCGCATCGCCGAGGCGATCGGACGCGGGCTCGACGTGCCGGTGCGCTCGGTCCAGGCGGAGGAGGCCGGCCAGTACGTCGGTTTCCTGGCACCATTCGTCGCCCTCGACAACCCGACGTCGGCGGCGCGGACCCGCAAGTTGCTGGGTTGGGAACCGACGCACCAGGGACTGCTCGACGACCTGGCGGACGGGCACTACTTCCGCACGGCGGTCTGAGACTCGAACCGCGACGTTCCAGACGGAGTTGTCTTACCGGGGCCTTGAGAACGGTCGACGCCCCGGGTTGTCGGCGTCGCCCGGAGGTGAGGGTCCAGAGTCCTGCCGCCAGACGCGAGGGGACACCCCGTACGCGGCGCGGAAACGCCGACTGAAATGTGCGGCGTCCTTGAATCCGACTGAGTGGGCGATGGCCCACATGGGACTGTGCCGCTGACGGTCGTCGGTCAGCGCTGCGGCGGCTCGCGCCAATCGCTGCGCGATGATCCATTCGGCCACCCCGAGCTGGTTGTGCGACCACACGCGGTAGAGCTGCCGATGTGAGATGTCGTGAGCCGCGGCTATCCGCTCGGGGGTGAGCGACCGGTCGACCAGGTGAAGCAGGATGTATTCGACGATACGGCTGTACAGCGCCTCGTTCAGGATTGCGCAGGCGCGAGGTCCAGGGCCCTCGGCGCTGGCAATCAATGCCTGCGCGAGCTGCACCGTGGCGTGCCCGATATGAGGTCCCACGTCCGGGTGGCGCAGGGCATCAGCGCCAGCACATAGCCGAGCCATGTGCGCTTGCATGAGGGGATAGACCGGGCTGTGTTTCAGGAGCGGCGCTGAGCGCCGGACGGTCTCGGCGGACAGGCCGAGGTCGCCCCGGGAGATCTCGAAGGACGCCACAGCTGCGTCGTGGCCGTACTGGGTGAATTCGCAGGCCTGCGTCAGATCCGTGATGTTCAACTGACCGGCGGTGTCGGCCTCCTGGTGCTCGCCGACGACCAGTCGGGAGCTCCCGGTGAGTTGATAACCGAGCCGGATACCCTCGGGTGCGCCGGCCTTCAGCTCGGTGCGCGTGCGGGCCAGCCGGAGCGTATCTCCGCGGGCAACGAACATGTCTTGCTCCGCGAATGACCAGTGTTCGACGATGGTTCGTCCAGCTGCGCCGGGCCGCGCATGGCTGACCCTGATGGGCACGCCACCCTCAGCAAAGAGCGCGGTCAACGCCTCGTCGGCCTCGCTCGTCGCGACCGCTGCACTGTCGAAAAGCACGGCCATGTCGTCGCCTCCTCGCTCGACACTGCCTGCGCCATACAAGGGTAGCCAGACGGCACGCTCAGGCAAGAAACACGGCACCGTGGACACAGTCGCCGGTCCCGGGCCGCGTTAGGTTGGGGCGGTTCGGGCCCGGCGAGACCCCATGATCTACTCCACCGTCCGCGACCTGGAATAGGAGCGACCGACAGCAGTGCACCGCCGCAGGTCACGGCTATCGGTCCTTGGATAGCAGCCGAGGTTGATCGTGATGTCCGTGATCGTGGATACGAGCCACGTCGACCCCCGTCTGCGCACGGAGCTGCTCCGGGATCGCTTGAGCGTTGCTTCCTCAGAGCACGAGGTGAGGTTCCTCGCGCAAGGCGGTCGAATCCAGGCCCGGCTCGAACATTGGGAGCTTGGCCGCGAGGCCGCGATCATGCGCCAGACCAGCTCGGGCATCTGCCACATTCGGACCGAACGCCATGCCCTTCGAGACGCGCCTGAACGTGTCGCGTTCGTCGTTCACCAGGGCGGCCCAGGCGGGTATGAACATGCGGGCGTCAGTCACCCGCTCCAACGCGGCGGAATGTACGTCACGGACATGACTGCGCCGTTCCGCTACGAACGGCCGGGTAGCGGTATCGCACAAATCATTCAGATCGAACGGTCCGCCGCGCATGTCACGGCCGAGCAGGTTCAGGATGCCTCACGCCGGCTGGAGTCCAGTTCGCTTGCGGCACTGTTTCGCCATCACATTCTCGGCCTGATCGAGGCAGCCGACGCGGTGGCCGCCAGCAAGGTGGCTGCACCGGTCGCCGCAATCACCCTGCAACTTGCCCACTGCCTACTGCTCGACGCGGCCGGCACCGCGAACTCCGCGAGCCGCGATGCGATGCAGGAGACGCTCATCGAGCGAATCCGCCTATATGTCCAGATCAACTACCCCCGACCTGAGGTAAGCGCAGAACTGGTAGCGCACGAGCATCACATCTCGAGTCGGTACCTGTTCAAACTATGGTCAACACAGCCCCACACCTTCACCGAGATGATCATGTCGACCCGGCTTGAAGCGGCTCGCCGGATGTTGGCAACTCAGCCACAGCTATCTGTGGCGGCCGTGGCGCATCGCTGCGGGTTCCGCAACATCTCCCACTTCGGTCGGCGCTACCGGATCGCATATCGAGAGACCCCCACCCAGACTCAGCAGGGACTTCCACACGGGTAAGTCTTGCGCCGCAGGAGAAGTACCCACCGTGCGCGCTGAGCAAGAGGTCGGTGCGCGTCAAGCACATCGCGGCGGCGCAATGACGCCATCCTGACAACTGACCGTCTCGCTGCAAGAGGGAGTCGTCGGAGAGTTCTCCGTTGTTTCAACGAAAGGATTGACCATGTCAGCTATCGGGGACCCGGATCGGCTGCACGTCGTGTTCGTTCATGGGTTATGGGTTCACTCCACCGCCTGGGACAACTGGGGACGCCTCTACGCGGAAAGCGGTTACGAGATCCACGCGCCGGGATGGCCAGGCGATGCCGACACCGCCGAGGAAACGCGGGCCAACTCAGCAGCGATCGCAGACCGAGGAGTCGCAGAGGTGACCGACCACTACGCCGCCTACATCCGCAGACTCCCGACACTGCCAACCGTCATCGGCCACTCCTTCGGCGGCCTCATTGCCCAAAAATTGCTAGGGATGGGATTGGCGCGGGCGTGCGTCGCCATCTCACCAGCTCAGTTCCAGGGAATCCTCGGGGTCCCGCCCGTCCAGCTAAAAACGGCCTCGCCCGTGCTGGCTCACCCGAAACTCCTTCACAAGACCTGGACGCACACGAAGGACAGCTTCCATGCGGCGTTTGCCAACGCGGTGAGCCGCGAGGAATCCGACGAGATTTACGAGCGATACGTCATCCCCGCGCCAGCGCGCCCGCTCTTCCAAGCAGCATTCGCGAACGTTCGCCCGCGCAGCCCCACGCGCGTCGCGTTGAAGGCGAAGCGTGGACCGCTCATGCTCATCGCGGGCGGAGCCGATCGAACTGTGCCGGAGTCGGCAGTTCAAGCGGCCTACAAGAAGCAACGTAGGAACCCAGCCGTCACCGAGATGGTGACTGTCCCGCAAGCAAGCCATTCCTACGTCCTCGACACCGAATGGCGCACAGTCGCCGAAATTGCGTTGAGCTTCCTCGCGCGCCACGACGTCTTTCCGGCATAGATCAAGCCACCACCAGTACCAACTCAACCAGCCGAAGGAGCGCACCATGACCACCCAGGAACAAACGGTCGTCCTCGAGACCGCCGCACGGGACTTCTCCGACGCGACCTCAAAACCGCCGTTCATCTACGAGTTGAGCCCCGACAAGGCCCGCGCAGTGCTCGAGGACGTACAACGCTCACCAATCGACAAGCCCGACGTTGAGATCGAAGACACCACGATCAAGGGAGGGCCGCACGGTCAGATCGCCGTCCGTCTGATCAAGCCCGCCAGCGCCACCGGGACGCTTCCGGTCATCCTCTATGTCCATGGCGCCGGCTGGGTCCTCGGCAGCCCGCAGACGCACGACCTGCTCGTGCGCAACCTCGCGGTCGGCGCCGACGCGGCCGTCGTGTTCCCGGACTACCAACGCGCCCCGGAAGCGCAGTACCCCTCCCAGATCGAAGAGGCCTACGCCACCGCGGAGTGGATCGTCGCCCAAGGTGCCGAACACGACCTCGACCCCAGCCACCTCGCGATCGCCGGCGACTCGGTCGGCGGGAACATGACCATCGCCGTCACCCTGATGGCCAAGGAGCGCGGCGGCCCGTCGTTCGCCGCCCAACTGCTGTACTACCCGGTGACCGACGCCGGGATGGACACGGAGTCCTATCGCGAATTCGCCGAGGGCTACTTTCTCACGGCCGCGGGAATGGAGTGGTTCTGGGACCAGTACCTGCCCGACAAGTCCCGCCGCGGCGACATCCTCGCATCGCCGCTGCGCGCCGGCACCGACGAGCTGGCCGAGCTCCCCGCCGCCCTCGTCATCAACGGCCAAGCCGACGTCCTGCGTGACGAAGGCGAGGCATACGCCACCAAGCTCCGCGCCGCCGGCGTCCCCGTCACGGCCACCCGCTACGGCGGCATCATCCACGACTTCGTGATGCTGCACCCACTCGCCGCGACCAATGCCGCCCGCGCCGCCACCGCACAAGGCGCCGCGTTCCTGCGCGCGGCACTGCACC
>JAOPWD010000312.1 GCA_025965875.1 Pseudonocardiales bacterium
GCCAGATCGGCTACCGGTTCCAGGTGCCGGGTGCGCCGCCGCACGCCGGACGAGACTCCTTGTTTCATCACAGCTTGAACAGGCTCGCCGCATCCGATACAGGTCGTTGGTCGTTGCGGCTTGGCCATACGCACTAGCCAACCATGGCAAGCCCAGCGCTTGATGCTCAATGGTGGCGCGTCGCCGCGAAGTGCGGCGAGAGACCGTCCGCTTCTGCGAGCGAGTCCAGCTACGAGCCCTCTTCGAGCCGAGAGATCGACACCGCTGATCCAAGATCTGCGATGTCCTGTTCGGTCGCGGTGCCCTGCCTCAACCGCCACATAGCCTCGCGGCGGGTGCGCTTCGCTGCGTCGTGACCCGGTGGCTTGACCACGCCACCGAAATGCTCTTTGGGGTCGACGCCGTGCTCGCTCTGCCGTATGCGCAGCTCTGCTTGCGCGCGGCCAATGTATTGCTCGAACTCCGCGTAGTTGTCGAAGGCCGCGACCACCTGGTTACGACGCTCGCGGCGTGCAGGGTCGTAGGCGTAGTGCCACACGATGAAGCGTTGCGTGGAGTCATCCTGCGGATCAACCTGCGCCATGCGGACCATTCTTGTCTGCTGAGTCAACATAGAACCGCAACATCCGGACATCAGCGGACCAGTGCGCGCAGACGCTAACGTGCGGATAGATGCCCGAGGGCCGCTGACGAGAACAGAGACGTCGATCAACGGGGACAGGGCGAGACGGGCCTTTCGAGTTCGGGGGCGCGGTGAGACCATTTCTGGATCTGGCGGAGGAGATCGCGCATGGACGTCACCAAGCTCGACGGACTGCAACTGTTCGACGGCCTGTCGAGGCCGCAGCTTGAGATGATCGCGCAGCACGCGGTCGAGGTCGACGTTCCCGAAGGCAAGGTGCTGGTGCATGACGGCGCCCTGGCGTGGGATTTTTACGTGATCGAGGAGGGAAGCGCGGAGGTTAGGCGCGGCCAGACGAGGAAGCTCGGGACCCTGGGCGCGGGGGATTTCTTCGGCGAGATGGGTGTAATGGCGTCCGACCAGCGACGGACGGCAAGCGTGGTGACCACGTCGCCGATGAGGGCGATCAGGTTGACGACACACCAGTTGCGAATGATCGCTGACGAGGTGCCCGACTTCGCAGACCGTCTGCGCGCCGCGATCGCCGAGCGCGAGCAACATCTGCTCTAGCCCATCCAGAAGGAACAAGGAAATGAGGAAGGGCGCGCGTCAATGGCCGAGCGGGTGGGGCAGGTGCCCGGCGGTGAGCAGGAACGTGTCGCGCCAGGACGCCAGGTCCGGTACCGGCATCGGCTCGCGGAAGATCCCCAGCGCGCGCCACTGCGCCGCGTCCGGCTGCGTCAGCTCCAGCATCGGACGCGCGAGTTCCTCGGGCAGCGGACAGGCGGTCGAACCGAGATAAGCGGCGACGTAGTGGGCGACGAGCGAACGGTTGACGGTGAGCCGCAGCAGGTAGTGCCGCGTCGACACGACACCGTAGCTGGCGTGCACGAGCGCGTCACCGTCCGACGCCGCCCGGGCGGCCGCGCTGGCGGCCTCGGCCACGCGCACGATGACCGCCTGCGGTTCGGCACCGTCCAGGTCACGGCGAAGTTCCTGACGATCGAGCACGCCGGCCGTATCGCCGGCTAGCACACCGGGCACGCACGCGTCGTCGTAGGCGTACTGCTCGACGACCGACCACAGCGCAGTCTCCTCGGATGCCCCGGGCAGGTCGCTCAGCGGTGGGAGCAGGATGTCGCGGTCCGGCTTCCGGATCCGGCCGAGGACCTCGACCAGCACCGCTTCGGCGAACGCGAACAGCTCTGCCTCACGAAGCACTCTGACTCCTTCGTCGCTCGTAGCGACGCCGGGCGGCCATATCACCCGCCGATCAGCATTCGATATCGACGGTTTCTCCTCCTCCGGATGCCACGGCGGTCCCGGACGTGCTCACCCATGATCCGGGACTGCGCACCTCTGCCGCGTCTCATTTCCGAACATCGACCGACCGCGCGGCTGCCCGATTGACTGCTGGAACGCGCCCCGACCCGTCGCCATAGGCGGCCCTCCGGAGGTTCGATGGATGACCTCGACTCACGCAGATGGCAGATTCTGTGGCGGTGCCCGAGCAGTGAGAGTCGCACTCACACCGCCGATGTGCGGATGTTTGCTCAAGCGCGACGAGGTCGCGTTGCGACCTTTGGGCTAGGTGGTGCGGATCGGGATTGTGCCGTCTTCGGTTGCCTGAGCGGACCCTTTGGCCTGGTGCGTGATGGTCAGAATGCCGAGCCGGACTCGGCGAGGGGTGGGCGATGATCCAACCGAGGTTGACGGGCCAGAGCACGATCACTGAATAGCCGGAGGAGAACACGGCGAGGAAGCCCGGCCACCCCTCACCGCGGAACTGCCGATGACCGATCGTGCGATCAGTCGTCGTCTCGGCAAAGGCAGAACGGGTGACCGGCCGGGTCGAAGAGCACCCGGACATTGTCCTGCGGCTGGTGCTCAGCCACCGTCGCCCCGAGCGCGACTGCCTCTACCACTGCGGACTCCAGATCGCCGACTTGGAAGTCGAGGTGCATCATCGGTCGCTGTTGCGCATCCGCGGGCGGCCAGACGGGAGCTTGGTAGCCGGTTGCCTCCTGGAACACGACATAGATAGACCCCTCGGGCGCAGCGAGGATGGCTGTTCCCGGCTCCTCGTGACCGATGGGCCAACCGAGCAGTTGAGAGTAGAAGCTCGCCAACGCACTGGGGTCGGGCGCCTCGA
>JAOPWD010000317.1 GCA_025965875.1 Pseudonocardiales bacterium
CCCGCGCGGCCTCGCCTTCACCGGACTCCTCGAGTTGATCCACGGCGTATTCGTGGATGGTCTCCAGCATCCGGAAGCGGCTGCTCGGCCCGCCGACGTCGGCGACGAGCATCGATCGGTCGACGAGTCTGGCCAGGGTGTCGAGCACGGCGGTCGGCCGATCGACGGGATCGGCCTCGGGATCCGCGCCGACCTGTTCGGCTGCCTCGAGGGAGAACCCGCCCGCGAAGGCGGCCAGGCGGCGAAACAGAATCTTCTCGTCCTTCTCGAGCAGTTGGTGGCTCCAGTCGATGGTGGCGCGCATCGTGGCATGACGGTCGGCCGCCGGGCGCGAGCTGCTCGCCAGCAGGTCGAGCTGGTGATCCAGGCGCTGCTCGATCTCGCCCAGCGAGAGGATCCGCAGCCGGGCCGCGGCCAGCTCGATCGCGAGCGGCAGTCCGTCCAGGTGTCGGCAGATGGCCAGGGCTGTCTCGATGCTGTTCTCGTCGATGCGGAAGTTGGCCCGGGCGGCGGCACCGCGGGCGGCGAGCAGCCGGAGCGCATCGGCTCGCATCGCGCTCTCGTACGGCTCGCCCGCGGCCGGTAGTCCTAGCCCAGCGACGGGCACCACGGTCTCGCCGTCGACGCCGAGGTTCTCGCGGCTGGTAGCCAGGATCCGCACCCCGCTGCACCACGTGAGCAGCGCGGTGGCGACTTCGTTGGACTGCTGGAGTAGGTGTTCGCAGTTGTCGAGCACCAGCAAGACACGCACCCGCCGCAACCGGGCCACGATCGAGTCGACAAGGGGCTCGCCGGCGAGCTCTCGCACGTCCAGCACGGCCGCGACCCGGGACGCCACGGAATCGCCTTCGGTCGCTCCGGCCAGGTCGACGAAATGCACGCCGTCGGGATGCTGCACCAGACCGACGTCGCGGGCCAGCTGCACGGCCAGCCGCGTTTTGCCCGCCCCACCAGGACCGACCAGGGTGAGCAGCCGGTTGCGGCCGAGCAGGTCCTCGAGGCGATCCAGCTCGGAACGCCGGCCGACGAACCGGCTGACCGGCGCGGGCAGGGTGGCGCTGTGCGGCGCCTCGATCGTCGGATCACGCCGGGCGATCGCCGCCGCGAGGGCCGTCGTCTCCTCCGACGGCTCGGTGCCCAGCTGTTCGCGCAGTGCGGCGCTCAACTGCGCGTAGATCTCCGCTGCGTCTCGCGGCCGTCCGCAGCGCGACAGGGCCAGCATGTACAGGCTGCCGAGGCGTTCCCGGGTCGGGTTGGCGGCGACCAGTTCGGCCAGCTCGGCGACGACCTGCGCGTGCCGGCTCAGGGCCAGGTCAACCGCCACCCGGTCCTCGATCGCGGCGACGCGCAGTTCCTCGAGTCGCAGCCGGCCGCCCAGGACGGCGGGGGCCTCACCCGCACCGCCGAGCGCGTCGCCGCGCCACAGCTCGAGGGCACCCGCCAGGATGCTGGACGCCTGCGCAGGTGCATCGGCGAGCTGGGTGCGGGCATCGGCGAGCAACGTCGCGAAGCGAGCTGAGTCGAGTTCGTCCTCGGCGACATCGAGCGTGTACCCGCCCGCAGATCGCCGCAGCCGGGCACCGACCACCTTGCGCAGCCCAGAGACATAGACCTGCAGAGCGGCGAGTGCGGTGGGCGGCGGCTCCCCACCCCACAGTTCGTCGATCAACCGATCGGCGGACAGCGCGCGGCCCTCGGCGAGCAAAAGCAGGGCGAGCAAGGTGCGCTGTTTCAGACCGCCGAGCGGGACGGACTCTCCGTTGACCACGAGTTCGACGGGGCCCAGCGTGCGAAACTCCACCGCCTCGGCTGCCACTACGTGTCCCCCCGACCGCCCTGGATGCAAGGACCACCCCGGACGTGCTCCCGCGAAGGCCCAGTCGCCTCACAGGGTGCCCGATCAGAGGCGAGGCCACCACTTTGACGCTGGCCGGTCGAGCTCACCCCGCGGCGGGGACCAGCTCTGCGGCGCCGAACGAGACGTCGAAGCGATCGCACCAGATCGTCACGCTGGTCAATCGAGACAGGTCCAGATCGTTCGGGATCGCGTAGACCTGATTACCGACATTGCCCTTGAGCGGGCCCAGGCTGACATGCTCGCCGTCGTCGAACACGTGATAGCCGCCGCTGCCTTGGCGCACCGGAGCGTCGGTCAGCCACACGTGCAGGTCGGGTCCGTTGCTGGTGTCCAGGTGCGCGATGGCCAGGAGGCGCTTGCCATCAGGCTGCTGGACCACGCTGACGGTGCCGCGCGTCGGGTGCTCGTGGCTGATCAGCTCGCCACCGGACAGCAGCACCGGCCCCACGGCTTTGTTGGCCGCCGACGGCGCGGACGGCGACGCGGTGGCCGACGTCAGCGGGCTGGGGGAGACCGCGGCGGATGGCGGTGCCGGGGCCAGCGCGATGGCGGGCAGCCGTTCGTCGACGCGGTGATCGACCCAGAGCTTCCAGGGCTGGAACCAGACCAGCCCGGCCGTGAGCAGCCCCGCCGCCGCGGCGCCGACTGGGATGACGACGCGCCGGACTCGCATGGGCAAACCGTAACGGCGTTCTGCTCGCCAGGCCCCGGTAGCGCGACTTACAGACCGCTTACGGGCGGGCACCCGCGCGGCTACTGGACGGTAGGTGAGAGGCATGGCGGGCAGGGCGGCAACCGACGGTAACGTAACCGTAAGTACGCCCTCATAAACCGACGGTAACTTTGACCGTGGATCTGTTCGGCT
>JAOPWD010000335.1 GCA_025965875.1 Pseudonocardiales bacterium
GCTGCTCATCCGGCTGAGCCGATTAGCCGGTCAGCTGCCGAAGATTGTGACGACCGACGCGACGTTGTCCCGGTCGTGCCACCCGCCGGCGTTCTGCGTCATCGCGCGGCGCGCGTTCGGCACCTGCCGTCCTTCGGCACCACCCCGCAGTTGGGTCACCGCCTCGAAGATCTGGGCCAGGCCGGTGGCGCCGATCGGATGGCCGCGGGACAGCAGCCCGCCACTGGTGTTGACCGGGATCCGTCCGGTGAGGCAAGTGGCGCCGCTGCGGATGAGGTCCGGTCCCGGCCCGAGGTCGAGCTGCTCGTAGAGGGTCAGCTCGGCCGACGCGGCCGCGTCGTGCACCTCGATGCAGTCCAGGTCCTCCGGGCCCAGCCCGGCCTGCTCGTAGGCCGCTTGCGAGGCAAGCGTGCTCACCGGGGCGCCGCCCGACGCCGACGCCGTGCGCAGCTCGCAGGCCAGCACCGACACATCCCCCTCGGCGAACCGGAAGCCGTCCGCCACGAGGACCGCAGCGGCTGCGCCGTCGGAGATCGGCGAGCACATCGACAGCGTGAACGGGGCGACGATCTCGCGCTGGGCAAGGACCTCGTCGACGGTCAGCTCGGCGCCGTACTGGGCGCGCGTGTTGAACATGCCGTTGTACTGGTTCTTCACCACCACGCGGGCGAAGTCGGCCGCCGTCGCGCCGGACGACGCCATGTAACGCAGCGCCGACTCGGCATACATATCCATCAGGAACGAACGCTCGGGTGGCAGATCGGCCGGTACGAGATCCACATCAATGGCACCGCCGATCGCAGCGAACGATCGGGCCTTGTCCGGGTGCGTCATCTTCTCCGCCCCGACCGCGAGCGCCACGTCGACGAGTCCGGTCGCGACCGCCTGCCACGCGAGATGGAATGCCGTCGAGGCCGACGCGCACGCGTTCTCGACGTTCGTCACCGGGATCTCGCCGAAGCCGAGCGGACGGAGCATGAACTGGCCGAAGAGCATCTCCTGGCCGGTGATCGTCCCGGCCGTGGCATTTCCGACGAACGCGCTCCGCACGTCCAGCATGCCCATGTCCGCGTCCTTCAACGCGGCATGGACGGCCTCGGCGGTGAGATCCTTCGTCCTACGTTCGGGCTGCTTGGCGAATCGGGTCATCCCGACGCCAGCCACGTGTACCGGTCGCATGGCCGCGGCCTAGTGGCGGCAGGTCAGGTACGTCCACGTTGCGGGGAACGCGTCCTGCCCGGGAAAGAGCCGTTCCAGGCTGGCGCGGATCAGGAACTTCCGGTCGAGCATCGCGCGCACCGAAGGCGGGCGGCCATCGATCCTCTCGGTGCCGCCGACCCAGCTCAGCACGCCCTCGTGGTAGGTGCACAGCAGGTCCGACCACTCGTCCACCCGGGCGAAGATCGTCGCCTCGGTGACGTGCAGGACGGAGAAGCCCGCGTCGGCGAAGGAGTCGGTGTAGTACGCCAGGTCGCGCACTGGCACGAAGACCTTTTCGCGGACCTGGGTGTAGGCGGCCATCCGGTCCGCGTCATCGAGCGCCTCGCGGTACTGCGCGAAGGCGGGCTCGCGGCGGACCAGATCGACGGCGATCTCGTTCACCGCGGCGACGGTTTCGTCGATGATCCAGTCACCCTTGTGCCGGTTGGGGTTGCGCATGTTGGCCGAGCAGATCAGCGCCAGCGCACCGGGCTTCAGCACCCGCGCCCACGACTCGAGCGTCTCGGGCAGGTCGTAGTACAGGTGGATCGCGTTCGTCGCGGTGAGGATGTCGGCGCCGCGGTCGATCATCGGCTGCCCGATCACCTCGTCGACCGTCCGCAGCCGCTTCTGGTCCTTCAGGTAGGGCAGCAACCGGAATGCCACCCGCTCGTCGTCCTTGAAGTTCTCGAGCGCGACGCGCAGGAACTTCGGCGAGGCATCGACGTTGAGGATGCCGACCTCGTGGTCGATCTTCTCGAGCAGTCGCTTGGTGAGGATGCCGGTGCCGCTGGAGTAGTCGATGAGGACCTTGCCGACGTCGAGCGCCGCCACGACCTGAGCGATCGTCGGCTCGAGGTTCTTGTACCAACCGTGATTACCCACGGCGTCGTAGTTCAACCCGAACTCATCGACCGGCGCGTGCGTCCATGCCTCGTCCGGAATCTGCTCGAAATCCTCCGGCCATACCGATGCGGTGACGGACCTAGCGGGAAGCGTGCTAATCGTCGGTGCGGCCATGCGAGCCTCCAAATTGAGCAGCAATCGTTCGTCCAATCGTGGCGCCGCATACCTCGCTCCAACAGCCGCCGTCCGGCACAAATCCGGGTCGCCGTCCTTTGTGCCGCGGTCACAAGCGATTGCGCGACGCCGCGTTCCGGAGCAACTCGAGAGCGGCTCTGCAGGGGACACGGTGGGGGCGGCCAGGGCTCCCGTCGGGCCGCCCCCACCGCGCCGGACCGGGCGAGCTACTGGGCGCTACGACGTGCGCTGCGCAGCACGACCACGCAGGCCGCGATTGCGAGGACGAAGCCCACGACCCGGAGGTACCCGCCGATGCGGATCCAGCCGAAGTAGGCGTGCAGCAAGCCGGGCGCGGCCGCCGGCCGAGTGGCGGTCCGGAGGTCGGCGAAGCTCACGCTTGTGTTGCCGCTGAGACTGAGGAACAGGCGATCGGGACCCTAGG
>JAOPWD010000351.1 GCA_025965875.1 Pseudonocardiales bacterium
CCGGGCTAGGCAGGTCGCCCGGGTCGGCACGGACGGCTCGGTCTCGATTCTGGCCACGCTTCCCGCGCCGGCCACGGGCACCGCGACAGTATCCGGCATTGTGCGCAGCCCAGATGGCTCCCGCTACGTCAACTACAACGCCGGCAGCCAGTCGGGTATCTGGCGCGTCGCCCCGGGCGGGGGCGCTCCGGTACAGGTCGTCGCCATGCCCGAGGTGAAGGTCCTCAACGGCCTTGCGCTCGACCGGGGTGAGGATGCCTTGTACGCGACCGATTCCACCAGCGGCACGGTGTGGAAGGTGTCGCTCAAGAGCGGCACCGCGTCCATCTGGGCCCGCGGCGCGGAACTCGAGCCGTTGAACACCCCCGGGTTCGGAGCGAACGGCATCAAAGTCCATGACGGCGCGGTCTGGGTGAGCAACACCGACCAGGGCACCCTGATGCGCATACCTATCGAAGCGCACGGCAAGGCGGGTGCGGTCACCACCGTGGCGCAGGGCCTCCCCGCCATCGACGACTTCGCTTTCACCGGTGACGGCGACACGGTGTTGGCCGCGCAGAACTTCGTGAGCGAGGTCAGCCTCGTCCACCCCGATGGCGTACACCAAACCGTGCTCACCTCGACCGACGGGCTGTCGAACCCGACCTCCATCGCGGTCCGCGGCTCGACCGTGTACGTGGCGAGCGCGGCGTACTTCACCCACGTCGACCCGAATTTGCTGCTCGCGAAACTCGGCTGAGGCCCTCGCCGAGCTTCCGGCCAACCCGACTTCGTGGCTGGGCCGTCATCAACGCCGCCGCCGAAGCCGTCACTGGCGGCGTTGAGAGCTGGCCAGGGCGTGTGTGAATCTTGGTCTCGGTCACACGATGCATCGTCCCGATCGTCACAGTCGAGATGCGTCCGTATCTGGGTCTGACAGGCAGATTGTCGGAATTTGTACGGCATGGCCGCCGGTCCTGTGCCGTTTCAGGACAGCTTCAGTAAGCCGATGGCGGTGAGCAGGTACCCAACCCCTCTTGTCTCACGCAACGCCCGGTGCGACGATCGACCGGGCGACAAAACTTCCGGCTAACCGGGATGCGCGAGCGGCACCGAGGATACACAGTGACTGCATGACCGAAAGCTGCCTGATCGTGGACGACAGCTTGGGATTCATGGACGCTGCGCGTGGTCTGCTCGAGCGTCAGGGATTGCGGGTCGTCGGCGTCGCCGTCAACGGCAGCGATGCGGTGCGGTTGGCTCATCAGCTACATCCCGACGTCACCCTGCTCGACATCAACCTCGGGGACGAGAGCGGCTTCGAGGTCGCCGAGCAACTGCAGCGCCACGCCAACCCCTCCCCCGTCATCCTGATTTCGACGTACGCCGAGGAGGACTACAGCGACCTGATCGCGGCGAGCCCGGCGCTGGGCTTCCTGTCGAAGGCCAACCTGTCGGTCGCGGCCATCCGCGCCCTGATGCAGCGCGCCAGCGGGTATCGAGAAACGTGACCGCCTCATGCGGCGGAGCGGCCATGCCACGCCGAGCACCTGGTCGAAAGCGCCGACGCAGACAAGGTCCGTCAGCCGGAGCCGGCCGTGACCGGTAGGTGGCCCTCTGCGCGCCTGGCCAGCGCTTGGCGCGCGCTGGCGCGGTGGGCCGACGCCGAGCGTGGCGACGGCCCACCGGCGTCGCGAGTCCGCCGCTGGATCCACGCCACGATCGCGAGCACAGTGCTGATCGTCGCGATCAACTCTGCCGTCGACCTGCTCGACAATCACGCGCCGGTGCGGTCGCTGAGCGTGCTCTACCTATTGGCTGTCGTCACGGTCGCCGTGCTGTGGGGCATGATTTTCGCGATCTTGGTCAGCCTGGTGAGCGTGCTCTCGTTCAGCTACCTGTACGTCCCGCCACGCGGAAAATTCGACATCACGGAGCCGGCGAACTGGTACTCGCTGCTCGTCTTCCTGATCACCGCGATCGTGGTGAGCGAGCTCGCGGCGCGCTCGCAACGGACGGCGCGGGCCTCTGCGCGGCTGGCCGAGGAGCAGGGCGCGCTGCGCCGCGTCGCGACGCTCGTGGCCCAGGAGACGTCCAGGGAGGAGCTCGACGCGCTGATCTCCGAGGAGGTCGGGCAGCTGCTGTCCGCCGACCTGGCCATGATGCGCCACTACGCGGACGACGGCAGCCTGCGTCTCATGGGCCAGTGGGCGAGGTCGACGCGCCTCATCGCGTCCGGCTGCCCGGCGGCGGTGGACCGGGTGACCGAGCTGATCGCGCAAACCGGAAAGCTGGCCCGGTTTGAGAACGAGATGCTCGGCCAGCGTGGGGGCGACGGCGCGACGTTCTCGGCGGTGGGCGCCCCGATCGTCGTAGAAGGGCGGCTCTGGGGTGCGATGATCGTCGCCTCTCGCGCCCACGACCTGCCAGCGAACACGGGGGCGCGGCTCGACGACTTCACCGCGCTCGTCGCCATCGCGATCGCCAACGCGAAGAACCGCGCGGACCTGGCCGCCTCGCGAGAACGGGTCGTGGTCGCTGCGGATGAGACCCGGCGACGCATCGAGCGCGACCTGCACGACGGCGCGCAACAGCAGCTCGTGGCGTTGACTTTCGAGTTGCAGGCAACTCAGGAGAGCCTGCCGAGCGGGATACCGCAGGTGCGGGCCGATCTCTCGCGTGTCACCCAGGGTTTGGTAAGCACGCTCGAGGAGCTGCGCGAAATCGCCCGCGGTATCCACCCTGCGATCCTCGTCCAAGGCGGTCTCGCGCCGGCGCTGAGGATGCTCGCGCAGCGCTGTCCGCTGCCGGTGCAACTGGAACTGGAGGTGGACCGGCAGTCGCGGCTTGCCGAGCCGATCGAGGTGGCGACGTACTACGTCGTCGCGGAGGCGTTGACGAATGCCGCCAAGCACGCCGATGCCTCGCTGGTCAAAGTCACCGGCGACGCGCGCGACGGAATGCTACGCGTCCGGGTGCAGGACGACGGCTGCGGCGGGGCCAGTCCGGCGCGCGGCTCCGGGCTGGTCGGCATCGTCGACCGAGTCGAGGCACTCGGCGGAAAACTGGTGCTACGCAGCCCACCCGGAGCCGGAACCTCGGTGGAGCTCGCCCTTCCGATCGCCACCCAAGCCTGAGCATGGAGGCCGATTCGCCCATACGCAACGCCGGGGGACCATGGCGACGCAGCGGCGGCGCAGTGACCCACGACCCGGGGGGAGAACCTGATGACAGATGTGATCGATCGACTGGTCGTGGCCATGAATGCACATGATCTCGATGCCGCAGTCGGGCTTATCCACGAGGACTACCGCAGTGAGCAACCGGCGCACCCGGGTCGGGCCTTTGTCGGGCGAGCGCAGATGCGCGCCAACTGGGAGGCCATGCTGGCAGGCATCCCCGACTTCCATGCCGAGATCCGTCGGTCGGTTCAAGACGGTGAAACGACCTGGAGCGAATGGCATTGGTCGGGTACCCGCCGCGACGGGCAGAGCTTTGAGGTGCGCGGCGTGACTCTTTTTGAAGTCGCTGACGATCAGATTGTGGCTGGACGGCTCTACCTGGAGGACGTCGAGCGCGACGTTGTCGGCATCGGGCAGGCCGTGGAAGCCCTCTCCGGTCGCCGACCGCGACAGCAGAACCGTTAGAACGCCGCAGCTCTCTGCAAGCAAGCGCGGATCGCCTGGCTTCGCCCGAGCTGGCCACTTGAAGATCCGGTCACGGCCTGAAACGCCGCACCACCGTCGTTCGCGTTGCCGCCGATGGCGTGCCTTTGCGGCGCCCTGGCCGTCGTTCTTCGCGGACTGCCGGCGGCCGACGACCCCGGATTTCTCCGTCTTAGTCGCCCAGCGATCTCAGTCTGGGATCAGGATTCGATCCAGTTCTGCCAGATCGGCGCCCTTTATAACGAAGCCATCGGCACCGGAGCGCTCGGCTTCGGCTTTGCCGAGAGGATCGGCGGAGAACACGACGATCCGCGCCCGTGGGCTGTTCTGCCGCAACGCGGGGATGAGGCTGCTGCCGCGAACGTCGGGTAACGACAGATCCAGGACCACGCCTGCGAGCCGGTGTTGAGCCGCAGCGATGAGCGCCTCGGCACCGGTGGCTGCTTCGATCACAGAGTCGAACCGGCCGCCGACGCGGAGATGCTCGACAACTACCGATCGCATCAATTCGTTGTCCTCGACAACGAGCACGACAGCCATGTCAGGCATCCTCTGCTCAGCCGGTTGAGTGCCACGAGGACCGCAGAGAAACCGCTCTGCATCTCGGCGCGGCCGGCACTGCCAACAACGCTGCGCACCGATGCACAAGTGAGAAGTGCGGGCGCGCCCCCATTGCTTGGGGTTAGCTGCGCACCACTCCAACTGAGCCGGCCTCAGTCGCGTGGTGTCGACAGCACCCTTCCCATTGTGGGTATCTCGGCGTCCGCACGACGAGAAATGACAACACAGTCATACGTGGATGGTGTCGGTGACAGAGCCCGCCATCGTGATCTACTCGCCTTCGTCGACCATATGGATGGCAGGCACGTAAGGTGGCTCAGGCCGGATCCGGGATGGCTGGTCGCGTCCATGGGACCAGCGGGGCGGTGCTCGCCGCCGGGCCTCGGACACTCGGCTGCTAGGCGATAAACGGCCCGACCGATGTCCAGGACTCACAGCGGCCGGGCCTAAGCGTCAGCACCGGCAAGCTGAGCCGACGCCTTCACCCAGCATCGCTAGATCACTCGACGAATGCAACACGACAGCGCCCCTCGGACGAGAACAGGCCCAGGCCGCCATAGCTAGCTGCCGCGAGTGCACAACCCCACTTTCGGTTCCGCACGGCCCAAGGCGGTCTTGTGGAGCGAAACCGTTGAGGGTGCGCTCGGCGAACAGACAGTGGTGGGCGCACCACGCTCGCCCCGCGAACGGCCCGCCCCTTTCAGGATTGGGCGCGGGCCGTCTCGTGTTGCTCGCTCGACCGGCGGCGAGTGCCTCGGGCAGTCGCCAGAGGTCGCGGCGCCAGGGTCCATCCCGCGTTTGAGGCCTCAGTGGGGACGCCCAGCCGGCGTTCGTAAGCGAAGGCGCTGACTAGCCCACGATTGCTCTATTCGGTGTCCCGGGGTCAACCCGGTGCACGATGCTTGGCGGTTGCGCGACCGCGACCTGCCGGCGCAAACCTCTCGGACGGCGGCTGAGCTAGCGTCACTGATATGCCGCACAGACCGTTTCGCTTCGGGGTCATCGGTGCGCCGGTGGGGACGGCGGATCATTGGCGCGCGACGGCGGTGCGCGCCGCCGAGCTTGGCTACGCCACGCTGCTCATGCCGGACGTGCTCAACTTGCTGGCCCCTGGGCCGTCGCTCGGGTTGGCCGCCGGCGTCGCCGACATCGGCGTCGGCACTTGGGTCTACTCCGCGCCGCTGCGAACGCCGCAGCAGACGGCGTGGGAGGCGCACACGCTATCTGCGCTAACTGAGGGACGGTTCGAGATGGGCATTGGAACCGGCCATCCGCGCAGCGGAGAGTTCGCCCGCACCCTTGGCATGCCGTTCGGATCCGCAGCCGAACGGCTGGCCCAGGTGTCCGCGACGATCGACGCGGTGCATGAGCTGGACGGTCCGGATCTGTACACGCGCGTCCTCGTGGCCGCCGGCGGGCCGAAGGCCAGAGCGCTGGCGGCCGAGAAGGCGGACATAGTCTCGATCGCCGCTAGCCCCTTGACGCCGCGCGAGGCCGTGGCTGAGGCGATTGCCGAGGTCCGCGCGACGGCCGGCACGCGGGCAGGCGACATCGAGTTCGCAATGAACCTGTTCGCCGTGGGCGACGACGTCCCGCCACACGCCAAGCAGGCCACCGGCGCCGATCCGGCGGAGCTGGTCGCCGCCGACTCCCTCGTGCTGTTGCGCGGGGACACCGCGGCAATGATCGACGAGCTGCGGCGCAGGCGCGAGCAGATCGGCGTCTCGTACGTACTCGTG
>JAOPWD010000362.1 GCA_025965875.1 Pseudonocardiales bacterium
CGTCTACGTGAGTGGCCTGAGGGCTGTGATGTGGACGCCGCGACCGATCACACAGCCCGTCGACGCCCTCCTCCTCGAAGCGTCTACGCCACTTGTAAAACAGCTGGCGACTAATGCCGTAGTAGCGGCACGTCATCGCGACGTTGCCGGTGACCTCATCGGCATGTTGGAGGATCGCCAGGCGGTGACGGACTTCTCGAGGCAGGGCGGTCTCGCTCATACGGATCTCCTAGTTCTGAAGACCCGGACTGTCAACGATGTCCGTCAGTTTTAGACCTCCGGCCCCACAACTGCGGCCCCACGGCGGTGGCCCCGAGGCTTGTCCTGATCTCCGCCCGGCGCAGCGGCGCGACGCCGAACGTCGCGTCGGTCCGATCCTGCAGGAGTATCGAGCCGTCGCGCTCATCGGCCGGGTCGGTGTCGGGTCACATAGGGTCGGGGACCAGGACCGATCAGGCGGGGGTGCCGACATGGAGCAGCGCAGCCTGGGCCGAGGTCGGGTCAGCGTCGCGGTGGTCGGGCTCGGTACCTGGCAGCGGCTCGAGGCCGCCGCAGCCGCCGGCCGGCACCGCGAACTGATCGACACTGCCATCGCCGTCGGCATCCGGCTCGTCGACACCTCACCCATGTACGGCGCCGCTGAGCGGCTGCTCGCCGAGGCACTTGACGGCAAGCGCGACCACGTCGTCATCGCGGACAAGGTCTGGACCCCGTCGCCGGAGGAGGGGGCGGCACAGCTCGCCCGCGCTGTGGACTGGTACGGCGGCCGCGTAGACCTGATGCAGATCCACAACCTCGTGGCCGGGCGCGCGCACCTCCCGATGCTCGAGGCCGCCCGGGCTCAGGGGCTGATCGGCCTGATCGGTGCCACGCACTACTCCGCTTCTGCCTTTCCCGATCTGGCCGAGCTCATGTCCACCGGGCGTATCGACACCGTCCAGGTGCCGTACAACCCGCTGCAGCGCGAGGTCGAACGCACGATCCTGCCGCTCGCTGCGGACCTCGGCCTCGGCGTGCTGCTCATGCGCCCGCTCGGCGAAGGTCGGCTGGTGCGCCGAACGCCCAGTCCCGCCGAGCTCGCGCCGCTGGGTCCCTTCGGCGTCACCACCTGGGTGCAAGCCCTCATCAAATGGGGCCTGAGTGACCCGCGCGTCCACGTCTCGCTCGCCGCCACCGCCCGCCCGGAGCGGCTCGCCGAGAACGCCGCCGCAGGGTCGCCGCCCTGGTTCGGGCCGGACGAGCGGGCACACGTGCTGCGCCTGGCCACAACGCGCTGACGAACAAGACACACCGCGCAGCTGCTTCTGCCCAAATGCGCTTCAGGGTGGCGCGACGCCCGAAGCGTCGCATGCGGGTCGCGAGCGTCAGGACTCTTCGACGTCTGGCACCGTGTCCGCGTGCCGGTGGGCAACCCGCCACGTGCCCTCCTCGCGACGGTAGATCTGGGTCGCACGAAGGGAGTATGTCCGCGGCTCACCGTTGACCGAAGCCTGTGTGTGTTCGTACCCGACGGTGTAGGCCATGTCCCCGACGACGTCTGCAGCGATCAGGTCGAACGAGTAGGACGTGCAGTCGGAGAAGCTCTCCGCAAGCCGGCTGAAGAGGTCGTGCAATTCCTGCTGCCCGGTGGCCGACTGCCAGGCGCCCAGCACCGAAACTGGATCGCTTCGGGACCAGATCGCGCGCCGGGGCGAGGCGTCCCCGTTGTGCAGGGCGATCTCCGCGTCCCTGAGACGAGACTCGACCCAGGCCAGAAATTCCTTCCGGTCACTCACGCGCCACCTCCGCCACGCGCGCCGTTACGGCGCCGACGTCTCATTGAACCGGCCAGCGCTTGCACCACCAAGCCCGGCGTGGTCAGCGGCGACCGGCGCGGGCACGGCTCCGGTGCCGGCCGGGGCGCAGCGCAGGTCGTGCCCGACGCTGGTCAGGCACTTGCCGTCAGCCAGGCGCCACTTCCAGCCGTGCATCTGGCAGGTGAGCACGCCGTCCTCGATGTCGCCGAACCGGGTGAGGTCGGCCTTGAGGTGCGGGCAGCGACGCTGCATCTCCCAGCCACCCAGGACGATCGTCTCGTTGGCTTCGTCGGCGTTCTGCTCGGCGAACCAGCCCTCGGCGTAGTTCAGCCGCTCCTCGGAGAGGCATTTGAAGAACACGTAGATGAACTCGTTGTAGGGCCCGATGCGCTGTGCGGAGAAGCGGCAGGACAGGAACAGCGAGTTGACCCAGTCGATCTCGTGGTCGTGGATCAACTGCTCGAGGTAGGCCCGGCGGGTGCGGAACCGGTAGCGCACCTTCTCCCCCGCGTATGCGCGCACCTCCCGCGCCACGAAGTCCAGCAGGATGTCGACGTCACCGCGCTCAGCGTCCTCGGCGGTGAAGCGGATGCCGCCGTCGATGCCGGCCGCCATGTGGTCGGCTTCCTCGAGTAGCGGCGTGAACCACTCCTGCAGTGCCGGCAGGATGTCGATCTCCGGGTGCGCCCAGGTCGCCTTGGCTGCCTCGACCTCCGGCATTCGGCGGGCCTGCATCTCGCGCAGGTAGCTCTCCTTGTGGGCGAACAGCTTCTCGACCTCGTCATCGGGCATCGGGTGCATGACCGGGCAGCCGTCCGCGGCAAGGTCGGCGCGGGTGCCGGGCAGCAGCAGCCGCCCTTCGTCGTGACCCTTGGACTCGAGCCAGTCCAGGTACACCCGCTGGTCCGGGAAGATGTTGGACTCGTCACCGAAGATGTCGTTGAAGCCCCACAGCTCCTCGTCCAGGAAGCAGGGCGGGCCGGCGGTCGGGAACACGAACCGCGCGCCGCACTCCTCGATGTAGCGCAGCGTGCGGTCGAACTGGCGCTCCCGCTTCGTCAACCCCAGGGATTGCTTGGCGCGGGCCGGCAGCTCGTAGACCATCGGGAACCAGATCGCGCCGGAGAACTGCACGAGGTACGCGTCGACCGGGCCGAGCTCCTTGAACGCATCCAGCTCCGACGGCCGAGCGTCGTTCTGGTTCAGCAGCCGGTACTGGCCGTCGTACACCCACAGCGACGAGTCGCCGATCGGCCCGTCGGTCGGCGAGGTCAGCGACTGGATCATCACCTGCAGACCGTCGAGCTCGATCGGTTCACCGTTGTCGGGCTTGACGAAGCTGGTGAACCCGAGGTCGCGCAGCGCATCCTCCAGCTCGGTCGTCGCGTAGTCAGGCAGGAGCACCGTCGTCTTCTTGCTGATGTGCTTGCGCAGGTGCTCCGGGTCGAAATGGTCGCGGTGCAGATGACTCACGAACAGGTAGTCGGCCCGCCCGATCCGGTCCCAGTCCAGCTGGGAATTGTCGGGGAACGGGAACCAGGACCCGAAGTAGGCGGGGTTCACCCAGGGGTCGGTCAGGATGCTGCCGTGCGCGGTCTCGATGAGCATGCTGGCATGCCCCAGGCCGGTGATTCGCATGGCTCGACCCTAATGCCAGAATGAAAGCGCCCCTTGCACCGCAACCCCGACTGGAGCGCGACGTGCCCTTCCTCGACCCGCACGGCGAGCAGCCCGAACTCGGCGCGCCCGAGGACTATGCGGCGCACCACCCGGACGACCATCCGAGCGACTGGGGCTGGCACGGCGAGTGGGGCAAGGTCGGCCGTATCGGCGCCTGGGCGGCGATCGTCATCCTGCTGCTCATGATCACCGCGACTCACTACAACGCCTCCGGAACGGCCTGGCTGGTCTTCATCGCGGGCGTCCTCATCGTCTACCAGATCTGGGACATCCGCCGTCGGCGCAACGCCTGGCGTCGTTAACTGCTAGGTACGTCGCGGCAAGCACTGCCCGCCAGCCCGGCTTTTCACGAACTGTTGATGGCATTGCGCGATCCTTGCCCACCGTCTCGACGGGCGGTCGTCTCCCCAGATTCCGGAGGCGCTCTGATGAGGGCGGCTGCCCATGAACGGGTCACTCAGGGTTGTCGGTCGGGGCGATCCTCGACGCG
>JAOPWD010000380.1 GCA_025965875.1 Pseudonocardiales bacterium
GCGCCCGGGTGGACCTGCTGCGGGCCCAGATCGCGTTTGCAGTGAACCGCGGCAGGGACGCGCCGCCGCTGTTGCTCACGGCGGCCAAGCGGCTTGAGCCGCTCGACGTCGGGCTTGCACGCGAGACCTATCTGGAGGCGCTGCAGGCGGCGATGTTCGTCGGCCGCCTGGCCCACGGCGGCGGCCTGCTGGAGGCCGCGCGGGCCGCCAGGGAGGCGCCCGCGTCGTCGCAGCCCCCACGCCCAGCCGATCTCCTCCTGGATGGCCTGGCGCTGCTGATCACGGAGGGCTATCCGGCCGCGACGCCGGTATTGAGGCAGGCGCTGAGCGCCTTCCGCAACGAGCGCATCTCCATGGAGGAAGGGCTGCGCTGGCTCTGGATCGGCTGCCTCGCGGCCGTGGATCTGTGGGACCACGAGACCTGGTACTTGCTCTCCACCCGTCACGTCCAGCTCGCCCGCGATGCCGGCGCACTCACCGTTCTCCCCATCGCCCTCATCTCACGGATGGCAGTGCACCTGTGGGCCGGCGAGCTGGCAACGGCGGCGTCCCTGGTCAACGAAGTGGAGACGGTCACCGACGCGACGGGGAACCACCTCGCGCCCTACGGTGCCCTCGGGCTCGCCGCCTGGCGCGGCCGGGAAGCCGAGACTTTCGAGCTGATCAAGACCAGCATGAAGGAGGTGGTGGCACGGGGCGAGGGTCAGGGGCTGGCCCTCATGGACTGGACGAGCGCGGTGCTCTACAACGGCGTCGGCCGCTATGAGGACGCGCTTGACGCGGCCCAACAGGCCGGCGAGCACCCCGAGGAGCTGCCGTTCGCCTGGGGGCTGGTCGAGCTCATCGAGGCGGCCACCCGGAGCGGGAAGCCCGCTCGGGCGGCTGACGCCCTCCAGCGGCTCTCGGAGACGACTCGCGCCAGCGGCACCGACTGGGCGCTGGGGATCGAGGCCCGCTCGCGAGCACTGCTGAGCGACGGCGAGGCCGCCGAGCGCCTCTATCGGGAGGCGATCGACCGCCTTGGCCACACACGCGTTCGCTGGGCGCTCGCCCGCGCCCACCTTCTCTACGGAGAGTGGCTTCGCCGGGAGAACCGCCGCATCGACGCCCGCGAGCAGCTGCGCACTGCCCACCGGATGCTCACCTCCATCGGAGCCCACGGGTTCGCTGAACGAGCCGCGCGCGAGCTGCGTGCCACCGGTGAGCGAGTACGCAAACGCACCACCGAGACCCCCCTCCAGCTCACCGCCCGAGAGACCCAGATCGGCCGGCTCGCCGGCGACGGCCTGTCCAACCCCGACAACGCAGCCCAGCTATTCAAGAGCCGGCGCACCGTCGAATACCACCTGCACAAGATCTTCACCAAACTCGCCATCACCTCCCGCAACCAACTCCACAGCGTGCTGGCCAACAGCAGAACCGAAGGACTGCGACAAGCCCCATAACCTCATTTCCTCGGGGACGCCGGGCACGCGGCGAACGCTACGACATCCCGTCACTGGCGCACGAGAGATCTGTCAGGGCTAGCGCTGAGGGCAACTCCCACCGCTTCCAGGTGGCCAAGAAGACCGCGCGTGCCTTCGTGCCCTGAAGTAGCCAGGAGCGGGTCGTGCTCAGCTCATGTCGCCAACTCGCTGAGCTCGTGCAGCAGGGGCTCGGACAACGCCTAGTCACTGACGCCCTCAGCCGCACGACATGTGGGGTTCACGGATGCGAGCAGCGTCCAGTGATTCCTACGGTCAGCTCAGCACGCTGAGCCTCGCACGAAGAACCTGGCATTGCTGCTCCCGCGGAGCCCCTCGCGCTTAGGCAGAGCCGCCCGCCGCATGAGCACCTCGGAACTGAACCGGCGAATCGTCGGGTTACACCTATCAGTAGAGAGGCAACTCGATGTCGAAAGTCACTGTCAGTCAGGAGAATGGCACTCTGCCGTGACGCCGTACATCGCTGCGTGGGAGGACTACGAGTATCGGAGCCGGCCACCCGGGTCTGTTGCGTTGGTCGATCGTCGTTGGGGCGACAGACTGATCGGATGATCACTTCGAGGTCTGCCTCGTCCGCACCGGCCGGCTACCGGTTCCCGCGGGAGGTGATCGCGGTGGCGGTGCGCTGGTACCTGCGTTATGGGTTGTCCTACCGCGATGTCGAGGAGCTGCTTTCCGAGCGCGGCGTCGAGGTCGACCACGTGACCGTCTACCGGTGGGTGCAGACATTCACGTCGGAGTTCATCGACGCCGCGCGTCCGGCACGTCACGCGCCGGGCGTTCGGTGGTTTGTCGACGAAACGTACGTCAAGGTCGCCGGACGTTGGACCTACCTCTACCGCGCGGTCGACCAACACGGGCGGGTCATCGACGTCCTGGTCTCCGAACGCCGCGACGCCCCGGCAGCGCGGGCGTTCTTCACCCGCGCGCTCAAGTCGGCACCTTCGCCGGTAGAGGTCACCACCGACCGTGCACCGGTGTACCCCCGGGTGATCGATGAGCTCGTCCCGGCTGCGCGACACCTCTTCGAGCAATATGCGAACAACGCTGTGGAATCAGATCACAGTCGGCTCAAAGCCAGGTTGCGGCCGATGCGTGGGATGAAGACGATCAGATCGCTGCGCGTTGTCGCGGCCGGACACGCGCTCGTGCAAAACCTGCGGCGTGGCCACTACGAACTCACCACCGACCTGCCCACTCATGATCGAGTTCGTGTCGCGTTCACCGAACTCGCGGTGTGCCTCTGACCCAGGTCCGACGCTGCGTGCGGCAACACCGCCGCCTCCAGCGGATCAACGCAACAGACCCGTGGATACTCCTAAACAACAACATCCAGCCGGCGGATCTGCGTATCGCATGCTCGGAGCTCCACTCGGAACGCCCCTCCACAAGTACCCCGATGAGCGTGCGATCGATAAGCACAGGGACGACGTCGTCCGGAACCCCGGCTAAACGCGTCATGGAGTGGGATTCGGCTAGCGGGTGCCGCGGCGCCGTGCGCCCACCACGAGCACCATGCCGAGCACGAGCGCCCCGAGGCCGAGGCCACTGGGGAGCAGGATGTCGACACCGGTCATGGCCAGCGGCGGGGTGGCCGGTGCCGTCGGTGCCGTCGGCGCGGTGTCGACTGTCGTCGACGCGTCGGCCGAGCTGACCGCTAGCCCGCCTCGCAGCGTAGCCGCCCGTGCGGTGGCCGTGTTCTGCACCGAGCCAGCGGCAACGTCGGCTTCGGTCACGGTGTGCGTCTCGTCGCCGGTACAGGTCTCGTCGCCTCCGGGGGGCAACGTCGTGATCGGGCACACGACGCGGCCGAGGCTCGGGTCGGTGACCTCGATCTCGGTCAGGGTCAGGTTGCCGGAGTTGGTTACCAGGAACGTGTAGCTGATGCTGTCGCCGATCCTGGCGCTGTTCTGGTCGGCGGCCGGGTCGACGGTGGCGCGCTTGATCAGGCGCAGCGCCGGGTCCGGTAGCGCGGCCACGGCGGCCGTGGCCGGGTCCGAGGTCACCGCCTGCTGGCCAAAGCTGGCGTGCGCGGTGACGGTGTTGGTGATCGTGCCGGCGTCGATATCGGCCTGGGTGGCGGTGTAGCTCGCGGTACAGGTGACGACGGCCCCCGGCGGCATCGACGCGGCCGCGGCCGGGCAGGTCGGGCTCAGCGCGCCGGTGCCGGAGAACGCGCCCACGATGATTGCGGAGTCGGTCAGGGTGACGTCGCCGGTGTTGGTCACGGTGAACGAGTAGCTCACCACGTCACCTGCCCGGTGGATAGTGCTGGGGTTCGGCATCTCGGTCAGGGTCAGCGCCGGGCCCGGCGCGAACGAGACGTGCGCGCTGGCGGGAGCGGAGCTCACGAGCGGCCCCAGCGGCGGTGTCGCGCTCGCGGTCGCGCTGTTGTCGATGCCGCCGCGGTCGAGGTCGAGTTGGGTGAGGGGGTAGCTCGCGGTGCAGGTGGTCTGCGCGCTCGCCACCAATGTTGTCACCGGGCAGGTGATCGCCGACAGCTGGCCCGTGCCGGTGAACGGCGCGTCGTCGATCGTCAGGCCGGTGAGCGGCACATTGCCGCTGTTGGTGACCTGGAAGGAGTAGTTGACCTGCTGGCCGGCCGTGGGCCGAATGGGATCGTTCGGTGTCACTGACTTGTCCAGCGTCAGCGCCGCGGCCTGCTCGGGCGTCGTCACGGTCGATGCGCAGTCGGGGGTGCAGCCCGTGTCGACGCTGTCCGCCGGCGGCGTCACGGTCGCGGTGTTGCTCAGCTCGCCGGTCGTGGCGCCCGGCACCGTGCCGGTGACCGTGTAGACAACGCTTGTGTTCGCCGCGACGACTGCGCTGTCATCGATGTCTCCGCCGCCGGAGGGGGTACACGTCGAGCCGCCCGAGCCTGAGCATGTCCAGGTGAACGAGCCGCCGGCCAGGGCGGCCGGCAGCGGATCGGCCACGGTGACCCCGCTCGCGGTGTCCGGTCCGTTGTTGGTCACCACGAGCGTGTAGGTGAACAACTGCTCGGGTGCATAGTGATCGTTGCTCGCGGTTTTGCGCACGTGCAGGTCGACCGTCGGCAGGAACTGCACGCTGGTATCGGCCGGTGGGTTCAGTCCGCCCAGGCTCGTCAGATTCGACGGGCCGCTAGTATAGGTGCTCGCCACACTGGCGGTCACCGGAAACGACACCGAGCACGAGGACATGCCGGTCGACAGATCCCCGGTTGCCGACACCGTCGACGCGTCTGGGGCGGCGGTCACGGCACCCTCGGGGCAGGTGGTCGTGGCGGCACCGGACACAGTCACACCATCGGGCAGCGCGTCGGTGAACGACCAGCCGTTCTTGGCCCCTAGCTCACTGGTGTTGGTGATCGTGAATGTCAGGGTCGTCGACTGGCCGGTCCCTAGCCGGGTCGGGCTGAAGGACTGGTCCAGCTGGGGTGTCACATCCAGCACGTGGATGTTGTCGAACGCGTGGTCGTTGCCGGTCGGGCTGGCGTTGTCGTTGACCATGCGGATTCCGACGGACGCGCCACTGAACAGCACGGCCGCGTCCGTCGTGTGGGTGCCGACGTTGAACTTGCGGGCCCCGGCGGCCGCGATCGCCGGCACGCTGACCGGCGTACTGCCGGCACAGCCATTGATCTGGCTCCCGACGGGCGTCTGCGCACCACCGGGGCTGACGAGCGAGAACTGCAGTAACGGCGGCGACACCAAGCAGTCCGCGGCCACATCGACGCTGAACGCGAGGAACCGGCTGCTCGTCGGCAAGGCAATGTTGGTCGCCGTGCCGAACTCCACGCTGCCCGCTGGCGGCACCGACGAGGTCAAGGCCGAGACGGCGTGGTTGTCAGCGGCCTCAGCGGCCGATTCGCCGTGGAAGATCCCGAAGGCTTCGGCCAGCTGCTGCGTCTCGTTCCAGAACAGTCGGCCGTTGGTGGGTTGGGTTGCGCAGTCGGCCTCCTGCGCTGCCGGGTCGGTGTCCTGTTCGGCGGCGGCGAGCCAGCCGTTGCATCCGGTCAGCCAACCCGGATCGGCCGTGTAGCTCTGCCCCGTGGCGCTGGTGTATTGGTCCAGGTGCAGGATCGGGCTAGCCGCGGGGCCGTTCTCGAAGTCTTCGGTGTACACACTCGTGGGCGCCTGGAGCGTGCCAGGGGTGCCGGGCGTCGTGGCCTGCGCCGAAGTGGCCGTTGTCGCGATGATCGCAGTGGCCGTCAGGCCGGCGCCAGCCAGTGCCAGCGCCGCCCCGGCCGCACCCATCCCACGTCCCGGCTTTCGGCCGGGCACCGACCGGTGCGATCCGGCGGGCCGCCGGCGCCCGAACCGTTCCCACGGATCTCCGGTGTGCTCGAACAAGGGGGTCTCCTCCCTCACGAAAAGACCCGGGCAGCGCTCGACCACGACACGCAAGGGGCCGCCAAGAGGGGTCGGAATGTGATCAGTATGTGCCAAACGGCAACTTATCAAGATCAACTCCGGCCGGCAACTCAAAACAGCCCAGCCGGCCGGGCGGCTCCACGAACCGGCAGAGTCGACGGAAACGGACGCGGCAGGCCGACTCCTTCCTCCAAGGACTGCCCATTCCACACGGGGACATCCCGGGCGACGACCACGATCTGCCGCTAGACCCGATGACGTACTGCTGTGGTAGCCGACCACGCCCGTATCTACGCCAGTGATCACAACCGAATCGGCGCAGTGCTCACTCGTTATCGGCAGCTGCTCACCGTCCAGAATGCGCAGGAACCGCGATTCTGAGGCGTCGATTTCCGAATGGCCCGCGAGGAGTTCGTGCGCCTACGGCCGCGTGCAAGGCCGGCTTGCACTTCGGGCCACATCGGGGCCACGCGCGAACCATAGCTATCCAACGCAACCAACGCCCGGGTGGCGCCAACGTGGCCCGAGAAAGATCCGGAAATGACTGGAGGCCCCGTAATACGGGGCCTCCGTTGGTGGGCGATACTGGGATTGAACCAGTGACCCCTACCGTGTCAAGGTAGTGCTCTCCCACTGAGCTAATCGCCCTTATGTGCACCGCGGATGCGGTGGTTGTCAATGCGAGGCGGCGGCGGGAATCGAACCCGCGTACAGGGCTTTGCAGGCCCTTGCCTAAGCCACTCGGCCACGCCGCCCTCATGCCGGCGACCGCTGGTTCCCCAGCGCCACCGACGTGCGGGCGCCGGGGGCGGTGCCTCGAGCGGACGACGGGATTCGAACCCGCGACCCTCACCTTGGCAAGGTGATGCGCTACCAGCTGCGCTACGTCCGCGATACCGACGACCCGAACAACGGGCCGACTGCCGGGGAGTGACTCTATCGGACGCCGGAGGGGCGCTCCAAACCCGCCACGTTCACGGCGCCGTATCGGCGGCTCGGTCGCGGCGGGCACGCAACCGCTGCCACAGCTCGCGGACCTCGTCAGCGAGTGCTTCGCGAGTGCCGTCGTTGTTGATCACTTCATGGGCGACGGCCCGGCGCTCTTCATCGCCCACCTGAGCGGCCATCCGCGCCCGCGCCTGCTCCTCCGGCAGGCCGCGCTCGGCCAGTCGGGCCAGCCGCGTGGCCTCGTCGGCCTCGACCACGACGACACAGTCGAACCCGGCGGCCAGCCCGCCCTCGACCAGCAGTGGCACGTCGTAGACGACGACGGCGTCCGCCGGCACCGTGGCCATGAGTTCAGCCGAGCGCCGCCCGACCAGCGGGTGCACGATCGCGTTCAGGTCAATACGGGCGGCCTTGTCCTCGAAGACGATCGCGGCGATCGCAGCACGGTCCAGGCCACCGTCGGAGGACACCACGGCGGACCCGAAGCGGGCCACGACGGCGTCGAAACCCGCGGTGCCCGGCTCGACCACCTCGCGGGCGATCGCGTCCGCGTCGATGACCACGGCGCCGTGCCCGGCCAGCAGCGCCGACACAGCGCTCTTGCCCGCCCCCACGCCGCCAGTCAACCCGACCATCACAGCCGACACGCTATCCCCAACCTCACGCACCGTTGAGGAATGGGGCTGCGGACAGCACGAGGCCCGGAGGCGGGTGCCTCCGGGCCTCGTGACTAGGACGGAATTACCGGCCGGCGAGCTTCTCGCGCAGCGCGGCCAGGGCCTCGTCGGATGCCAGCGAGCCCTCGGTCTCGGGTGCCTCGGAGGTGTACGAACTCGCCTCGCCACCCTCGGTGACAGCCTCGGCGTCGGCCTTCTTGGCGTCCTCCTGCTGCTTGCGGTGCGCCTCGAAGCGCTCGCGGGCAGCGGCGTAACGCTTCTCCCACGCCTCACGCTGCGTGTCGTAGCCCTCGAGCCATTCCTGCGTGTCGGGGTCGAAGCCCTCGGGGTAGATGTAGTTGCCCTTGTCGTCGTACTGGGCTTCCATGCCGTACTGGGCCGGGTCGAAGCTCTCGTCGCCCAGAACGCCCTCGTTCGCCTGCTTCAGCGAGAGCGAGATGCGCCGACGCTCGAGGTCGATGTCAATGACCTTGACCAGGAGGTCGTCGCCGACCTGTACGACCTGCTCGGGGATCTCGACGTGGCGCTCGGCCAGTTCGGAGATGTGCACCAGGCCCTCGATACCGTCTTGGACCCGGACGAACGCGCCGAAGGGCACCAGCTTGGTGACCTTGCCGGGTACGACCTGACCGATCTGGTGAGTGCGGGCGAACTGGCGCCATGGGTCTTCCTGGGTCGCCTTGAGCGACAGCGATACGCGCTCGCGGTCCAGGTCGATGTCGAGCACCTCGACGGTGACTTCCTGACCGACCTCGACGACCTCGGACGGGTGGTCGATGTGCTTCCAGGAGAGTTCGGAGACGTGCACCAGGCCGTCGACCCCACCGAGGTCGACGAACGCGCCGAAGTTGACGATGGAGGACACGACACCGGTACGGACCTGGCCCTTGGCCAGCTTGTTCAGGAACTCGCTTCGCACCTCGGACTGGGTCTGCTCGAGCCACGCCCGGCGGGACAGCACGACGTTGTTGCGGTTCTTGTCCAGTTCGATGATCTTGGCTTCGAGCGTCTTGCCCACGTAGGGCTGCAGATCGCGCACGCGACGCATCTCGACGAGCGACGCAGGCAGGAAGCCCCGCAGGCCGATGTCGATGATCAGGCCGCCCTTGACGACCTCGATGACGGTGCCCTCGACGACCTCGTCGTTTTCCTTCTTCTGCTCGATCGTGCCCCAGGCGCGCTCGTACTGGGCGCGCTTCTTGGACAGGATCAGCCGGCCTTCTTTGTCCTCCTTCTGGAGAACCAGGGCCTCGATCGCGTCGCCGACGCTGACGACCTCGTTCGGGTCGACGTCGTGCTTGATCGACAGCTCACGCGAGGGGATGACACCCTCGGTCTTGTAGCCGATGTCGAGCAGGACCTCGTCGCGGTCGACCTTGACGATGGTGCCCTCGACGATGTCGCCATCGTTGAAGTATTTGATCGTCAGATCGATGGCGGCGAGGAAATCATCGGCGGAGCCGACGTCGTTGATGGCAACTTGTGGTGCAGTCGTGGTCGGAGCTTCGGCGGTAGAGGTCATTGAGTAGGTGGGTCCTGACAGATTCTCGAACGGTTGCGGACATGCCCGAATCGCCGATCGAATGTGTGAACGACGAGCGGCCTACTCCATGTCGAGGCCACAGACCTGTTCCGCAAGGTTACAGCCTACTCCAGAGCAGTGATTACGGGAAAACTGCGATGCTGAGCGCGTCCCGAAGCGCTGCGACGGCCTCGGCCAGGGCCTGGCGAGCGGCCGGGACGACGCCGGGCAGCGAGATATACCCGTGCACCGCGTCGACGTAGTTGGTCAGGCGCACCTCTACGCCGGCCGAACGCAGCGCCACCGCGTAGACAGTGCCGTGATCGCGCAGCGGATCGTGCTCGGCGGTCTGGATCAACGCCGGCGGCAGATCGTGATGTTTGCCACGTAGCGGCGAACCGTACGGGTCGGTGCCGTCGTCCGCGCCGCGGTAGAGGGCGCTGAAGGCGGTCAGATCGGCTTTGCCCAAAATCGGAGCGAATTCGTTCTCGTCCTCGGACGGGAAGGTCTCGATCAGTTCGACCGACGGGTAGATCAGCACCTGCAGCGCGATCTGCGGGGTGCCCCGATCGCGGGCCATGAGCGACACGACGGCCGAGAGGTTGCCGCCGGCGCTGTCGCCCATCACGGCCACCCTGCTCCCGTCGACACGCAGCTCGTCGGCATGTTCAGTGACCCACAGGGTCGCCGCGTAGGAGTCCTCGGCAGCAGTGGGGAACGGATGCTCGGGCGCCAGTCGGTAGTCGACCGAGACGACGACCACCCCAGCCTGAGCCGAGACGGAACTGCACCACCATTCGGACTGCATCGGGTCGCCGCTCACCCACCCCCCGCCGTGGAAGTTGACGACGACCGGCAACGGCTCTTCGCCGGCCACCCGAGGGCGGTAGATGCGCAGCGGCAGGACGGTCCCGTCAGGCAGCCGCGCCGTCGAGTCCTCGGCGCGAGCGCCACGATCGGGCCGGCCAAGGACGAGCCAAGCGCCCGGCAGGCCGACCAGCCTCTTGCGCAGGTTGCTGGCCGCGCGCACCTGCTTGTGCGTCAACTCCGCGAGCGGAGCGCGGTCCAGAATCGACATGACCCGCCAGAGGGCCGCCGCCCGTCTCGGGATAGCCACCGGCGCACTCCAGACGATCGGGTCGGTCG
>JAOPWD010000393.1 GCA_025965875.1 Pseudonocardiales bacterium
ATCGGTACAGGTTGCCCGCAGTGCCCGCGTGTTCCAGCAGATCGAGGTTGGATCCTGGAAGCCCTAGGAATTCTGGTCGTCGCGCAGACGCAGCCAGCGCAGCACGGCCCAGGCGGCAACGCCGGACAACACGACGAGGACGAGCAGCGCGGCGAACGCCCAGTGTGAGGAAGTCGGCCCAGCTTCACCCGGCACCCAGGTGTTAACGCCCATGATCCCGGCCACCAGTGTGGGGATCAGAATTGCTGAGCCGCCCACGGCGATATTGCGCTGGAAGCGCTCGTCGCGGTGGCGATCGAGCACATCCTCGCGTACCTGCAGAAGGTCATACGCGCTTCTCAGGGTCTGATTGAAATCACGCAGGCTCTTGAGTGCGCTGTCAATCCGGTCATCGACGCGAAGAGCGATCTGGTACCCGCCTGCCTCAGGCGTGCCGGTGACACCCGGGAACCAGGCCCGCTCGACGTCGTGTCGCATTCCAGGCGGGTTCAACGGGGTGAACCAATCTCGCAGGATCGCCGCACTCGCTTGGGCATCGCGAAGCGTGTCGTGATCACATCTCTCGTCGCGGCGGAAGAAGTCGAGCTCCCACTCCTCCTCCCACGCATAGAGTTGCCGATAGGTCGGCGCGTACCTCAACGCGAGTTCGGATAGGACGAGCACAGCAAGATCGCCCGCGCTTGATAACGGGTGCGCGGGCCAGCGTCGCTCAACCGCGGCAAATAGGGTCAGTGGTGGCGCGGTCGGGCGCTCCGCGACCCGGTCTGCGCCGCGGTAGACCTCCGCGTCATGCCAGCACGTAATGAGCCAGTCGCCGCCCACGAGGAACTCGACGGGCTCGAAGACGAGCACCCCGGCCATAGAGCGACTGTTCTCACCCACGCCCAGGTCGGACTCCGCTGCCGTCACTCGAAACGCCGCCACGCCTCTGATCGAGCCCGAGCCCCACAGCTCGACCTTGGGACGGGGATCTGGCGAGAGCAGGTCGTCGACCATCTCGCGGGTGAGTTGCCCCCTGCAGCCAGGGTTGAGCGCATCGAGCAGCTCTGCCGCATCGACCTGGCTGGTGTCGTCGACGTTGAACCAGCGGACCGCGCCGTCGATGGGCACATGCAAACCCTCGAGATCGACGGTCTGCACCGGTTGCCCGGGCATCGCGGTTCGGACCGTCAGGACATCCGTGAGCGAGCCACGCTGGGTCACATCTGTGGGGCCGCCCGACCGTGGCGCAGCGTCTCCACTGATCCAGGACAGGACTACGGTGTCGCGCCGTTCGACGCTATCGAGGGACGGATCAGCTGTCAGCCCCGCCTCCGCGAGTGCTGAGGTCATGCGGCGTCGCGCGTCATCGGAGAGTCGATCAATCGTGAACTCGCTCATCAGCGCGCGAACCTCGCGCCACCCGCCGCGCCGACCGGGCCGCTGCGCCAGTTCTCGGGCAATGCGTTCAGCAATGGTCCGATCGTCGTCAGCCTGGGTCACCGGGTATTCGTAGTTGCTGCAGTCGCACCGCGCAACCCGAGTGACCTTCCTGCGTCAGCGGCACCCATAACGTTCGCAGCGCAGGAAGATCGGCGCCCAGGCATGGCGAAGCCCCCGGGGATTCCCGGGGGCTTCGCTTCAACCAGGGTGCGTGGGCTGGGGGATTAGCCCGCTGCCCCTGGGGTGTCCGGCCCGCTCTGGTCGCCGGACTGGACAGTGTCGGTGTCCGGTCCTGCGGGCGACTCTGCGGCGCCGGTGTCGGTCCCGGGCGTGTCCGGGCCGGTCTGGTCGCCGGACTGGACCTGGACGTTGTCCGTGTCCGGTCCGCCCGCACCGGGCTCGGGCGCCTCGGGAGCCGCCGGCGCCTTCGGCGTCACGGCGGTCTGGGTCACCGTCGGGTGGGACGGCGCTGCGCTGCTGGCAGCGGTCGTGGCGCCCACCCCCGCGAGGGCGAGCACGGCGAGAGCACCGCCGACCAGCGCCCTGCGACTGTGGGGAATGTGGAACTTCATGCTGACCTCCGTGGTCACGTCCTGTCGTGCTTCTGACACCACCAACGGTGCGTGTTGGCTCGTGTCACCGTGATGTGTCGCCGATGAGGTTTGCGCTGTCACCGTCGGGCCGCCCCACGGGCCAGCGCAGGGTGACCCGGGCGCCCGAGCCGTTGACGTTCGCGGCCACGGCGCTGCCGCCGTGGGTGACCATGACGGACCGCACGATCGCCAGGCCCAGGCCGCTGCCGCCGGGAACGCCAGCGACCGTCGTCCGGCTACGCGCCTGGTCCGCGCGGGTGAACCGCTCGAACGCGATCGGGATGAAGTCCGGCGCAAAGCCGGCGCCCTGGTCGGTCACGGTGACCTGAGCGTGCTGCTCGTCCGTCTCCACGCCGACAGCCACCGTCGCGCCGCTCGGGGAGTGTCGAACCGCGTTGGTGAGCAGGTTGTCGACGGCCTGCCGGATCCGGTCCGGGTCGCCGAAGGCGGTCGATCCCGTTGGTGCGGACAGGGCGATCTTGACGTCGCGCGCGGCTGCGCTGGAAGACGCCGCGTGAATAGCGGCCTCGGCCAGTTCGGTCAGATCGAACGGCCGACTGCGCAGCGCGGGCGACTCGGAGTCACGTCCGAGCACCAGTAGATCCTCGGCCAGCCGGACAAGTCGGTCGGTCTCCTCCGCCGCGACGTCGACCGTGGCCGCCAGTTCCGCGCGGGTGCGCCCGGGACGTCGCGCGAGTTCGAGTTCCCCCTGCAGCACCGTCAGCGGCGTGCGCAGCTCATGGCCGGCATCGGCGACGAATGCGCGCTCGTGGCGCAGCGCCGCGTGCAGCCGGCTGAGCAAACCGTTGAGCGTTTCGGCCAGCCGGAAGATCTCGTCGCGGGTGCGCGGGACTGCCAGACCGCCGGCTGTCGCATCCTCCTGCAGGTCGGCCGCCTGCGTACGCATCCGCTCGACGGGGCGCAGCGCGGCGCGGGTCAGCAGCCACGAACCGGGTCCGGCGAGGAGCAACGCGATCGCACCGAGGATGAGTAGTTGCTGCGACGACCGCGCCACGGCTTGGTCGATCGTGTCCCGGCTGGTGACCACGGCGATGACCACACCGGGCTGATCGGTAGGCGTGGCGTACATCCGCATGGCGTCCGGACCGCCCTGCCCGGCAGCGTTCAGGGTCACGGTCTTGTCAACCGCGAGTGGGGCCTTGGCCGACGCGGCCGCTTGTGCGGGCGTGAGCAGTGGCGTCGTGGATAACCCGTCCGAGGACTCGAGCACCACCCCGTGCGTGGTCAGCACTTGCGCGTAGGTGCCCAGCGAAGGTGCCAGCGGCGCCTGGCCGCTGTCCTGGAAGCCGCCGTTGCCGAGCTGGGTGATCAGGGTGTCGGCCCGGCTGCGCAGGGTGACGTCCAGGTTGTGCTGCAGGCCGGATCGCAGCTGGCTGATGAACAGGAATCCGCCGACGGTGAGCAGCACCAGCGTTGCCGCGGTGAACAGCAGGGGCAGGCGGACCCGGATCGGCATCGCAGGTCAGGTTGCCAGTGGGAAGCGGTCATCGGCCGGCCGCTGCTCGGTGCGCAGCCGGTACCCGGCACCTCGCACCGTCTCGAGTTGCTCGACGCCGAACGGACGATCGATCTTTCGCCGCAGGTATGCGACGTACTGGTCCACGACATTGCTGTCCCCGCCGTAGGCGAAGTCCCACACGTGTTCGCGGATCACCGAGCGGCTGAGCACCTCGCCGGGGTGGCGCAGGAACAGCTCCAGGAGCGCGAATTCCTTCGCCGTCAGATCCAATTGTTGATCATCTCGCCACGCCGTCCGCGCGGCCGGATCGAGTCGAAGGCTGCCCGTGGCCAGGACGGTCGGCCGGACCGGGGCACCGCGGCGCACAAGCGCCCGCAGACGAGCCGTCAGCTCGGTGAAGCTGAACGGCTTGGCCAAGTAGTCGTCCGCGCCGCAGTCCAGCCCGCGCACCCGGTCACCGACGTCGCCGCGGGCGGTCAAGATCAGGACCGGCATCCACCGGCTCGCCGCACGAAGCCGGCGACAGACCTCGAATCCGTCGATCCCGGGCAACATCAGGTCCAGGACGACCACGTCGTAGTCGACCTCGTTGGCCTGCCACACGGCATCCAGGCCGTCGGTGACGACGTCCACGGAATAGCCGTCCTCGCTCAATCCACGCCGTAGCAGGCTCGCCAGTCGGCTGTCGTCCTCGACCACCAACACGCGCATACCCAACGGTAGGCAGGCCAACATGTGAGCCACATGTCAACGCCGCCTGAGGTAGGTCAGACCGTCAGCTCCCTAGGAACTCCGGCGGCCGATCTTGTTGCCGAGCCAGACAAGTGGGTCGTATGTGCGGTCGACCACGCGCTCCTTCATCGGGATGATCGCGTTGTCGGTGATCTTGATGTGCTCGGGGCAGACCTCGCTGCAGCACTTGGTGATGTTGCACATCCCGATGCCCTGCTCGGTCTTGGCCAGCTCAGCGCGGTCGGTGCGCTGGTCGA
>JAOPWD010000463.1 GCA_025965875.1 Pseudonocardiales bacterium
CGGCGGCACCGGCCAACGCGCCGGCCGCACCCGCCCCGATCAGCGCGCCGGCCGCAAGACGCGGCGCCGCCTCAGGTGGCTCCGGAGCGACCATGATCGCCGGCAGCGGCTCGACGGGGACAGGCCCGGCCGACGCCGAATCGGACGCGGCGGCGGCGTGCTGGGGCCTGAGCGCGCACCCGGGGCAGGTCGCCATCCAGGCCGCGCAGAACAGCAGGAACCGCGCCACCAGCTGGATCCAGATCAGCACCGCCAGCACTCCGGCGAACGGCCCGGCGGTCGGGCTCTGCGTCGTCTTGGCGATCGTGAACGTCCCGACGATCTTGAGCACCTCGAAGCCCACCGCCGCGAGCAGCGCGCCCTGCAGCCCGACCTTCCGTGGCACCGCCATGTCCGACAGCCGCACGAGCAGCCACCAGAAGATCAGCATGTCGCCGGCGACAGCCAGGGCGATGCCGAGGATCTTGACCAGGTAGTGCACGCCGGCGACGCCGTCGAGGTTGACGGCCCGCAGCAGTTGGTCGGTCAGCGACGTCCCCACGACGGTCAGGCCGAGCGAGAGCAGGATCCCGAGGCCCAGACCGGCCAGCACGAGCAGATTCATCAGCTTGGACAAGAAGAAATTACGCTGAGACGGGCGCCGGCCCCACACCGCGTCGATCGCCGCACGCAGGTTGCCGATCCAGCCGAGTCCGGTGAGCAACACACCCACCAGGCCGACGATCCCAACGCTCGTCCGCGCCTTGATCGCGGTATTGATCGAGGTCTTCAGCGTCGTGCCGAGCTCGCCGGGGACGTTGGAGGTGATGTTGTCGAACAGGCTCTGCTGCGCCGCCGGGTTCGCGTGCAGCACGAACCCGGTGATGGCCACCGCCAGCAGGATCAGCGGGAACAGGGCCAGAAAGCTGAAGTACGTGATCGCGGCCGCGTACTGGTTGCCGTTGTTGTCCTGGAGCAGCTTCCACGCGTCGACGATGTGTTGTAGCCCCGGTCGGCGTTCCCGCAGTGCCGCCCACCGCCGGCTCGCGGCGTTCTTCGCACGGGTGAACGCGTTCGGCGGCTTTTCAGTCACGGCGAAGCCGTACCCAAGTGCCGAACGCGGCCATCAACTCGGGACCGCACCGCTCCCGAGTTCGAACTCGGTGCGCCATCGCCAGTGCCCGTCCGCGTCGCGGGAGAACAACCCGAAGCGCTCGACCGAGAACCGCGCGACGAAGCCGGCCAGCCCGTCGTAGGCCGCGTCCAGGCCGGTGTCGTCGATCCCGTGGGCGACCGTGACATGCGGGTGGTACGGGAAGTCCAGGTCACGCTCGAGGGGGCCCTGGCGGATCGCTTCTTCCAGCAGCTCGCAGTCCGACACGCCCCGGGCTATCTGGATGAACACCACCGGCGAGGTCGGCCGGAACGTGCCGGTGCCGGCGAGGTGCATGACGAATTTGTAACCCCCCGCGGCTGCCTCGGCCAGATGCGTCTCGATCTTGTCCATGGCATCGACCGGGACGGGCGTCGGCGGCAGCAGCGTGACGTGTGGCCAGATCAGGTCCGCGGCTGGATCGCCGACCCGCCGGCGCCAGTTCGTGAGCACCGTCGCGTGTGGCTGTGGGATGGCAATGGCAACACCGAGCGTCACAGTCTCCGGCATGTAGTCAGCGCCGGGCTTCGGTCGGGCTCAGGAACCCTATGCGCTCATAAGCGGCTGCGAGGGTGACCGACGCCACGGCACGCGCCCGATCGGCTCCGTCGGCCAGGATCCGGTCGAGCTCGGCAGGATCGGCAAGCAGGTCATTGGTGCGCTTCGCGAACGGTTCCGCGAAGGCCACGGTTGCATCGGCCACGGCGGACTTTAGCGCGCCGTAGCCCTGCCCGTCGAAGTCGCCCGCGACGTCGTGCACGGGACGGTCGGTCAGGGCGCCCAGGATCGTGAGCAGGTTCGACACGCCGGGCTTGGCCTCGGGGTCGAACCGCACCGCCGTGTCGGTGTCGGTGACAGCCCGCTTGATCTTCTTGGTGAGCGAGGACGCGTCGTCGAGCAGGTTGATCGTGCCCGCATCGCCGAGCGACTTGCTCATCTTCTTCGACGGATCCTGCAGATCGAGGATCTTCGCTGTCGCCTTCGGAATGACCGCGTCCGGCACGGTGAACGTGTTCCCGTAGCGGGAGTTGAACCGCTGCGCGAGGGTGCGGGTCAGCTCGAGGTGCTGGCGCTGGTCCTCGCCGACGGGCACCGCGTCGGCCTCGTAGACCAGGATGTCGGCGGCCTGCAGCACAGGGTAGGTGAGCAGCCCGACCGAGTGGTGCTCCGCGCCGCCGCGGCTCGCCTTGTCCTTGAACTGCGTCATCCGGGCGGCCTCGCCGTACCCGGTCATGCACTCCAGCACCCAGGACAGCCGGGTGTGTTCCGGGACGTGACTCTGCAGGAACAGCGTGCACTGCTGCGGGTCCAGGCCCGCGGCCAGCAGTTGCGCGACCGACACCCGCGTGCGCTCGCGCAACACGTCCGGTGCGGGCAGGTCGAGGGTCAGAGCGTGCAGGTCGACGACGCAGTAGAACGCCTCGTAGCTGGACTGCAGACTGACCCACTGCTTGACGGCGCCGAGGTAGTTGCCCAGGTGGTATGAGTCCGACGTGGGTTGGATACCTGACAGCAGCCGCGGAAGGCGGGCGGGTTGTTCGTCAGAATTCGGTGCCATGATTACCAATTCTGACACCCGGCGTCTGCTCGCCGTCGACCCGGTCGGGCGCCGGCGGCGGCGTAATTCGCACCCGGGCCGTGCGGCGGCCGTCGACCTCGGTGATCATCAGGCGGAATCCGTCGTGCTCCACCTCGTCGCCGGTCTGGGGCAACCGCCCCAGCTCGGCCATCAGGTAACCACCGACCGTCGCGTAGGGCCCCTCGGGCAGCGCCAAGCCGGATATCTCTTCTATCTCATCAAGATTCAGCTTGCCGTCGACCTCGACCGCGCCGCCGATGAGGCGGCGCGACTCGCCACCCGGCGCGTCGTGCTCGTCGCGGATGTCGCCGATGACCTCTTCGATGAGGTCCTCGAGGGTGACGATGCCGTCGGTGCCGCCATACTCGTCGACCACGATGGCCAGGTGGTGCCCTTCGCGCCGCATCTCCGACAGCGCCGAGAGGACGTGCTTGGACCCCGGGAGCGCCTTCACCTCGCGGGCCACGCTGCCCACCGTGCGGTCGCGGTCGGCGCGCACGTCGGCCACCATCAGGTCGCGGATGTGCACGAAGCCCAGGACGTCGTCGTGGCCGTCGCCGACGACCGGATAGCGCGAATGCGTCGAGTCGCCGCAGATCTTCGCCGCGCGGCTCACGGTCATCCCCGCCTCGAGGAACGTGACCTCGGTGCGCGGGATCATGATCTCGCTGATCGCGCGCTCGGCCGCCGCGAACACGTCGTCGATCAGCCGTCGCTCGTCCGACGACAGCGACTCGTGTGCCGCGACCAGTCCGCGCAGTTCGTTCTCGCTGATCGGCGCCCGCGCCGCGCCCGGGTCGCCCCCGAGCAGCCGCACGAGCAGGTTGGTGGATTTCGACAGTGCCCAGATGACGGGTCGGAAGAACCCGGCGATGCGGTTCAGCGGCGGTGCGAAGAACATTGCCGCGGCTTCGGCGCGCTGCAGTCCCAGGCGCTTCGGGGCGAGCTCGCCGACCACGAGCGTCACGAAGGAGATGATCAGCGTGACCCCGATGACGCCGATCGCACCGGCCAATCCATCGCTCATCCCGTGATCTATCAGGAAGGTCTTGGCCTCGGCGGACAAGGTGACGGCACCGAACGCGCTGGAGAGCAGGGCGGTGGAGGTGACCCCGACCTGTGCGGCCGCCAGGAACCGGTTCGGGTCGCTGACGAGTTTGGCCACCACGGCACCGCGCCGGCTCGACTCAGCGAGCGCGCGCACCTGCCCCTCGCGCAGCGAGACCAGCGCGATCTCAGCGGCAACGAATACACCTTCGACGATGATCAGCAGCAGGACGATGCCGATT
>JAOPWD010000469.1 GCA_025965875.1 Pseudonocardiales bacterium
CGGCACAAATCCGGGTCGCCGTCCTTTGTGCCGCGGTCACAAGCGATTGCGCGACGCCGCGTTCCGGAGCAACTCGAGAGCGGCTCTGCGGGGACAAGGTGGGGGCGGCCAGGGCTCCCGTCGGGCCGCCCCCACCGCGCCGGACCGGGCGAGCTACTGGGCGCGCTACGACGTGCGCTGCGCAGCACGACAACGCAGGCCGCGATTGCGAGGACGAAGCCCACGACCTGGAGGTACCCGCCGATGCGGATCCAGCCGACGTAGGCGTGCTGCAAGCCGGACGCGGCCGCTGGCCGAGTGGCGGTCCGGAGGTCGGCCAAGCTGACGCTCGTGTTGCCGCCGAGACTGAGGAACAGGCGACCGGGACCCTACGCCTGGACTAGTAGGACGTCCAACTATCTTGGCAACATTGACCAATGCCAACCGATATTCGTGCTTTCTTGTGTTCCGAGCACAAAAAAGCGCCACCTCAATTCGTGACGATGGACGGCTTCCAACGAGAAGCGCGCCGAGTAACGATGATCGGGATGGCCCGACGGCGATTGTGCCGAGTTACCACCCCGTGATCGCGGAACCGCCTGGCCGACATGCCCCACGATCTGCGGTGCCGGCGTGGGCGTTCGCTAACGATCGAAGCAGCCACGCCGGTAGAGTCGGTGGGGACGGGCCGCCGACGGTCGACCCCGGACCAGCCGGAGAACCTGATGGCCAGCCACAGTCGCAGCCAGAGCGAAGTCCGCGATCGAGGCGACAGCGGACGGGAGCGGATCGGCGCCGCTGCGTACGAGTTGTTCAGCCGCGAGGGCACGCTGAGTGTCGGGGTCGACACCGTCATCGCCAAGGCCGGCACCGCGAAGATGACGCTCTACCGCAACTTCTCGTCCAAGGACGAGTTGATCCTCGACTTCCTGCAGCGGCGCGAGCAGATCTGGACGCGGGAATGGCTGCAGGCGCAGGCCGAGCAGCGCGGCCGGACCCCGCAGGAGCGATTGCTCGCCATCTTCGACGTCTTCGGCGAGTGGTTTCGCGACGTCGACTTCGACGGCTGCGCGTTCCTCACCACGATGATCGAGGTGAAGGATCCGGCGAGTCCGGTCCGGCAGGCCAGCGTCGAGCATCTGGCCAACATCCGCCGGTTCATCGCCACCCACGCCGCCGAGGCCGGCATCAAGGACGCCGACGCGTTCGCCCGCCAATGGCACATCCTGATGAAGGGCTCGATCATGGCCGCGCACGAGGGTGACCTACAGGCAGCCGAACGGGCCCGCGAGCTCGGCGTGCTGCTGCTGAAGAGCCACGGCGTCGAGGTCGGCCGAACCCGGCGCGCGGCCCGTCGGCGCTGATTCCGGCCGCCGAAGCCGGGCCGCGCCCGATCGGCGAGCGGTCCGGCAGCCGGACCCGGCCGCGTGACGAATGGGTTTCGGCAACGGTGTCGCAGGTGTACGCTCACCGAGTGAGACAGGTCTGTCTCACCCGGTTGTTCGGCAGTGTCGCCGCGATTTACATGTCGCGGGGACGAGCCGGCGGCCCTGTCCAGAGCAGTTGCGCGCAGCGGCTGCACGCGAGGCGTGGTGGTAGCCGGTGGCCGAGCGGTCGGGTACGGCGAGCCGGCTCATCGCGGGTTCGCAGGTCGTCGTGTGCGACGGCGCGATGGGCACAATGCTGCATGCGGCCGGCGCGCAGCTGACCCAGTCGTTGTGCGAACTCAATGTCAGCAGCCCCGGGCTCGTCCGCGACCTCCATCGCGCGTATGTTGCCGCCGGCGCGCAGATCGTGCAGACCAACACCTTCGACGGCAACCGGTTGCGGCTCGGCCGGGCCGGGCTGGCGGATCGCGTCACCGAGCTCAACATCGCCGGCGCCCGACTTGCCCGCGAGGCAGCGGAGTCGGCCGGCGAGGGCGTCCTCGTCGCCGGCAGCGTCGGTCCGGTCATGGGTGCCACCCTGGTTCCGCGGGTCTCGCAGAGTGAGCGGGCGTCGGCGTTGCGCGAGCAGATCGCCGCGCTGGCCGACTGGGTCGATCTGATCCTGCTGGAGACGTTCGGCGACATCGAGGCGCTCGCCCTCGCCGTCGACATGGCCCGATCCGAATGCGACCTACCCGTCATCGCCCAGTTGACCTTCGGCGACGACGGGCGGACGCTGCGCGGCGAGGACCCGGACGAGGTGGCCGCCGAGATCGGCGCGCTCGACGTCGCGGCGCTCGGCGCCAACTGCACCGTCGGCCCGGCCATCCTGCAGGACGTCGTGGCCGCCCTCGCCGCCTCGTGCTCGCTGCCAATCTCCGTGCAGCCCAATGCGGGCCTGCCCCGTCGGCAGGGCAAGCACCTGCAGTATGCGCACAACGTCGAATACTTCGCGCGGGCCGCGCAGCAGTTCGTGGCCAACGGCGCGACAATCGTCGGCGGTTGCTGCGGCACGACGCCCGCGCACATCCGCGCCGTCGCGAAGTCCGTCCTCGGGTTGACGACGGTCGAGCGTCCGCGGGTGGCCGGCCGCCGCCGCCAAGCGAGGTCGGCCGTCGACGCGAGCCGATCGATCCCGGCAGCGGCCGAGACGTGGCCCGGAGCCGGATTCGGCGTCGCCGTCGCGATGCGCGCGCCTCGCGACGTCGACGTGGCAGAGTTCGTCGTCCGGGCCGGGGAAGTGCTCGCCTCGGGCGTCGGCGAACTCGCCATCTTCGATCCGGACCCGCCCGCGGCCCGGGTCAGTTCGATCGCCGCCGCGATGCTGCTGCAGGAACGCCTCGGCGCCCGGGTGATCCTGCAGGTCGACGCCGCCGACCGAAGCCTCGCCGCGCTGCAGGCCGACCTGCTCGGCGCGCACGCCCTGGGCCTGCACATCGTGGTCTGCCGCACCGGTGCACCGAGAGTGTCCGGCGACTACCCCGAGTCCGAGTCGTTGTGGGGAGTGGACTCGGTCGGCCTGATCAGCGCGCTGAGCGGGCTGAACGAGGGCATCGACTGGCGTGGGGTCTCGATGAGCAGCCGTACTCGATTCTCGATCGGCGCGTCGGTGTCGCCGGCCGCGCCCGACCGTGACCGTGAGCTTGCCCGGGCCGAGGAGAAGATCCAGGCCGGCGCGCACTTCCTGCTCACCGACGCGATCCACGACGCCGGGCCGAGCCTGGACTTCATCGCCGCGATGCGGGCCCGGGGGATGTCGACGCCGGTGATCGCCGCACTTGCGCCGTTCGAGGCGCCGGCCACGATCGTCGCGTTGACCAACGAGATACCCGACGGCGTGCCGGTTGACCAGCCCGCCGGATTCGACCCCATCGATCGGGCGGTCGACATCGCCGCTGCCCTGGCCGGCGAGGCAACCGGAGTCCTGCTCCATGCACCGCTGCGATCCGATCCACGACTGAACGAACTGTTGGATCGGCTGACCACCCTGCGGTGTCGGCGATGACACGGCCCAACGCGACGAGCGAGGTCAGCCAGCAGAACCGGGTGTACCGCAACATGATCACCATCACCGACCGGGTCGCCGAGGCGGCGCTCAACGGCGCGGACGCAGCAGAGCTGACCCGGGTGTTCGCCAAGATGACTCGCCGGACCGTCGTCCTGCTCGACCCGGACCTCGGCCTTCGCGCGTCGGCCGTCGGCGACGGCGGGGGCCCGGCGGAATGGAACCCGGACGACCTGGTCATGACCCGGGTGCTGACCGCCCTGGCCGCCGAGCGACGTCCGATCCGAGTGCCCGCACTGCCCGGCGTCGGCAAGCTCGCGTGCGGGTGCGTCGCCACGCCGATCGCGATCGGCCCGACGATGCTCGGCTTCCTCCTGGTGTTCGAGCGGCCCGCCGTCGCGACCGCCGACGACATCGACCTGTTGATCGCGAGCCATGCCGCCACGCTGTTCGCGCTCACCCTCGCCCACGAACGGACCAGTACCGACCTGGGCCTGCGCTTCCAGGCTGCGGTGGTCGACGCGTTGGTCTCCGGTCACTTCCTGGATCCGGCCGACGCCAGGCGCAAGGCGCTCTCGATCGGCCTGCCCAGCAACGTGCCGTTCCGAGTTGGCGTGCTGCGCGTCAGTCCGAACCAGCCCGACAGCGAAGCCGAGCCGATCGTCGGCCAGCCAGAACACGCCGCGCTCGACGAGGTCGTGGGCAGGTTCGTCGCGTCGGCGTCGGGGGTGATCGTCGCCGCTCGCGGATGTGACGTCGTGACCATCGTCCCCGAGCCCGACGGGCGGGCCGACCGCGAGGCCGGCCCCGCGGCGAACGTGCTGGCCACCCTGGCCGAGTGCATCCGCAAGGCCGGCATCGACGACAACCCGACGGCCGGACTCAGCGAGCGGACCGCACACCCCGACCTTGCGCCGAAGGCCTTGCAGCAGGCCGAGCATGCGATCGAACTCGGGCTGAGGTTGGGCCGGTGGGGGCAGGTCATCGCCTACGACGAGCTCGGCATCTACCGGCTGCTGCTGCAGATCGGCGACATGCTGCAGCTCCTCGAGTTCGCCGTGGACGTCCTCGGCCCGCTGATCGACTACGACGCCACCCACCGGGTCGATCTGGTCGACACGCTGTCGGTCTACCTGAGCCAGCACGCCAGCCTGAAGCGGGCAGCTCGTCGATTGCGCGTGCACGCCAACACGGTCTCGTACCGGATGCAACGCATCGAGCAGCTCACCCCGCTGGATCTGACCGACCCCGAGGATCGGCTCATCGCGCACGTGGCGGTCAAGATCGTCGAGTCACTGCGCCAGGCCGAGGCCGGCAGCGGTTCGTGTGATCCCGACGCGAGGACGGCGAGCAAGGACCCGCGCTAGTAGCGGTAGTACTCCGGCTTGTACGGGCCTTCGACGTCGACGCCAATGTAGGCGGCCTGCTCCTTGGTCAGCACGGTCAGGTCGACGCCAAGCGCCCGCAGGTGCAGCCGGGCCACCTTCTCGTCCAGGTGTTTGGGCAGCACGTACACCTGCTTCTCGTACTTGCCGGGGTCGGTGAACAGCTCGATCTGGGCGATGACCTGGTTGGTGAACGAGTTGGACATCACGAAGCTCGGGTGGCCGGTCGCGTTGCCGAGATTGAGCAGCCGTCCCTCGCTCAGCACGATGATCGAGTGCTCGGGCCGGTCGCCGTCGGCCGGGAAGATCCACTCGTCCACCTGAGGTTTGATGTTGTTCCGGACGACCCCGGGGACCGCCATGAGGCCT
>JAOPWD010000482.1 GCA_025965875.1 Pseudonocardiales bacterium
CCGAGGACGGCTGCATCGTCTCGGGAAGCTCCATGGCGACGACGGTACGCCGCCGGCGCGATCGCCGCGCGCGCTGACCCCGTGCGCGGACCGAGCGGCGCCAGGGTGCTCAAACGCGAAGCGCCCGACGATGACATCCGAGGTTGTTGATGTCCTTCGGGTAGGAAGGGACTGTGCGCATCCTGCCGCAGTCGGTGTTCTGACGACCGGTGCCGAGTCGATTGGCTTCGCGCAAAGATCGCACGGCGTCGCGTCGAAGTCCATGCGCCGTCATCTCAAGCTCGGCTGCGCATCCCGGCGTCAGCTGGTGCGGATGGGGCTGATCCGGCGGCAGCGGCTGCTGGCAAGGTTCGGTTGAACCAGGCGGTAGGTGCAGCGCAGCCGGTAGCTGATCCGGGCGCTGGCTCGGCGGCCGAACCCGTCGGTGGTGGCGATCTGGAAGCGAAACCCGAGGGTGCGCTGCAGGTACTTGGTCTTCCGGTCCGTGATCGTCAGCGGGAAGCTGTCGTGAAAGCGAAGCTGCTGGTGGCTGTCGAGAAGGCCGGGCGGCAGCTGGGTCCTGAGCCGGCCATCGATGAACGTTCGCGCGTCGTAGCGGGCGATCTGGCATCCGGCGGGGCAGGTGTAGCGGACGGTGACGGACTGCTGCGTGGCCAGTCCGGTCGAGCGCACGGTCAGGCGCGGCCGGGCGACAGGGGCCTCGGCTGGATCGGCATGGGCGGCGCCAAGGACGATTCGTGCGTACTGCACTTGATGGGTATCGGAACGCAATGGCACGAGCACGTGCCGGCCGTCAGACAGGGCTATCGGAACGATCTGGTTGCCCATCCTGGAGTTGCCAAGCGCCGCGAAGCTCGGGATGTAGGCGGTCGGGTGCGCGCCGGTGGGCAGCGGGTTGAGCCCCGCGTCGAACGCTCTGATCGCCTTGACCCCGGCACCGTCGAACCACGGCGGAGTCAGCTCGCGGAGGGCGAGGGTCGTCAGGATGGCGCCGTCGTCGCGTTGCGCGAGGTCCGTCACGAAGTCGACGAGCTGCCTGCTGACAACCCGCCCGTCACGAGCGATGTGCATGAGCTTCGAGCTGGCGATGTCCTTCTTGCGTTTGAAGGTTGTTGCGACCAGCGAGCCGTCGCGCATGGCGATCGGGCACAGGTCGAAGACCCCGGCAGCGATGTGCGTCGTCGCGTCTACCGTTCCTGCGCGGCCGAACGCGGGCTCGGGGATCCCGGCTTGGTCGTAGCTGACCATGGTGGTGGGGTAGGACGCCGCGAATGTGCCGTCCATCCGGGCGGTGAGACAGCTCGCGGCGGCGGGCGTGTCGATGAATCCTCCGTTGCCGAAGGTCGTGTCGATCCTGCCGTCGGGCATCAGACGGACGATGCGCCCGGTGCCGGCTGCGGTGCCGGTGCCGCGCCGCCGCCCGAGAGAGACCAGGACGCGGTCGCCTTGCGCGGCAGCCACCAGGATGCTCGGGCGCTGTGAGTTGGTGACGCGGACGTCGTAGCCCAGGTCGAGGGTCGTGTAGCCGGGGTCGAGCCGAACGAGCGTCTGCGGGGTAGTGCTCGTTGCGGGTGGCTCGGTGAAGGTGAAGTACGGCCGGCGTTGGGCGTCGATGGTCAACGGGCCGAGGAGATTTGACTGCGGCTGGCGGGTGTAGGTCACTACCTTGCCGGAGCCAAGAAGGTCGCCGGTGAGCGTGGCGGTGGAGAACGCCGTCGTCTCAGTCCCCTGCGCGTCGTCGAGGGTGGTGTTGGAGAACAAGAGCCCGTCCCCGGCTCGTCGAACTTGGATCACCCCCGCGTTCGCTGGGAGGGTGACCGCGCCGTTGTGCCCGTAGGTCGGGTCGGGCAGCCAGTCGCTGATCGGGGCCGGCGACCCTGCGTACGCGGTGGTCGCGGGCGCCGCGAGAACGAGCAGGACAAGCGTGAGCGCGGCGCGGGCGGTAAGCATCGCGAGACACTACATTCCGGCACGGAAATCGGCCAACCAGCGCCAGGTCACGGGATCACCAGTTGGCGGAGCGTCTTGGCTCACCACCCCGGCCCCGAACCGCGTGCCGAGGCGGAACGAGCGGTCAAGCGGCGGCAGCTATCGGCCAGCCATCCGGCCGGGGGTGCTTCCTGGAAGTGGATGACGACTGTGTAGTCGAATGTCACCGATGGCGAGAATCAGTGCTCGCAGCGGAGAACCCCAACATCGGAAAGAATCGCGCCCGTTTGGACATGAGACGTCATCTGCTATTGCACAGATGACGCAAAGAAGGCCCCGGTCTCCCGAGGCCTTCTTCCCTTCAAACCGAGCTTCTGCGTGCGCCGACACAAGGGCCGTTTCGAGATGTCACCCCTGTCAAAAAGGAGGTGACTCCGGTGTCAGCGCACGCGGCGAGTGGCGCTCAGCTCAGCCGCAGCCGGTGTTGTTGCCGCAGGACGAGCACGTGTAGCACGAGCCGGTCCGCTGCATCATGCCGCCGCACTGGTTGCAGGCCGGGCCGAGGTCGAGGCC
>JAOPWD010000483.1 GCA_025965875.1 Pseudonocardiales bacterium
GACGAGCGCTCCCTCGTCCACAAAGAGTTTGGCGCCGGCCAGGGCCATGCCGGTGGATGCTCCGGTGATCACCGCTACCCTGCCATCGAGCTTTCCCATGGTCACTCCGTTGAGTTGAGGGGTATCCGAACAGTTCGGTCTTATAAACACCGACCTGTGTACTTAACGTATCCAACAGCTGGACGGAGCGCAAGCTAAGTACACCGGTCGGTACCGAACGGTCTATGATCGAGGCATGACGGAGTTAGAGAAGGGCCCCCAGGGTCAGCGCCGCGGCAGGGGCGCACGCGAGCGCGTCCTTGGCGCGTCACAGCAGCTGTTCCGCGATCAGGGCATCAACCGCACCGGCATGGATCAACTCTGCGCCGTGGCCCAGGTGTCCAAGCGCACGGCCTACCAGCACTTCGCCAGCAAGGACGAACTCGTCGCCGAGTACCTGCGCCGATTCGATCCCGACGTCATGCCCGGAGTGTTCGATCGCACCGATCTCACACCGCGCGAACGACTCCTGGCCACCTTCGAGCTACCCGCGTCCACGCCCCTGTGCCCCTACATCGCGGCGGCCGTCGAACTCCACGATCCCCAACACCCCGCATCTCAATACGCACGCGACTACAAGACCGCCATCGCCGCCCGGCTCACCGAAACCGCCCGCGAAGCCGGCGCCACCAACCCCGAACAGCTCGGCGAACAACTGGCGCTGCTCCTCGACGGCGCCTCGGCCCGCACCCAGGTCCTCAACAGCGACTCCGTCCCCACCGCCGCCGCCATCGCCGCCGTCATCATCGACAACGCCATCCCCGCACCATCCGCGCAGCCCACCGGCGAACGCGTAACCACTGGGTCTGCTCCCGTTCCGGTGAGAGGCCAATAACAGCCCGATCACGCCTCGTCAGCCCGTGACCGGCGGCCCGGTGTCTGCGTGGTCGATGCGCCAGCGGGACGACATCAGTCATCAGGCGCTCCTTTAGATGCGCCCCGAGCCGTCGTTCGGGTACGCGCCTTGCCTCCCGACGACGTGCGCGTTATTCGCGCCGAACAACTGTTACCGCGTCATCAGGGCAGGCGCGTTTCGGCTTTACCGCGGTTCGGGCGTCTGCGGCGGCGGCCAGTCGCCAGGCGGCTCATCCAAGCGTCGGGCGTAGTCGGCCGGGTCGATCTCTCTGTGCTCGCTGAGCGCGCTATAGAGGTCGTCGCTGAGTAGCCGGGCGATCATGTGCATGATGTTGTGCCAGTCGTAGCCCAGCCCGGCCAGTCGTTGCACGGTCTGCCACGTCTCAGGCGGGTCGTCGGCGAGCAACTGGTTCGCGACGATCTGATGCATCGCCAGGTGCAGCCGCGGGTTAAACGGCTCACCGTCGACAATCGACTCCTCCTCGCTACGTATCGCGTCGCCCATCTCCGGGTGCCGCGCCTGGAGCAGCAGCATCAACTGGTCCTCATCAGCGGGATCGAGCAACCCAGCTCGAGACCCCGGTAGGCGCCATGCCCGGACGGCATCGCCCACGATTCCCGGTCGCCGGCGGCCGGCTCGTCGAACCAGCATGTCGCCGCGTCCTCCGATGCCACGTTGAGCTCTGGCAACTGCACACGATCCGCCGCCGGGCCGCGGGTGGCTGGCGAGCGGCGCGTGCGCTGACGGCCCCGCCCGGGCGGACGGCCACGGCTTTGCGGACTCACCGCGCGATTCTCCCACCCGACCGCACAGCGTCATCAATGGTGATCATCTAGGCCGGCCGTCGGCCAAAAGCAAGCGCACTGTAATACCGGCCGAATGGCACTGTATTGCCGACGATAAGCCCGATCACGAAGCCAACGACCGCTGCGGAGACGGCAAGTTGTCACTGCGCGGACTCGAATAGCTGGCATCACCCTTCGCGTGTCGCGGCGTCTACTGCGAATCGACGTGAGTCGACCCGAGGATCCCGCGCTGACGCGCCGGTCCACTCCGCGCCTCACGTCGCCTCTTGCCACACCTGGTCGATCGTCCGGAGCACGGCGTGCAGGTGCGTCGCATAGAATTCGTGATCGGCGCCCGCTACGTCGATGAATCGGCCGCGCGGACCGAGCTTCGCCAGCCGGGCCTCGTCGGCGGACTCGACGGGCCGCACCCGTTTGCAGAACTCATCGCCGTTGCAGAGCCAGCCGTACATTATGGCGTAAGGCATCGACGCGGGAAGCGCCTTCCGCAGGACCACGTCACCCGGCCGCAGGTCGACACCCTCAGGATTGTCGCCACGGCAGTTGGCGACTTCACTCGCGAGCTCCTCATGCGACATGACCTTCGCGGCGGTGCGAAGGTACAGCGAACACGGCGCGCCCGGGTTCATGGCCACGAATCCTGCGACCGACTTCGGGTGCTGGACGGCGAACAGCACGGCATCGGCCCCTCCCTGTGACTGCCCGATAAGGAAGTACGGCGCCGGGACGCCGCCTTTGGCCAGCCAGGAGTGGAGGTCGTCGACCAAATCGGTGATTGGTCGCGGCGTGGTTGCCGGGCTGCTCGCTCCGCTACCCGCGCGGTCGTAGGCGCAGACCAGGGTCCGGCCAGCCATCGCCTCGCGGATCTGCGTCAACTGGTAGCGGTCGCTGCCCTGTCCGGAGTCAAGAACGATCGTCGGAGTCCCGGCGCGCGTCTCGCCGGAGCATTCTCCCGCGATGGTGCGACCGCCGACGTTGACGGTGATCGGTCGAGGCGACGCGTCGCTCGCGTTGGTGTGGGCCGGCGTCGACGACGGCGTCGAGTGCAAGCCTGACGGACCCCCACTGCCACCGCTGGAGCACGAGGTCACCAGCAGTGCAATCACTGCTACCGCGCGAGCCAGGCGGACGCGGGCCACTCCGGGATCTGCCGGGTCCTCCACGCCGCCATCGTCCTCGCGGTATGCGATCAGCTCAAGGGCTCGAACGGCACGGTCACGCCGCGGACATGTGCGGTCTTGTCGATGCGGGTGGCATCCAATGGCAGCCACTCGCAGACGCCCGGCCTGGGACTGCTGGCTCGCCTTCGACCGGCCATGTGGCCAGAGGCACCGGACGGACGGCCCCATCGAAGGCAACTACTGCTCCGAGATCGCCTACGACGATGCCGCCTTCTAGTCACCGAACCCGGATCGGCCGCCCTTCCGCGTCGACCCGTGTCGCCTTCCGAGCGGCGAGCTGATCCAGGACGTGCGGGATATGTGGCGGTAGTTTGCCGTCATGAGCCAGCCACCGGACTCGTACTTCAGCACTTCCACTTGGGATCCGCGCGACGTCGTCTCCGGCGGATCGCGGATGGTGCCGATCAGCACGCCCAGCGGCGAGTTCCGCGTCTGGACCAA
>JAOPWD010000547.1 GCA_025965875.1 Pseudonocardiales bacterium
GTCAGGCGACGGGCGCGGCGAGTTCGGCGGTGTCGGAGGCGATCAGCAGGACGGAGTCGAGGCCGATGATCCGCACCAGTCGCCTGGTGCGGGCGTTGAGCCCGGTCAGGATGAGCGTGCCGTGCTGATCGGAGTAGGTGTGGTGTGCCTCGGTGATGACCTCGAGCCCGGACGTGTCGACGAACCCGAGTCCGGACAGGTCCGCGCGGACGAACTGGCGGCCCATGTCGAGGTGGTATTCCAGGCAAGCACCGAGCAGTGGGGCGCTGGCCACGTCGAGTTCACCGGCGAGCCGAAGGGTGGCTCGCGTTGCATCGCACTTTGTGACCGTTATCGTCAGCCCGAGTCCGGCCCAACACTGACCCACTGACGTTTCTTGCATGTGCGACATGGGACGCTCCAAGTGGTGCACCCTTGCGCGGCCGCTTCTTGGCCCAGCGTCATTTCTACCTCAGGCCGAATACATGCTCAAGCGGCAATAAATTGCAGAGTTAGAACCTGTCACGCCGTCAGCTTGGGAACACTTATCGGATGCCTATGACTCTCGTCGAACGTCTCGACCGATTCCAGCGAAAGCATCCCCAGGCCGGCCTGCCGATTGCGGTCGTATACAAGTTCGCCGACGACCAGGGCACCTATCTCGCGGCCCTGATCACGTACTACGGCTTCCTCTCGCTGTTTCCGCTGCTGCTGCTGATGTCGACGATCCTCAACTTCGCGTTAGCGGGAAATCCCAGCCTGCAGCACGACGTGCTGAATTCGGCCCTTGGCCAGTTTCCGGTCGTCGGGGCCCAACTGAGCGACCCGCGCGGCGTCTCGGGCAGCGGCATCGGCCTCGCAGTCGGCATCCTCGGCACCTTGTACGGCGGGCTGGGGGTGGCCCAGGCGCTGCAGAACGCGATGAACACCGTCTGGCGGGTGCCCCGCAACTCCCGCCCCAACCCGATCAGGAGCCGCGGCCGCAGCCTGCTGCTGCTTCTCATCGCCGGCCTCGCCTTCGCGGTCACCACGGTGCTGTCCGCACTGAGTGCCGCGGCCGGGTCGTACGGGGCCAGCGTCGCCGCCGGGATCAAGGTCCTGCTTGTGGTGCTGTCGTTCGCGGTCAACGCCGCCGTGTTCACCGTCGGCTTCCGCTTCGCAACGGCGCGGGAGATCTCGATCCGGCAGACGTTGCCCGGCGCGATCGCGGGAGCCGCCGCCTGGCAGGTGCTGCAGTTCTTCGGCACCGCCTACGTCGGCGGGGTGGTCAAGAATGCGTCGGCCGTGAACAGCGTCTTCGCGCTCGTCCTCGGCCTGATTGCCTGGATCTACGTCGAGGCGTTCGTCGTAGTCCTGGCTGCCGAGTTCAACGCCGTGCGCGCCCTGCACCTGTATCCCCGGGCGCTGCTCACCCCGTTCACCGACGACGTCGACCTCACCTCCGCCGACCACGCCGCGTACACCGACCAAGCCCAGGCGCAGCGGGCCAAGGGATTCCAGGACATCACCGTCACCTTCACCCCGCCCGACCCGGAGCCAGCGGACGAGCCCGCCCGGCCGCCGGCCAAGGACGGCTAGCCGCTCGCCGAGCGAAGCAGCGCCAGCATCTCGGGGAGCTGGAAGAACTCGGCGATCTCGATGGCAGACCGACCCCCGGCTTCAGGGTCGGCGCCGGCCGCGAGCAGGGCCTGCACGATCTCGGTCGACTGCCGGAACACGGCGGCACCCAGTGCCGTCTGGCCGCGGTCGTTCACCCGTTCGGGATCGGCCCCGCGTTCGAGCAGCGCGCGGACCGTCTCGGGGTGGTCGTGATAGGCGGCCAGGATCAGCAGCGTGTCACCGGACGCGCTGGTGAGGTTGGCTGGGACGCCGGCGTCGATCGCCGCGGCCAGTTGCTCAGTGGTGCCCTCGCGGGCCAGGTCGAGCAGGCTGCGCAGGTAGTCGAGTTCATCGGGGGTGAGCGGCTCGGTCATGTCTCAATTCTAGCCATTCACCCACGTCAGACTTGACTAAGTCCAGTAACCGGACTGGTGCGGTCCGACGTTGATCAACTCGCGTCTGGTGTGCGGTCTGGCCCGATGTCGCGCATCTAGCGCGAGTTGATCAACGGCCGCGCTCACGACCGGCACCGTCCGTGACGCTTGATCCTGCGATTGCGCAGCCTGGACAGAGCACGATCTACGGACGGGCCGCCTACGTGAGATCGGTGATCTCGGTGTAGAGCGGACTGGCCCGCCGGTCGCCTTGGGTGGCGCTGTGCCGGCGAGACTGTGATCGTCTGAGCTCCCCGGTCGATGGGCAGCCATAACTCGCACTTGATCCAGCCTTGTCTCGACGGCTACCACGCCGCCGTTTCGCGCCAGCATCAATGCGGGCAGACCTCGAGCGAGCCGAAAGGGCACCCGGACGACCGGCAGGCCGGGAGTCAGCAGGCACTCGCCGACGCGCCGCAACTCAGCGACATGCTTCCGGGTTCAGCGACAGCGAACGGCCCCGCGACCGTCCGGCGCGTGCCCGGTAGCCGCCATCGTCTTGACAAGTTCCTGCAAAGGATTGCAGTGTGCTGGGGAGGCGAATATTCCAGGAGGACTCACGTTGTCGGTGACCAT
>JAOPWD010000010.1 GCA_025965875.1 Pseudonocardiales bacterium
CACGGACAGCAGTACGGAGAACTGGGAGGCGACGAACCTGCTCACCGTCGCCGCCGCGATCACGAAGGCCGCATTGCGCCGTGAGGAGACCCGCGGCTCGCACTGGCGCGAGGACTACCCCGACCGGGACGACACCAACTGGCGCGGCCATCTGGACCTGACTTTGATCTCCGACGCCACCCTGCTCTCCCGCTTTGCACCTTTCAGCGCCCCAAATCAGGCCGGATCGGGGCGCTGAAAGGTGCAAAGCGGGGAACTGGCAGCGGGACTGCCGCGTCACGTGGTGGCCGCAGTCGTCGACATCGCGCTGGCCGAGGACCTGGGAGCGGCGGGCGACGTGACGACCACCGCCACCGTCGCTCCCACCGTGTTGGGCGCCGCCGATCTGGTCCCACGCCAGGCGGGCGTGGTCGCCGGGTTGCCCGTCGCCGCGTACGTGTTCGAGGTCGTCAGTCAGGGCAGGTTGCGCGTCGAGTTGGGCACGCAGGACGGCGCCCGCGTCATTGCCGGCGAGGTACTCGCCACGGTCCGCGGGCCGGTGCGCGACATCCTGACCGCCGAACGCACGGCGCTGAACCTGCTGGGCCACCTGTCCGGCGTCGCCACCCTGACCCGTGCGTGGGTCGACGCGGTGGCCGGCACCGACGCCGCGATCCGTGACACCCGCAAGACACTGCCCGGCCTGCGCGCGCTGGAGAAGTACGCGGTGCGCATGGGCGGCGGCGTCAACCACCGCATGTCGTTGTCCGATGCCGCGCTCGTCAAGGACAACCACGTCGCCGCGGCAGGCGGGGTGGTCGCCGCGTTCGACCTGGTCCGCGCGGCCCACCCTGGGCTGCCGTTGGAGGTCGAGGTCGACACCGTCGAGCAGGCCCGCGCGGTCATCGACGCGGGCGCCGACCTCGTCCTGCTCGACAACATGCGGACCGTGCAACTGCGCGAAGTCGTCGCCTACGCCGCCGGGCGGGCTCGGCTCGAGGCCTCCGGCGGCCTCACCCTGGCCGACGCGCGGGCGGTGGCCGAAACCGGAGTCGACTACCTTGCAGTCGGCGCACTTACGCACTCTGCGCCCGTTCTCGACATCGGGTTGGACATCGAGACAGGACATCCATAGCAATGCTGCTCGCGATCGACATCGGCAACACCAACACCGTCCTTGGCGTGTTCGACGGCGAGAAGCTGGAACGCTCCTGGCGCATCAAGACCGACGCGCGCAGCACCGCAGACGAGCTGGCCCTCACCTTCGGCGGGTTGCTCACCGCCTTCGAGATCACCGGCTGTGCCGCCTGTTCGACGGTGCCGGCCGCCCTGCGCGAGCTGCGCGTCATGCTCGCCGAGTACTACCCGCACGTGCCGACCGTGATCGTCGAACCCGGCGTGCGTACCGGCGTCGGCCTGCAGTACGACAACCCGAAAGAGGTCGGCTCCGACCGCATCGTCAACACGCTCGCCGCGCACCACCTCGTCGACGGCCGGCCCGCCATCGTCGTCGACTTCGGCACGACGACCAACTTCGACGTGGTCAACGAACGTGGCGATTTCCTGGGCGGCGCGCTCGCGCCGGGTATCGAGATCTCCCTGGACGCACTCGCCGCCCGTGCGGCGCAACTGAGCAAGGTCGAGCTCGTCGCACCCAGCCGCGGCCCCATCGGCAAGAGCACCGTCGAGGCGTTGCAGTCCGGCGTCGTCTTCGGCTTCGCCGGCCAGGTCGACGGCCTGGTGCGCCGGCTCAGCGCAGCCCTGCATCCCGAGGATCCCTCGGCGGTCGAGGTGATCGCGACCGGTGGGCTGGCCGTACTCGTCATCGAGCACTGCGAAACGGTCACCCGACACGAGCCCGACCTGACCCTGCTCGGGCTGCGGCTCATCTACGAACGCAATACCTGATCCAGGCGGGTATCACCGCACGGCGCGGCGGCCTCCTCTCGGTAACCAACCCGAGGAGAAGCCATGCCGCACGTCACCACCCACTACCGCGTCTACGTTGCCGAAGGTCATCACCGCCAGCCCCGCAACGGCGTCACGTGGATCGAGCCCAACCCGCAGAGTGACGCCGAAGTAGTCGCCGGGACGACGATCACGCCGTACGCGCCGCCGCAGTTGGCGTACCTGTCCAATGGCAAGGCACAGGTGGCGACGTTCCTGTTCTGGAGCGCGACCGACGGCACCGACGGTCAGACGACGACCAGCCAGACGCTGCACCAGACCGTCGCGAACACACCGATGACGCTCACCGCGTGGTATCTCCCGCCGGGCGGCATCGGCAACGGCGGCGGAACGGGCTACATCGTCGACGCGTTCTCCGACGCGCTCGGGGACTTCGTCGACGACACGTTCGTGACCGTGGTGGGTGATCCGGCGCTGACCACCGAGGCCAACGTCGTGGGCATCGTGTCGACGAGTACTGCCCATGAGCTGATCGCGAACGGCAGCGTGCACACCGGGGAGTCGTTCGAGCAGTGGATCGGCGGGAGCCCGAGCGGTGACCACGACACGCTCGCGGCCGGCACATCCGGCGTGGCCATCGCGACCTATCACCGGCACCAGATCCAACTGCCGAACGGACAGGTCCCGCGTGAGGGCGTCGTCATCCTGTACGGCGTGATCCAGGACGGCGGCGGTGCGATCATCCACCTCGGCGGACGCGGTGGGCCAGTGCCCGTCGGGCCATGGGGGCCGTTCATGGAGCGCGCCTTCCGCGCAGCCACGGTCGGATCTCTGTCGCACGGCATGCGTGGCGCGGCTGAGGTCGCCCGGATCGCAGCCGCCGACGCGATGGACGCGGTCAAACAACTGGGCGCGGCGATCGAGCAGAACCAGTAGCCCGCAGCGCAGCCCCGGCGCGAAATCTCATCGCGCCGGGGCTTTCGCGCGCCCGGGCCATCACTAGGGTTGGTCAGATGGATCTGCGCATCTTCATCGAACCCCAGCAGGGCGCGACCTACGACGACCAACTGCGCGTCGCCAGGGCTGCCGAGGACCTCGGGTTCGACGCCTTCTTCCGCTCCGATCACTACCTGGCGATGGGCGGCAGCGACGGGCTGCCCGGCCCGACTGACGCCTGGGCGACGCTGAGCGCGCTGGCCCGCGAGACGTCCCGCATCCGGTTCGGCACGCTGGTCAGCCCGGCCACGTTCCGGCTGCCCGGCCCACTGGCGATCACGGTCGCCCAGATCGACGAGATGAGCGGTGGCCGGGTCGAACTCGGCCTGGGCGCAGGCTGGTTCGAGGCCGAACATCGCTCCTACGGCATCCCGTTCCCGGACGTGGCCGAGCGCTTCGACCTCTTCGCCGAACAGGTGGAGATCATCGACGGCCTGTGGCGCACGCCCCCGGGCGAGACGTACAGCTTTCACGGGGCGCACTACCAACTCACCGACTCGCCCGCGTTGCCCAAGCCCGTCCAGTCGCCCCGGCCGCCGATCATCCTGGGCGGCGCGGCCAAGCGGCGCGGGGCTGCGTTGGCGGCGAAGTACGCCGACGAGTTCAACCATGGCTTCGACCGGGCCGGCGCCGGAGCGGCGTTCGAACGCGTCCGGGCTGCTGCGGCGCACACGGGGCGTGAGCTCGTGTACTCGGTCGCCGACGTGCTGTGCGTCGGCCGCGACGACGCCGAACTCGAGCGGCGGGCGGCGGTGATCGGCCGCAGCGTGGCCGACCTGCGCGAGGACGCGTTCGGGGGCACACCGGCCGAGGTCGTGGACCGCATCGGCGAGTACGCCGGCCTGGGCGCGACCCGCCTGTATCTGCAGGTGCTCGACCTCAGCGACCTCGACCACCTCGAGCTGGTGGCTACCGAGGTGGCGCCACAGCTCTAGCCCCGATGGCTCCCTTAGTGCGGCAGAAGTTGGACAATCGGGAGCTCAGAGCCAGCCGCGCTCGTCGGCCACCCGCGTCGCCTCGACGCGGTTGCGCAACCCGGTCTTGGCGATGGCCGCCGACAGGTAGTTGCGCACGGTGCCCTCGGACAGGAACAGCTTG
>JAOPWD010000014.1 GCA_025965875.1 Pseudonocardiales bacterium
TGCAGGGTGATGCGGCGCAGGTCGATGTAGTAGTCGGCCTCGCGCCCGGAGGACAGCGTCACCCGGCCGTGCACAACGGCGAGATCCTTGATCAGCTGCAGCAGTTCGTCGCGATCACTCACGGGGAGACCCTAGCGACCCCGATTGTGCAACTCATGCCCGCGTGGGCGGGGTCAAAGTTGCACACTCGCCGACGCTAGTAGGACCGGCGGGCCATGATCTTGCGTAGTAGCGGCCGCGGCAGGGTGCGGGTGGCACTCACGAGCATCTTGTACTTGCGGCTCGGGACGCTCACCGGGCGTCCCTTCGCGGCGTCGGCCAGACCCTCGGCCACCACCGTCTTCGCATCCAGCCACATCCGGTCGGGCACGTGCGACATGTCGGCGCTGGCGCGCTCGTGGAACTCGGTGTGGGTGAAGCCCGGGCACACCGCGGTAACAGTGACGCCGGAGCCTCGCAGCTGCACCGCCAGCGCCTCGCTGAACATCGTCACCCACGCCTTGCTGGCCGAGTACGTGGCGTTGCCCCCGCGCGGAACGAAACCGGCTACCGAGGAGATGTTGATGATCTTGCCCGCCCCCCGACCCGTCATCGACCGCACCGCAGCATGGCTGAGCCGCAGGACCGCGCGGACGTTGAGGGCGAGCTGCCGCTCCTCGTCGGCCAGCTCGGCCAACCCGAAGCGCTGGTACATACCGAAGCCCGCGTTGTTGACCAGGACGTCGACGGGACGCTGCGCGTCGATGATGCGCGCCGCCACGGCGTCGCACCCGGCATCGGTGACCAGATCGGCGGACAGCACCTCGACGTCCACGCCGAACTCGCCAGCCAGCTCGGCCCGGCTGGTGTCCAGGCGCGCCGAGTCACGGGCGACGAGGACCAGGTCGTGACCTGACGCGGCGAGTTGGCGCGCAAACTCCGCACCGATACCGGCCGTCGCACCGGTGATGAGGGCAGTGGGCATCTACAGCTCGGTGCGCCGCGACTTGCTGGCCTTGGCCCGGCTGCGGGCCAGTTCCGCGCCATGAGTGATGGCCGCCTCGTGCGCCCGCGCCTTCGACCGCGATCCTGAGGCCCGGGCGGAGTCCGAGACCTTGGCCTGCGCCCGCGACGCGGCGCTCGAGCGCAGCCCGGAGGCCGGTGGCGGCTTGCGCTGCACCGGCGGGCGCGGAGCGAAGATCGAGCCCAGACCTCGGGCAGCGCGGGGTTGGCGTCCCGTGGCGGCCGCGCGGGCCGCCGAAACGGCCTTGAAGTACTTGCGCGACTCGGGCAGGAACAGCGACACGATCGCCACGATCGAGGCGACCCCGGCGAGCACCGAGGCAAGCTGCGGCACGATGGGCAGGCCATGCACAGGATTGACGGCCAGCGGGCCCCCGGTCATGACCATGACGACGATCAGCGCCCAACGGGTGACACCCGCGGTGCTCGTCCTGCGCAGGCTGAACGCCAGCAGGAGCAGGGCTCCGGCGACGATGACCCCCTGCCATACGCCGTTGACGCGAATCTGGTGCAGGTCATGGGCGATCTGAGTCGGCCCATACGGGTTAACCGGCTTTTTCGCCTTGGCGTTGCTGTCTCGTAGCAGCTGGCCCAGCTGATCGGTGTAGCCGAACATGCTCGCGGTGTGTATCGCCAGGAAGACGACCTGGACACACACGGCGGCGATCGCCAGGTTGATCGTGCGCGGGGGTACCGGTCGCTCGGCGGGCTGCGCCGCGTCGGCGGCTTTCGTCATGTCAATCACCGGCGAAGTGTACGTGCGCACGTATCCCCGAGGCGATTGCGCGGTCCAAGAACGGACGTTCGACCGGTTAGAGTCGTCCCGACGCCAGTGGTACGCCGGCGCCAACCGCGCCTGACACGGAGGGGCCACATGACCACGCCGCCGGACCGTCCGAACCCGCCGGACCGCGAGCCGGGTGGCTGGGCCGAGCCGACGCCTGCCGAGCCAGTGCAGTCCGACCCGCAGTCGCAGGACAAGCCCGAGACGCCGTTCGACCCCTACCGTTACGGCGCGCCGGAGCACCCCGTACCGCCGGAATACGCGCCCCCCGGCTACACGCCGCCGCCCACGCCGCCGTCGCTCACCAAGTCGCCTACCGCCGCGCCGCCGCCCTACGCGCCGGCCCAGCAGGCCTACGGGGCGCAGCCTGGCTACGGGTACCAGGGCGGCCAGCAGCCCTACCCGACGCCGCCGCACTACGCGCAGCAGTACCCACAGCCCAAGACAGGTAACGGCAAGGCCGTAGCCGGGCTGGTCCTCGGAATCCTGGCCATCGTCTTCTGCTGGACGAGCTTCTTCGACGTCGTCCTGATCGCCCTCGGGGTGATCTTTGCCCTGCTCGGCCTCAGTGAGTCCAAGCGCATCGGGGGCGCCGGCCGGGGAATGGCGATAGCCGGTTTGGTCTGCGCGCTCGTCGGCGCATTGTTCGCGACGCTGTTCACGGTCTTCATCTACGCGAAGGTCATCCCGTGCGTCAGGGACTTCTCGCCGGGCGCCGCGCGCGATCATTGCATCAACCAGAAGTTCGGCGGGTGACGCGATGAGCAACGAGTATCCGGATCCGCCGGCGCAGCCGCCGTACTCACCGCCGCCGGCGACGGTCAATCCGTACGGCGCGCAGTACGGGTCCGCCCCGCAGCAGGCCTACGGGCAGCAGCCGTACGGACAGCCGTACGGACAGCAGTACGCGCCGCCGCAGTACGGGCAGCCGTACGGGCCGACGCCACCGGCGTACAACGCCTACGGCTATCCCCCGCAGCAGGTCGGGGTGCGTCCCGGGTCGGTCACCGGGGCGAGCGTGCTGGCCTACGTGCTGGCCGGGCTGCTCATCCTCGCCGGCGCGCTGCTACTGGTCGGTGCCTCGACCGTCGACAGCTTCGGCAACGCGTTCAACACCGACACCAGCAGCCTCACGGCAGAGTTTGCCTTTGACGGCTTTGCTGATCTGATCGCGGCCGGGCTGCTGATCGCCGGCGGTATCTCGTTGAGTGGTCGCGACACCCGCGGCCGGACCATGCTCGTGGTCGGCGCAGCGATCACGCTCATCGAATGCGCCTACTGGCTGGTGCGAAGCTCAGCAGCGGCCGGCGTGTTCGTCTTCGTGCTGGTCTTCGGTGCGCTCGCCGTGATCGCAGTGGTGCTGGCAGTGTCGAGCACGACGTCGCAGTGGCTCGGCGGTGCGCCAGCAGCCCAGCCTCCGGCGTACCGCCGCTAGGCAGTAGGGCGCCCGCTCAGGCCCCCGCTGATCGTCAGCCCGGAACGATCCTCGAGCGCGTCGACCCGCACGGTCTGGCCGTCGCGGATCTCGCCGGCCAGCAAGCTGCGGGCCAGCGCGTCGCCGATCGCCGTCTGCACCAACCGCCGCAGCGGCCGGGCGCCGTAGAGCGGGTCGAACCCGTTCATCGCCAGCCATTCCCGCGCGGCGTCGGTGACCTCGAGTTCGAGCCGGCGGCCCTGCAGCCGCTTCGCGAGTCCCGCGACCTGGATGTCGACGATCTTCGTGAGGTCCTCGGTGGTCAGGGAGTCGAACACGACGATGTCGTCGAGCCGGTTGAGGAATTCGGGCTTGAAGTGGTCGCGAACGACGCTCAGTACGGCATCGTGCTTCAGCTCTTCGGGCAGGTCGCTGACGAACGCGTGCGAGCCCAGGTTGGACGTCAGCACGAGGATGGTGTTGCGGAAGTCGACGGTGCGGCCCTGGCCGTCGGTGAGCCGGCCGTCGTCGAGCACGGCGAGCAGCACGTCGAACACGTCGGGGTGCGCCTTCTCGACCTCGTCGAACAGCACGACCGAGTACGGGCGGCGGCGCACAGCTTCGGTGAGCTGGCCGCCCTCGTCGTAGCCGACGTAGCCGGGCGGTGCACCGACGAGGCGGGCCACCGAGTGCTTCTCGCTGTACTCGCTCATGTCGATGCGCACCATCGCGCGCTCGTCGTCGAACAGGAACCCGGCCAGTGCCTTGGCCAGCTCGGTCTTGCCTACGCCGGTGGGGCCGAGGAACAGGAACGAGCCGGTCGGCCGGTTCGGGTCGGAGATGCCGGCCCGCGCTCGGCGCACCGCGTCGGACACCGCTTGCACCGCAGCCTTCTGGCCGATGACGCGGTGACCGAGTTCGTCCTCCATGCGCAGCAGCTTGGCGGTCTCGCCCTCCATCATCCGGCCGGCCGGGATCCCGGTCCACGCCGAGACGACCTCGGCGATGTCGTCGGCCGTGACCTCCTCCTTGACGAGGACGTCCTGTGCGGGCTCGGCCGCGCTGGCCGCAGCCAGCTCTTGCTCCAGCGCCGGGAGCTCGGCGTAGAGCAACCGGGACGCGGTCTCGAACTCGCCGTCTCGCTGGGCCCGCTCGATCTGGCCATGCAGGTCGTCCACCCGCTCCTTCAGCTCGCCGACCCGGTTCAGGCCGGTCTTCTCGCGCTCCCAGCGGGCCTTCAGGGCGTCGAGCTGCTCGGTCAGGTCGGCCTTCTCGGCGCGCAGCTTGGCCAGCCGTTGCTTCGACGCGTCGTCGTTCTCGCGCTCCAGCGCCATCTCTTCCATCATCAGCCGGTCGACGGCGCGCTGCAGCTCGTCGATCTCGACCGGGCGTGAGTCGATCTCCATCCGCAGCCGCGAGGCGGCCTCGTCTATCAGGTCGATGGCCTTGTCCGGCAGGAAACGTGAGGTGATGTAGCGGTCGGACAGCGTGGCTGCGGCGACCAGGGCGCCGTCGTTGATCTGCACCTTGTGGTGCGCCTCGTAGCGGCCCTTGAGCCCGCGCAGGATGCCGATCGTGTCCTCGACGGACGGCTCGCCGACGAGCACCGGCTGGAACCGCCGCTCAAAGGCGGGGTCCTTCTCGATGTGCTCGCGGTACTCGTCCAGGGTGGTGGCCCCCACGAGACGCAGCTCGCCGCGCGCGAGCATCGGCTTGAGCATGTTCCCGGCGTCCATGGCACTGTCGCCGGTGGCGCCGGCTCCGACCACGGTGTGCAGTTCGTCGATGAACGTGATGACCTGCCCGCCGGAGTCCTTGATCTCCTTGAGGACTGCCTTGAGCCGCTCCTCGAACTCGCCGCGGTACTTCGCGCCGGCGACCATCGCGCCGAGGTCCAGCGCGATGATCCGCTTGCCGCGCAGGGACTCCGGGACGTCGTTGGCATCGATGCGCTGCGCCAACCCCTCGACGACCGCGGTCTTGCCCACGCCCGGCTCGCCGATGAGCACGGGGTTGTTCTTGGTGCGGCGGCTGAGCACCTGCACGACCCGACGGATCTCGGCGTCGCGCCCGATCACTGGGTCCAGCTTGCCGTCGTGCGCCGCTGCGGTGAGGTCGATGCCGTACTTCTCCAGCGCCTGGAAGGTGCCCTCGGGGTCGGCAGTCGTCACCCGGGTCGAACCACGCACGGTCTCGAGCGCAGCGGTCAGCGCCTCACGCGTGGCGCCGCGCTCCTTGAACAGGTCGGCCACGTCACCGCCCTGCTGAGCCAGCGCAAGCAGCAGGTGCTCGGCCGAGACGAACTCGTCGGAGCGGTCGCGGGCCTCACGCTCGGCGGCACTGAGGATGGCCAGCACACCGCGCGAGGTCTGCGGGGCGGCCACCGACGAGCCGCTGGCCGACGGGAGCTTGTCGACGAGGCGCTGCGCGTCGGCCCGCATCGCGAGCGGGTCGATGCCGAGGTTCTGCAGCAGCGGGCGGGTCAGCGTCTCGGCGTCGTCAAGGAGGGCGACGGCCAGGTGGGCCGGCTCGACGGCGGGGTTGCCGCGCTCGGCCGCTGCCTTCACGGCGGACGAGATGGCCTGTTGGCTGTGGGTGGTCATGTCCATGTGCAGTCCTCGCGTCTCATCTTGGCCCGACTGCGGGCCTGGTCACGGCATGTCACCCGGCTGGAAGGCCAAGACTGGGTGGTCATCGGCGGCGCTGCGGCTGCCAGACGACGAGCGCGGTAGACGGGCCGCGGCGGCGGGCGAGCTCAGTATGCGCGCGATCAAGGTCGGCAACGAGCTCTGCCACCCGGTTGCGCAGCGCGTCGACATGGGTCTCGAGGTCGATGATCCGTTTGATGCCGGCCAGGTTGACGCCTTCGTCCTGGCTCAGCCGCTGCACCTCGCGCAGGAGCGCGACGTCGCGGGCCGAGTAGCGGCGCCCGCCGCCGCCGGTACGGCCGGGCGTGACGAGGCCAAGGCGGTCGTACTGGCGCAGCGTCTGCGCGTGCATGCCGGCCAGCTCGGCCGCGACCGAGATGACGAACACCGGCGCATCCTCGGGCACCGGGCCCCTGAATCTCGGGTTACTCATGGTCGTGCGCCTTCGCCGCATGACGGGTGCCGCGGGCGAGCGCCGCCGTGATGCTGGGGCGCGGGTCGTCGGGCTGCGCCGCCGCGTACTCCTCCAGCGCCTCGCGGGCGTCGGAGCTCAGCTTCTGCGGGACCGCGACCTCGACGGTAACGAGCAGGTCGCCCGCGGAGTTGTTCTTCTTCGCCACGCCACGCCCGCGCACCCGCAAAGTCCGGCCCGAGGGCGTTCCGGGTGCGATCTTCACGCCGATCGATCCGTCGAGGGTCGGCACTCGCACGGTCGTGCCGAGTGCGGCCTCGTTGAACGTGATCGGCACGGTCAGTGTCAGGTCGTCGCCGGAGCGGCCGAACAACTCGTGGGCGCCGACGCGAACCGTGACGAACAGGTCACCGGCCGGGGCGCCCCGAGTGCCAGGTGTGCCCTTGCCCGCGATGCGTAGCTTCGCGCCGTCGCGGACGCCGGCGGGCACGCGCACCGTGATGGTGCGGGTCTGGGTGGTGACTCCGGTGCCGCCGCAGTCCGGGCACGGATCGTCGATGATCTGGCCGGTGCCGAGGCAGTCGCGGCACGGCTCGCTGAAGCCGAACGCACCCTGGTTGCGGCTGGTGAAGCCGCTGCCGCCACAGGTGGGGCAGCGATGCGGCGCGGTACCCGGGCGGGCGCCGCTGCCGCGACAGGTCTTGCACGCCGCCGGGCCGGACAGCCGCAGCGGCAGGGTGGTGCCGTGCACCGCCTCGTCGAAGCCCAGGCTGACCTCGGCGTTGACGTCCTGCCCGCGGGTGGGGCCGGCTGGGCGCGACCGGGTGGTCGCGCCGCCGGCGGTGCCGAACAGTCCGCCGAACAGGTCGTTGAAGTCGGTCGTGCCCGACGAGTTGCCGAAGATGTCGGACATGTCGAAGGTCGACGTGCCGCCACCGGCGGGGTAACTGCCGGGGCGGAAACCGCCGCCCATCCCCCCGCCGCCGAACAGCGAACGGTCCTCGTCGTACTGCTTGCGCTTGGCCGCGTCCGAGAGCACGTCGTAGGCCTCGGAGACCTCCTTGAACCGCGCCTCGGCCTTCGAGTCGCCCGGGTTCTTGTCCGGGTGCAGTTCACGCGCGAGCTTGCGGTAGGCCTTCTTGATGTCGGCCGCAGCGGCGTCCTTGGGGACGCCGAGCGCCTTGTAGTAGTCCTTCTCGATGTTGTCCTTGGTGCTCACCGCTCGACGTCACCCCCTTCAGTTGTCTGCTGGATCCGGATCGTGCGTTTGAGTGTCGACGTCCGGCGGGTCCTCGACCACCGGCTCGGCCGGCTCCTCGGCGGCTGCCGTGGCCGGCTCTGTCACGCCGACCATGGCCGGGCGCAGCAGGCGCTCGCCATGCTGGTAGCCGCGGCGCATCACCGTCGTACAGGTCGGCTCGGTGACGTCGTCGGACTCGGTGTGCAGGACGGCCTCGTGGATGGCCGGGTCGAACCGGTCGCCCACCTCGCCGAAGGACTGCAGGCCGAACTTGCCGAAGATGTTGTCGAGGTGATCAGCCACCGCCTTGAGGGCGCCGGTGAGATCGTCGTGCGTCCGCGCCCGGTCGATGTCGTCGAGTACCGGCAACAACTCAGCCAGTACGCGGCTGACGGCGGCGTCGCCGGCGCCCAGCCGGTCACGGTCGGCCCGCTTGCGGTAGTTGGCGTATTCGGCCTGGATGCGCTGCAGGTCGGCGGTGCGCTCGGCGACCGCCGCCTGCAGAGCAGCGACCTCAGCTGACTCCGCGTCCGCGACGGGTGCTGCGGGCGCGGCGGGTTCGGTGCCGGGGTCGACGGGCCGGACGGCGCCGGTGACCGGGTCGATCTTCCGCTTGTCGCGGATCACGACCCGGTCCGGCTCGTCCGGGTTCGACGCCGGCCGGGAGGGCTCGGTCACTTGGCGGCCTCGCTCGGCCCGCTGTCGTCGTCGCCCTCGTCTACGACCTCGGCGTCGACGACGCCGTCATCGGCCGACTGCGCGTCGCCATCGGTGGCACCGGCCGCGCCGGCGCCTTCGGCACCCTGCTCGGCTGAGGCAGCCGCGTACATCGCGCCGCCCGCCTCGGAGGCGACGGCCGACACCTTCTCCTGCGCGGCCTTGATCGCCTCGTAGTCGTTGCCGTCGAGGGCCTTCTTCAGGTCCTCGAGGGCGGCTTCGAGCTCGGTCTTCTTGTCGGCCGGGAGCTTGTCACCGTTCTCGGCGAGGAACTTCTCGGTCGCGAACTGCTGACCTTCGGCGGAGTTGCGGATCTCGGCCTCTTCGCGCCGCTTCTTGTCCTCTTCGGCGTGCGCTTCGGCTTCCTTCATCATCCGGTCGATCTCGTCCTTGCTCAGGCCGGACCCTCCGGTGATCGTCATGCCCTGTTCCTTGCTGGTGGCCAGGTCCTTGGCCGAGACGTGCACGATGCCGTTGGCGTCGATGTCGAAGGTGACCTCGATCTGCGGCATCCCGCGCGGCGCCGGCGGCAGACCCGTCAGCTCGAACATGCCGAGCTTCTTGTTGTAGGCCGCGATGTCGCGCTCGCCTTGGTAGACCTGGATCTGCACGCTGGACTGGTTGTCGTCCGCGGTCGTGAAGATCTCGGAGCGCTTCGTCGGGATCGTGGTGTTGCGCTCGATGAGCCGCGTCATGATGCCGCCCTTGGTCTCGATGCCGAGACTCAGCGGGGTGACGTCGAGCAGCAGGACGTCCTTGACCTCGCCCTTGAGCACACCGGCCTGCAGGGCGGCGCCGACGGCGACGACCTCGTCCGGGTTGACGCCCTTGTTGGGCTCCTTGCCGCCGGTCAGTTCCTTCACCAGGTCGGTGACCGCGGGCATGCGCGTCGAGCCACCGACGAGGACCACGTGCTCGATCTCGCTCAGGCTGACGCCGGCGTCCTTGATCACGTTCTGGAACGGCGTGCGGGTGCGCTCGAGCAGATCAGCGGTGATCTTCTGGAACTCAGCGCGCGACAGCGACTCGTCGAGGAACAGCGGGTTCTTCTCGGCGTCCTGGGTGATGTAGGGCAGGTTGATCGAGGTCTGCTGGTTGGACGAGAGCTCGATCTTCGCCTTCTCGGCGGCCTCGCGCAGGCGCTGCATGGCCATCTTGTCCTTGGTCAGGTCGATGCCGTGCGCAGCCTTGAACTTGTCGGCCAGCCAATCGATGATGCGCTGGTCCCAGTCGTCGCCACCGAGGTGGTTGTCGCCGCTGGTGGCCTTGACCTCGATGACGCCCTCGCCGATCTCGAGCAGGGACACGTCGAACGTGCCGCCACCGAGGTCGAAGACGAGGATGGTCTGCTCTTTGTCGCCCTTGTCCAGGCCGTACGCGAGTGCGGCGGCGGTGGGCTCGTTGACGATCCGCAGCACGTTCAGACCGGCGATCGTGCCGGCTTCCTTGGTGGCCTGGCGCTGCGCGTCGCTGAAGTAGGCGGGGACGGTGATCACCGCGTCGGTGATCGGCTCGCCGAGGTAGGACTCGGCGTCGCGCTTGAGCTTCTGCAGCACCCGGGCGCTGATCTCCTGCGCGTTGTAGGTCTTGCCGTCGATGTCGACCTTCCACGCCGGGTCGCCCATGTAGCGCTTCACCGAGCGGATGGTGCGGTCAATGTTGGTGACGGCCTGGCGCTTGGCCACCTCACCGACGAGAACTTCGCCGTTCTTGGCGAAGGCGACGACGCTGGGCGTGGTGCGCGACCCTTCGGAGTTCGCGATGACCTCCGGTTCACCACCGGACAGAACCGCGACGACGGAGTTGGTGGTGCCGAGGTCGATGCCGACCGCTCGTGCCATGGAGGACTCCTTATAAAATGATCTGACTGGTTCGACCGCCAGCATCGTGCTCGCCGGCGTTGGTTTCTGTCAACATAACTGAGCGTGGTCCGCTCAAGTTCCCGGAATTCATGTGACCGGCGCCACAAGCCCGGTGTCGCCCACGATCGGCTGCGGCGCGGGTATGGCGGCGAGCATGATGGCGCACCCGGGGGTCAGTGGAAGATCTTGGTGACAGTCCCCTGGAAGATGTAGTCCCCCGGCGCCGTCGTGGTCACGCTGGTGTAGCCGTACCCGTCGTTGATAACCGTGGCCGCACCATGCGGTTGAACGTTCGGGATGGGGACGGGTCTGGCCCGCAGGAACTTCGAATACCGCACCCGGACGCTGAACGTACACGCGCAGGGGACGCGGATCGTGAGATGCGATTGGCTGTATTCGAGCACGTTCTGCGGTGGCGCGACGATCGGCGTTGGGTTGGCCACCCGGAACAGGATCCAATCCTTACTGGACCAGATCTCGGTGAGGTACGGCAGCAGACCCTCGTCCACCAGGGTGTATTCCGGCGACTCGTCCGTCTTGCTCGGTATGGCGACGTAGCCGACCGAGTTGTTGTCCAGCCAGATCTTGTACGACGTGGCATCCAGCTGTGGGTTCTTCAGCGTCTTGTTGAGCGCGTTGTCCTCCTGCGTTTCCCAGCCGCGGGCCAGCATCGCGTGGTCGAGCAGCGCGTCGTAGGCCGCGTGGGCGCCGTGGGTGACGATCTCGACCCGGTAGTTCGCCAACCCGTGCAGCCGGTCCAATTCGGTGGCGAGCGGCTGGTAGTACGAAGTCTGCGAAACCGGCTGACTGGCGGCACTGAGGTCCTGCACGGTGCCGTTGGCACCCAACAACATGATCGGAATGGTGGTCAGCAAGGCGACCCGCAACCGCCGCCCACTCGTCGCCACCACGGCGACGGGCACGCAGAACCACGCCATCCGGGCGAAGTTTGACCCCATCCCGTTAGGGACGATCACCAGCACCAGGGCGGCGAAAATGGACAGGTAGATGACGGTCCGAAGGTAGGCCGGCGGTCGGGCGACCAGGAACAACAACAGCCCGCCGATGGTCTCGAGGCACAGCCAGAACGAGAAGGGCTCCGGGCCCGGGGTACCGAAGGCCAGCCCCACCAAACCCAGGCCAACGGCAACCGTGACCACCGTGATCGCGCTGATCCTTCGATTGGCCTTGCTCTCGATGAAGAACCCGGCGACTCCAAGGGCGAGGAACGCCCCTGACACCGGAGAGGCGAAGACGCACAGCAGGGTCAGCACGACGGCCCACGCTCGGCGCTGCGCGGTGAGCGCCAACAGGGCCGCGACGGCGAACGCGCAGCCCAGGATGAACGGGACGCGCCCGCTCCACAGGTTGATGCCCGCGGCCGCGGTTGCCATCGACACGCCCGCCAGCGGGTAGGTGGTGTTCCTGAGCAGCAGCGCCGCCAACGGCGTGATCGCGACCGCGGCCAGCGCCCCCACGAGTTCGGGCGTGATCAGCGCCGACAGATACGGCGTGACGACCGAATAGTTCCCCGGTGTGGACCCGCCACCGAACCAGGAGAACCAGTAAGTCAGTCCGACGCCGTGCTTGGCGGCGTTGGCCCTGGCCCGGGCGGCCCAGAGGTCGTTGACGCCCGGCTGGATGAGCAGGAAGGCGATCGCATTCGCCACCGCAAGGATCGGGAGCAGCACCGACCACTGTCGCGATTGCGACGATCGGGAGGGGCCAACGAGCGACAGCCGGTCCAGTGATCGTTCGAGTACGGCTGCCACACCATCGATGGTCCCATAAGCGAATGCTGTGGGCCGCCTGTTATTCAGCGCGTCAGCCCCGTGGCCGAGCCCTGCAGCAGGTATCGCCCTGGCACCGCGACTGTCAGCACCGTCCATCCGGAGCCGTCGTTCGCGAGCTGCGCCGCTGGCGCACCGTCGGGTCCGTCGACGCTGAGGAACGCCGACCAGCGCACCCGGATGTGCACCGGGCCGGGCCTCGGGACGGCGAGCTCGAGGACGGCTTGGTCTGCATCGAACACCGTCGCGGGCGGCGCGACGATGGGATTGGGCTGGCCGACCCGCATGAGCACCCAATCCGGATTGGACCAGATGGTCGTCAGGTAGGGCAACCTGGCGGTGGAGACCAGCGAGTACTCCGGATTGGCGCGCACCACCGTCGTGGGCAGCGCGACATAGCCGACGGAATTGTTGTCGAGCCAGACTTTGTAGCTCACCCGGGTGAGGTCGGTCCACGACATCAACACCCGATTGAACGCGTTGTCGGCCTGCGTCTCGTAGCCGCGGGCCAGCGCCGCGTGCTCAAGCAGCGCGTAGGCGGCAGTGTGCGTCCCGTCCGCGACCACTTCGACCCGGTAGTTGCTCAGGTTGGTCACCCGGTCCAGTTCGTGCGCGAGCGAGGAGTAATACGACGCGGACGACGTCGGCCGCGCGGCCACCTGGATGTCGGCGACTGTGCCCCGCGCACCGGAGACGACGGCCACTGCTGCCGCGCCGACCGCGAGCGGCAGCCGGATGCCGGCCGTGGCCACGACCGCAACGGGCAGGCAGATCCAGGTCATCCGCTCGAAGTTGGACCCCATTCCGTTGGGAATCGCGACCAGCAACGGAACGGCGATGATCGCGAGCAGCACGACCACGGTGAGGAACCTGGGTGGCCGCGCGACGAGCAGCAGGAACAGCGCGACGGTGGTGATGACTGCCTGGCCCGCAGGAAACCCTTGTGGACCCGGGGAGCCGTAGGTCGCGGCAACCACAGCCAGACCCACGCCAACCGCAACGATCGTGGTGGCGCTGATCCGTCGGTGCGGACGCGAGACGACGAGCGTCCCGAGCAGACCGAACGCGATGAACACGCCGGAGACGGGCGAGCTGAGGACGCCGACCAGGGCGCCGACGGCGGCCCGCCAGGTCCACCCGTTGCGCACCGCGATGAACACGGCGACGGACACCGCGGTGCCGAGCGCGAACGGAATCCGTCCGCTCCACAGGCTGAAACCGGCGGTGAGGGTGACGGTCCAGGTGGCCGCCAGTGGGTGCTTGCTGCCCTGAACCAGCCGCCAGCACAACGGGGTGATCGCGGCCGTGGCGATCGCCCCGATCGTCGCCGCGCCCACGAGGGCCGACAGGTAGGGCGTCACGACGGAGTAGTGCCCCGGCGTGGACCCGCCGCCGAACCACGAGAACCAGTACGTCAGGCCGACCCCGTGGGCGGCCGCCGACTGCCGGGCCCGCGCCGCCCAGAGGTCACCGACGGGCGGTTGCACAATGAGGAACGCCAGAGCGCCGGCGGCCGCCACGAGCGTCGGCGCGAAGGCAGGCGACCTGAGCCGGGGCGACACGCGTGCGCGCGCCAACCAGGTAGCGTCGTGCGCGACGAGCACCGTCACCTGGCTGCTGTTCCAAACCGCTCAGGGCCGACACCGCCGGACGACCGGGTTTGGCGATATCGTCCCCCCGTTGTGCGATGAAAGCCCAAAGAGAGCCGGGGAGTTCTTATGCAGGTTCAGCTTCGGCACAGCCCGTCCTTCACCGTCGCCCGCTGCGTCCTGGCCCCCGAGGAGCCGCTGCGCGTCGAGGGCGGCGCAATGATCGCGATGAGCGCGGGCGTCACGCTCACCGCCAAGGCCGAGGGCGGCGTGATGGCCGGCCTCAAGCGCAGCGTCCTGGGCGGCGGTTCGTTCTTTGTGCAGACCTACCTCGCGCCGAAGCAGGGTGGCTGGGTCGACGTCGCGGGCGTGCTGCCCGGTGACACCGTCACCATCGATGTCACGCCGGACCGGCCGTTCTTCCTGCGCAAGGGCAGTTGGATCGCCAACTCCCACGACGTGCAGATCGACACCCAGTGGGGCGGGATGGCGAACCTGTTCGGGGGCGAGGGCGGCTTCGGGTTCAAGGCCAGCGGCCAGGGCGAGGCGCTCGTCAGCATCTACGGTGCCGTCGACATCATGGATCTCGAGGCGGGCGAGCAGGTCACGATCGACACCGGCCACGTCGTGGCCTACGACCTGACTATCCAGTTCAAGATGCGCCGGGCCGTCGAGGGCCGCAGCATCCAGTCGATGAAGTCCGGCGAGGGCTGGGTTTTCGACTTCTTCGGCCCGGGACGGGTGCTGCTGCAGAGCCGCAACCCGGATGCGTTTGCGGCCTGGGTGGGCGAGCTTTCGCCGGGCAAGTCGCCGCGCGAGGGTCTCGGCGGTATCGGGGGTGCGGCCGGCGGTCTGGGCGGCATGTTCGGCCGCTGAGCCTTCAGTCAGTCCAGAGCGGGCCGATCGCTTCGGTGAGTAGTCGCCCGACGTCGCCGAGCAGGTGCCGGCCACCGTCGACCACGACTCGCCCGTCGACGATCACGGTGTGGACGTCCGACGCCGTCGCAGCCAGGATCGCCTGCTCCGGCTGGGCGCCTGCCGTGCGCGGGGAGTCCAGGCGCAGCGCGGTGAGATCAGCGCGGGCGCCGGGCTCGATGCGGCCGGCGTCGGTCCAGCCCAGGCTGCGCTGCCCGTCCGCGGTGAGCGCCGCCACCAACTCGTCGATGCCGAAGCGGCCGCGGTGCAGGCTGGCCAGCCGCTCGTCCATCTCCAAGCCGCGCGCCTCCTCGAGCAGATCGACGACGGCGTGCTGGTCGCTGCCCAGCGTGATCGGTGAGCCGGCGTCCTTGAGCATCCGGGTCGGCCCGATGCCGTCGGCCAGGTCGCGTTCGGTGGTCGGGCAGCTGGCGACGGACGTGCCCGACCCGCCGAGTTCGGTGATGTCGTCGGCGCTCACGTGGGTAGCGTGCACGGCCGTGCTCAGCGGCCCGAGCGCGCCGGCGGCGGCGAGCAGGCCCGTCGGGGACACGCCGTAGGCCCGCTGGCATTGGTCGTTCTCGGCGGGTTGTTCGGACACGTGGACGTGCAGCGGCTTGCCGCGGGCAGCGCCGACGACGGTCGGCAGTTGCGCGCGCGGGACGGCCCGGACCGAGTGGATGGCCGCGCCGATCTGGACGTGCCCGCCCGTCATCAGGGCGCTGAACCGCTCGGCCCACGCGTCGGCGTCGCGGTCGCCGAAGCGTCGCTGCTGCTCGTCGAGGGGCAGCGGCCCGTCCGGGCCGAGTCCGCCCGCGAGGTAGCAGGTGTCGAGCAGGGTGATCCGAATGCCCGCCTCTGCGGCCGCGTGCACGACGGCCGCACCCATGGCGTTCGGGTCGGCGTAAGGCGCACCGCCGGGCGCGTGGTGCAGGTAGTGGAACTCCCCGACGCTCGTCACTCCGGCCAGGGCCATCTCGGCGAAGGTGGCGCGGGCCAGCCCGAAGTAGCTGTCCGGATCCAGGCGCGCGGCGACGGCGTACATCCGCTCGCGCCACGTCCAGAATGTGCCGCCGTTGTCGTGGGTGCGCCCGCGCAGGGCCCGGTGGAACGCGTGGCTGTGCGCGTTCGCGAAGCCGGGCAGGGTCAGGCCGGCCAGGGTGCGATCCTCCGGCTGCGCGGTCTGCCCGCCCTCGACGGTGCCGAACTGGCCGCCGGACACCGTGATCCGGACGTCGCGCTGCAGGCCGCCGGGCAGCCAGGCGTACGGCGCGAAGTACGTCTCGCTCACGCCGGCACGTCCCGCACGGGCGCGCCGACACGCTGCAGCCCCAGCGCGTCGATCGAGGCGTCGACGGCCGCGGCGGTTTGTCTGCCGCAGGCGCGCACGAAGTCCAGCGCGGCGCCGTACGGGTCGGCGATGTTGTCCATCTTCGGTGCGGCCGGGGGTAGTGCGGCCCGGTGCGCGGCGACCTCGGCCACCCGGGCGCGCAGGTCGTCGGCACTCGGCGGGTGCGGCAGCGGACCGAGCCCCGCGCCGAGGCGACCGAACTCGCGCAGCGTGAAGGTGCGCCCGCGCGCGCGACGGTCGGCCCGCGTGACTGCGTCCCGGTGCGCGATCTCGGCCGTGAGGATCAGGTCCGCGTCGGCGATGAGCCGGCCATCGAGCCGCTGCGCGTCGTGCCCCTCAGCGTCGCCGCCGAGTTCGCGCAGCACGAGCGCGGACGGAGCGTCCATCCCCCAACCGGTGAGGCCGTTGGTTCCCGCGCTCGCTGTCCGCAGCGGCAGGGCCGGGTCGGTGCGGGCCTCGAACAGCCGCTCGGCCATCGGCGATCGGCAGATGTTGCCCGTGCAAACGAACAGGACGATGAACGTCATGCCGGGCTCCCGGCCAGGTCGGCCAGGACGGTCGTGAGGGCGGTGACGCCGGCCAGGCAGTCGTCGCGCTCGGCGAACTCGGCCGGCGAGTGCGAAACGCCGGTCGGGTTGCGGACGAAGATCATTCCTGTCGGGATCCCGTGCGCGGCCAGGATCCCGGCGTCGTGGCCCGCGCCGGTGTCGAGCACTGGCGGTTCACCGAGCGCGTGGCTCAGCCGCTTGCGCAGGTCGGTGTCGAACGTGGTGGCGTCGGTCCAGGACTCCTCGGTCAGGGTTCCCCCGGCGGATTCGGCCAGCGCGGTCAGCTCGGCCACGACCGCGCGGACGTCGTCGCCCACGGGGCCACGGCTGTCGATCCAGGCGGTGACGAGCGACGGGATGGCGTTGACGCCGTTCGGGTCGATGCGCACCTTGCCGCAGGTTGCGACGGCGCCGTGACGCTGCGCCGACTCCCGGGCGGCGAGGATCAATCTCGCGTAGGCCAGTGTCGGATCGACGCGGTCGGACAGCCTCGTCGTCCCCGCGTGGTTCGCCTCGCCGGGCAGCTCGGCCCGGAACCGGCCGTGCGGCCAGATCGCGCTGGCCACGGCGACCGGCGACTCCCGCTCGGCCAGGCCGCGGCCCTGCTCGACGTGCAGTTCGACGAAGGCGCCGACTCGGGCCAGCGCCTCGTCGTCGCGGCCGATGCTCGTCGTGCGCCCCGCCGTGACCAGCGCTTCGGCCATCGTGACGCCGTCCTTGTCGCGCAGTGCGAGCGCGCGGTCAGGCGCTAGCGCGCCGGTCAGCAGCCGCGAGCCGGCGCAGGCGATGCCGAACCGGGCGCCTTCCTCGTCGCAGAAGTTGACGATCCCGAGCGGCCGCGCCGGGGCGAATCCGTTGCCGCGCAGGACGTCCACCGCCGCGAAGGCCGCGATGACCCCGAGCGGCCCGTCGTACGCGCCCCCGTCCGGGACCGAGTCGAGGTGGCTGCCGGTCACGACGCCTGGATTGGCGTCCGGATCGCCCCACCAGGCCCACTGGTTGCCGCAGCGGTCGACGGTGACGTCCAGGCCACGTGAATCAGCGGCCGCGGAGAACCACTCGCGCAGGTCGTGGTCCGTGCGGGTCCAGGCCAATCGCCGGTAACCGCCAGTCGACGGGTCGCGACCGACCGCGATCAGGTCGGACCACATCCCGTCGAAGCTCACCGGGTCAGGGTGCCACGCGCGTGGTCACCACCCGTTGAGTGACGCAATCCCATGATCAGAGACGGCACTTTCCGGCGTCTCTGATCATGCAGATACGTCACTCACCCGCGTACAACGGCCCGGGACAACGTGTGTCCCGGGCCGCTCCGCGAGCCGAAAGCGTCAACCAGGAGCGTTAGCCGAGGCCGACACTCGTCAGCCACGCCTTGGCGACGGCCGCAGCCGTCTGCTTGTCGTTCTGCACCTTGCCGACCAGTTCGGCCAGGGTCTTCGTGTCGAGCTTCGCCGAGACGGCGTTGGCCGCATCCGCGATCGTCTGCGTCATCTTGGCCTTGTTCACCAAGGGGACGATGTTCTGGGCCGCGAACATGCTCTTGTCGTCGATGAGCGACACGAAGTTGTTCGCCGCGATGGACGGATCGGTGGAGAAGATGTCGGCAGCGTCGACGGTGCCGTTCTTCAGCGCCGTCACCGTGATCGCCCCGCCCGCCTGCAGCGGCGTGAAGGTACCGAAGGTGACGCCATAGACGGTCTTCAGCGCCGGCACTCCGTCAGCCCGAGTCTGGAACTGCTGCGGCGCACCGAGCGTCATCCCGCTCGCGACGGGGGCCAGATCGCCGATCGTCTTCAGGTTGTTCTTGTCGGCGGTGGCCTTCGTAACCGTGATCGTGTCGCTGTCCTGTGCGGCCGACGGGTTCAGCACTGCCTCGGTGGCCGGAACGGCGGCCTCGAGCGCGGTGTATACGTCAGCCGGGGTCTTGGCAGTTGCCTTGGGGTCGAGGTAGGACAGGATCGATCCGCTGTACTCAGGGATGAAGTCGATCGAGCCGTCCTTCAGTGCGGCGATATACAGCGGCCGCTCGCCGATGCTGAGTTTCTTGGAAACCTTCACGCCCTTGGCCTGCATCGCGCCGGCATAGATCTCGGCCAGGATCTCGTTCTCGGAAAAGCCTGCCGAGCCGATCGTGATCGATCCGGTGCCCGCTGGGTACGTCGCGGTGCTCGTCGGCAATGGTGCGGCCGACGCAGTCGACGAGCCGGACCCGGAGGTCGTCGGTGCGGCTGTCGTTCCGCCGCCCGGCGCGGCTGTCTTGTTTGAACTGCCTTTGCTTCCGCAGCCCGCCAGGGCCAGGGAAATGCTCAGCACGGCTGCTGGCACGAGGTAGATGCGCTTCATGTTTCTCCCTGTGTTCTCTAAGGATTTCGTCTCGGCGCCGAGCCGTCTGCTTCGGCTCACACCCCCGCCAGTTCCGTCCCGACGACGGTGCCGTCGGACGCCTGCACGGTGGGCTTCGACTTTCTGAAGCGCCCGGAGATGCCGGGCGATACGACATAGCGTTGGACGACGATCAGCGAGAGCTCGGCCACCAAGGCCAGCGCCGCCACCACGAGGCCGGCACCGACCATCGCCGGATACCCGTTGTGCGGATCGTTGATCACCTGCGCGCCGTTGATGATGTAGGACCCGAGCCCGCCAAGGAACGGTGCGAACGCGGCGATCGTCGCGGTGGCGATGACCTGCAGCACAGAACTGCGCAGCCCCGACATGATCAACGGCAGTGCACACGGCAGTTCCACCTTGCGCACGACCTGAAAGCCGGTCATGCCCATCCCCTTGGCGGCGTCGCGAGCCTCGGGATCGACGTTCTGCACGCCGGCGTAGGTGTTGATCAGGATGGGCGGTATCGCCAGCAATACCAGGACGATCTCGACCGGAATGAGGTACGGCAGCGCACCGCGGTGATCGACCACGCCGGGCACCGACTGCAGCAGGTGGATCTTCGGCGACAGCCAGACGACGAGCAGCACGACCAGGCCGAGTGCCGGCACGGCGCGCAGGCCGTTGGTCAGGCCGCCGACGAGGAACGCCCCACGCCCGGTGTGGCCGACAAGCAGGCCGATCGGCAGCGCGATGATCAGCGCGATCACCACGGCGACCACGGTGTAGATCACGTGCTGGCGCAGGTGAAAGAGCAGGCCGTTCGGGCCAGTCCAGTTCGACGGATCATTCAGCCAGACGGTGACCTGGCTCAGCGGCGGAAGGTCGCTGGCAGCCACGAACGTGAGTGCGCTCATCGGGCGCGCACCGCCCGCTGCCACGGCGTCATCAGCCGGATCCCCAACAGGATCACCGCGTCGAACGCGAACGCCAGCAACATAATGATGATGACGCCGAGCACGATTGGCACCAGCGTGACGGTCTGGCTACCTCGCACGAACAGCGCCCCGAGTTGCTGCACCCCGACCAGCGATGCGACGGAGATCAGGCTGACGTTCGACACCGCCGCCACCCGTAGTCCCGCGCCGATAACCGGTATCGAGATCGGAAACTGCACCGCGAACAGCCGCTGTCGGCCGGTGTAGCCCATCGCCGCGGCTGCCTCCAGCAGGTCGCCGGACACCGACGTCAAGCCGTCAGCCACCACCCGCACCAGCAACGCGACGGTGTAGGCCGTCAGCGCGACACCGACGTTGATCGGGTCGAGCACCCTCGTGCCGAGCAGCCCGGGCAATGTCACGAAGAGCACGATCGACGGGATCGTGTAGACCAACCCAGCCAGGGTGACCAGCGGCGGGTAGCTCCACCTGTACCGGCTGGCCACCCAGCCGAGTGGCAGCGCGATCAGCAGGCCAACGAGCAACGAGCCGCCGGCGAGCCACACCGTCGTCCACGTCCAGCCCGCGATGTCGCTCTGGTTGTCGCGGAAGTACTGCCACAGCTCACTCATGGGGCGCCCCAGGACCGCCGGCCGGGCCGGCTGCGATGACCTCTGCGGCGTACGTCTCGGCCTGCTGCCGCTCGCTGGCCGAGCGTGCCTCGATGAGCGCCAGGACCTCGGACGCCGTGATCGTGCCGGCAAACCGGCCGTCGTCGTGCACGACGACGCCACGGCCGCTGGGTGAGGAAAGGGCAGCGTCGAGCACCTCACGCAGCGTCCCGGATTCGGTGGCGAGCGTGCCTCCGAGGTTGAGCAGGTCCGGCGTCACCTGGCCGTGCAGCGCAGCGTCGGCGAGCCCCCGTACCGCGAGCCACCCCTGCGGCTTGTCGTCGGCGTCGACGGCGAGCGCCCAGCCGTCGCGGGCGCGGTCGCGCGCCGTCGCCAGGTCGTCCCCGAGCCGTACCACCGGCTCGTCGGTGAGCGGCAGCGACCCGGCTTTGGCGAATCCCAGGGCCCGGTAGCCACGATCCCTCCCGACGAAGGCTGCGACGAACGCGTCAGCCGGCCGGGACAGCAACTAGGCCGGGGTGGCCAGCTGGGCCAGCTTGCCTCCGACGCGCATCTCCGCCACCTGGTCGCCGAGCTTGATCGCCTCGTCGATGTCGTGGGTGACGAACACGATCGTCTTGCCCAGCTCGCCCTGCAGGCGCAGGAACTCCTCCTGCAGTTGGGCGCGCACGACCGGGTCGACGGCCGAGAACGGCTCGTCCATCAGCATCACCGGAGGGTCGGCGGCGAGTGCCCGCGCCACGCCCACCCGCTGCTGCTGCCCGCCAGAGAGCTGGGCCGGATACCGGTCGGCGAGCTCTGGCGACAGCCCGACCCGCTCGAGCAGCTCCAAGGCACGCGCCCGCGCGGTGCGCCGATCCGTCCCGAGCAGCAGTGGCACGGTCGCGACGTTGTCGACGATTGTTCGGTGCGGGAACAGCCCGGCGTGTTGGATGACGTAGCCGATGCCCCGGCGCAACTTCGCCGGCCGCACCTTGGCGGTGTCGCGGTCGTCCAGCCAGATCCGACCCGACGTCGGGTCGATCATCCGGTTGATCATGCGAAGGCAGGTCGTCTTCCCGCAGCCCGACGGGCCGACCAGGATCGTGATCTGGCCGGACGGGGCGACCAGGTCGAAGTTGTCGACCGCGACCGTCCCGTCCGGATACCGCTTCGTCACGGATTCAAACCGGATCACTTGCCGGTCACCTCTCTTCGAAGCTGTGCGCTGCGGGGTAGGCCGAGCTGCTCGGCGATCGCCTGCGCCTCGCGGCAGACGATCTCGCCGTATTGGTGCATCACGTCGTCGTCGATGCGATAGGTCGGGCCGAGCACGCTCAGCGCCCCCGCGATCCCACCGGGACGGAAGATCGACGAGACGATGGCGGTCACATCCGGCTCGAGCCGGTCCCGCTCGGCGAAGTACCCTGTGGCGGTCTCGTCGCCTTGGAGCGCGCGGCCGACCGCTAGATCGGTGCGCGACACGGACCGGCCGACCCAGCTGGTGTGGCGCACCGCGTGGGTGCCCTCGACCATGGCGATGTAGATCGCGGTCTCGCCGGGTCCGGCGATGGCGAGGTAGGACGATTCCCCGGTCGCTTCGACGATGCGCTGCATGCCGGGCTCGGCCAAGCCGACCAACGATTGACGCCCGAGCGCTACCGCCCCGACCTGGATGAGGCGGCCGCCGGCCCGAAAGGAGCCGTCGCTGTCGCGGGCGACGAACCCGGCGTTCTCCATCGTCCGGAGCAGTCGCAGGGCGGTGCTGGCGGGCAGCTGGGCCCGGCGCGCGCATTCGGACAGGCTGATGGAGCCTTCGGCGCACACCTCGGACAGCAGCCCCAGCGCACGCTCCACCGACCGGGTCGAGCCCGCCGATGCAATGGCAGTCACTGGGTCAACTCTCCGGAGTTTTCATCACGTAGAAGCCTCTTGCCGCAGAGCGGTACACGGTTCCACATTCGGCTCGCGATGGGAACCCCATTCGTGCACGTCGGCGCCAATCGATGCCGCAGCGTGACCGGCGCCAGGGTTACCGGGCGGCAGCGGTCACGGGGCGCTCGGGTCCTCCGGCTCCACCACGGCCTCCACAACGGTCGTCCGACCCCCGGTAAACCGGCGCACGAAGCCGGCGCCAGGCAGTTCGTTGAGCAGATTGGTCAACCCGTCGATCGTCGAGGTCAGCAGCGCGACCTGGCGCTGCGTGTCCGTCGCCACCGAGACCATCCGATCGAGGTTGGGCGCCACCTGCTCCAACGGCGACAGCATCTGGTTCGCGGTGGCCTCGATCCGGCTGACCACGCTGTCCAGCCGGCCGACGGTCTGGTTGAACCGCTCCAGCGAATCGTTGAGTGCCTTCATCGTCGCCGGCAGCTGGCTCAGCATCCGGGCGTTCTGCTCGACGAGCTCCTGCACCCACTGCGCCTGGCCGTCGGCCCGCTTCACCAGGTCACCGAGGACCGGGATTGCGCCGACGGCGGACGGGACGCGCGATGACTTGGCCATGCGAGATTCATAGCGGACGCCGCCGTGGGCCGCGACACAGCGGGGTGTTCGTACTGGTTACTCCTGAGTAAGACCCAATAGGCTCAGCGGCTGTACCCGACGACGTGTTACGCAAGAGGAGACGAGCCCGTGGCGCTGCGCCTGACCCTTGCCCTGCTGATGCTCGTCGTCACCGCGGCGGTCGCGGGCCGCCGGATCTTCTGGCTCACGAGGCTGATCCGATCCGGGCAGCCGGCACCGGGTCGCACCGACGGGATGAACGAACGCCTCAAGGCGCAGCTCGTCGAGGTCTTCGGCCAGCGCAAACTGCTGAAGTGGAGCGCGCCGGGCCTGGCGCACTTCTTCACCTTCTGGGGTTTCATCGTCCTGGGCCTGACGATCATCGAGGCCTTCGGCGCCCTGGTCATCAGCAAGGACTTCGCCATCCCGTTCATCGGGCGCGGCCAATGGCTCGGCTTCCTCGAGGACTTCTTCGCGGTGGCGGTACTGCTGGGCATCATCTGGTTCGCGATCAACCGCTTGCGTGACACGCCGGCCCGCAGGCAGCGCGCGAGCCGGTTCTACGGATCGCATACCGGCCCGGCGTGGGTCATTCTCGGGATGATCTTCCTGGTCGTGGCGACGCTGCTGCTCTACCGGGGCGCGCAGTACAACACCGGTCACTTTCCGTTCGGCGACTCGAAGTGGCCGTTCGCGTCCTACGCGGTCGCGCAACTGCTCGGCGACGGTGCCTACAACCAGGGCCTCGAGACGTTCTTCCTGCTCGCCCAGATGGCCGTGATCTTCGGCTTCACGATCATCGTCACGTACTCCAAGCACCTGCACATCGCGACGGCGCCGCTCAACGTCACCACCAAGCGGCTGCCGGACGCGTTGGGCGCGCTGCTGCCGGTCACCGACACCGACGGCAAGCCGATCGACTTCGCCGACGCCGAGAACCTGTCCGAGGACACCGTGTTCGGCAGGGGGAAGATCGAAGACTTCAGCTGGAAGGGCTACCTCGACTTCGCGACGTGCACCGAGTGCGGCCGATGCCAGTCGCAGTGCCCGGCGTGGAACACCGACAAACCGTTGTCGCCAAAGCTGATCATCATGGATCTGCGCGACCACCTGTTCGCCAAGGCGCCCTACCTACTCGGCGGCAAGACGGTGCCCGACGACGCACCGGCACTCACCGCCGTCGAGGACGCGGTGTCGCACGGCAATCACGTGCCCGAGGCGGGCTTCCCACGCGTGATGGGCTCGGGCATCGAACAGGCCATGCGCCCGCTGGTCGGCGACCTGGCCTCCGGCGGCGTCATCGACCCGGACGTGCTCTGGTCGTGCACCACGTGCGGCGCGTGCGTCGAGCAGTGCCCAGTCGACATCGAGCACATCGACCACATCATCGACATGCGCCGCTACCAGGTGCTGATCGAGTCGGCGTTCCCGTCCGAGGCCGGCGTGATGCTGCGCAACCTCGAGAACAAGGGCAACCCGTGGGGGCTGGCCGACAAGGGCCGCGAAGAATGGCTCGACTCGTTGGACTTCGAGGTACGGCGGGCGCTCCCCGGGACCACGCTGGACGTCGAAGTCGAGTACCTGTTCTGGGTCGGCTGTGCCGGCGCGCTCGAGGACCGGTCCAAGAAGGTCACCCGTGCGTTCGCCGAGCTGCTGCACGTGGCCGGCGTCGAGTTCGCCGTCCTCGGGTCGGGGGAAACCTGCACGGGTGACCCGGCCCGTCGACTCGGCAACGAGTTCCTGTTCCAGATGCTCGGAATGGAGAACGTCGAGACCCTGAACTCGATCACCCGGTCCGAGCCGTTGAAGATCGTCGCCACCTGCCCGCACTGTTTCAACACGCTGGCCAACGAGTACCCGCAGCTTGGGGGGCACTACGAGGTCGTGCACCACACGCAACTACTCGCCCGCCTCGTCGCCGAAGGCCGATTGACGCCCGTCGAGCCCGTCGACAAGAACGTCACCTATCACGACCCGTGCTACCTGGGCCGGCACAACAAGGTCTACACGCCGCCGCGTGACGTGCTCGCCGCGATCCCCGCGCTGAAGTCACAGGAAATGCACCGCTGCAAGGACCGCGGCTTCTGCTGCGGCGCCGGTGGGGCCCGCTTCTGGATGGAGGAGAAGATCGGCAAGCGGATCAACATCGAGCGCACCGAGGAGGCGCTCGGCCTCGACCCGGATCTGATCTCGACGGCGTGCCCGTTCTGCATGGTGATGCTCTCGGACGCTGTGACCCAGAAGAAGGCCGAGGGTGACGCCAAGGACCACGTGCAGGTCCTGGACGTGGCGCAGATCCTGCAGCAGTCCCTGTCGGCGCCGCCGCCCCCACCCCCGCCCGCCGAACCCGAGCCGCCGGCACCGTCCGCCCCGCAGCCGACCCCCGACCCCGAGCCAGCACCCGCCGGCTGACTGGGTGGCGCTGGCTGCGTCGTCCGCTCACCGTTCTCGCTTCGCGTGATCAACTCACGGCTGCTGCGCGGGGCGGCCCGATTTCGCGCACCCAACGCGAGTTGATCACAGCCCGGCGCCCCAAGGCTGACGCGACAGCCTTCGTGTGGCGCCCCGCTTATACCCTCAAATCGCGACCTGAAAAAGCCCTCTGTTTCATGGGATTTGGTCGGGTGTGCCGCGTAAAGTCCGGGCCGTGAGCAAGCGCGACGTCATTGACTACGGCCTGCAGCGGCGGGCCCTACTCGGTGACGTCGCGTCCGGGCGCCGGACGCAGGCCGAAGCGTGTGACGCGCACCCGCACCTGCTGCTCGCGGCCAAGCATTACGGCACCCCCAGCCCGGTCGCCTGCCCGGTGTGCGACCGGCGCCGGCTGCAGCACGTGCACTACGTCTTCGGCCAGTCACTGGGCAAGACGAGCGGCCAGGCCAAGACGGCCGCCGAGCTCGCCCAACTCGACGGCACCCGCTCCGAGTTCGACGTGTATGTCGTCGAGGTCTGCCCCGGCTGCGGCTGGAACCACCTGATCCGCTCCTACGTCCTCGGCCGACCCGCCGACTCCTCGCTCAGCGCCGCGGACGGCTGAGGCTTTGGCCGAGCGGGAAAAACTGCAAAAAGGCGGACCCAAGCGCGTGGTCAAGCCCGCCCCGAAATCCGATCACGGACCGATCGGCAACCTCGTCGCCAAATGGAAGGCGCGGCGGCTGGCCAAGAAGCAGCGGCTGGCGGCGATGAGTCGGGGCAAGCGCTTCCTGCGTCGGCTCGGCCTGACGGGAACCTGGTTGCTCGGCATCACCACCCTGCTCACGGTCACCGCGGTCAGCCTGTTCTACGTGCTCAGCGACGTCCCGCGCCCGGAGAGCCTGCCGTTGCCGCAGGTCGCGACGATCCTGTACTCCGACGGCTCGGTGATGGCGCGCATCGGCACCGTGAACCGGACGACCGTCAAGCTCGACAAGGTGCCCGCCAACGTGCGCTGGGCAGTACTGGCCGCCGAGGACCGCGGCTTCTACAAGGAGCCGGGCGTATCGATCCGGGGCACGGTGCGGGCGGCCGTCTCGGACGTGACCGGCGGCGACACCCAGGGCGGCTCGAGCATCACCCAGCAATACGCCAAGAACGCCTACCTGAGCGACGCGCGCACCTTGTCGCGCAAGCTCAAGGAACTCGCGATCGCCGTCAAGCTCAGCCGGCAGTACTCCAAGAACCAGATCCTCGAGTTCTACCTCAACACCGTCTACTTCGGCCGGGGCGCGTACGGCATCCAGGCCGCCGCCCAGACCTTCTTCGGCAAGGACGTCAGCAAACTCAACACCGCGCAGGGGGCGATGCTCGCCGCGCAACTGCGCGCGCCCAGCTACTACGACCCGGCCGCGAACCCCGCGGAGGCGAAGGCACGCTGGCAGTACGTCGTGGACGGGATGGTCAGCACGAAGCACCTCACCAAAGAGCAGGGGGCCCGGCTCGCCTACCCCAAGGTGAAGCGACCGAACAACGACAGCCTGGGCACGACCGGGCCGACGGCCCTGATCGTGCACCAGGTGATCCAGGATCTGGAGGCCCACGGCATCAGCGAGGCCGAGATCAACACGCGCGGCCTGCGCATCCAGACCACGATCGACCGGAACGCCCAGAGCATCGCACTGGCGTCCGTCAACCAGACCTTTGCCAACCTCACCCCGCAACAGCGCAATTTCAAGAACGCCCTCGTCGCCGTGAACCCCGCGACCGGAGGGGTGCTCGCGTACTACGGCGGTCCCAACGGCAAGAACTACGCCGGCAAGGTAGACAACTTTGACTACGCAGGCATCGGCTCGCGACCGCCGGGCTCGTCATTCAAGCCGTACACGCTGGCCACCGTGCTCACCCAGACCCTGAAGAAGAAGGCCGACCGGCCTGCGCTGACCATCAGCAGCTACGTCAACGGCAGCTACTGCGTGACGATCCAGGGACGGCAGATCTGCAACGACCCGGGCGATCGCGGCGTCAGCAGTTCATCGGTGCAGCTCAGCCTGGCCATGAAGTACTCGCTCAACACGACGTTCGACCAGCTGGCCGAGCAGGCCGGACCGAACAGCGTCGCGGCGACGGCCCATGCCGCGGGCATCGCCGAGACCGACAGCAACGGCAACAAGACGCTGGTGAACGCGAGTGGCACAACCGGGTTCGGCATCGGCATCGGCGACTACGCCGTGCGCCCGATCGATCAGGCGGTCGGGTTCGCGACTCTCGCGAACAACGGCGCACGCAACGACGCCTACTTCGTGCAGAAGGCGGTCGACGCCAACGGAGACACCGTCTACGAGCACAAGAAGGCGGCCAAGCGGGCGCTGGATCCCAAGGTCGCGAATGACGTCACGATGACCCTCCTGCCCATCGCCGCCTGGTCGAACGACGCGCTGGCGAACGGGCGTATCTGCGCCGCGAAGACCGGTACCGAGGGCATCCCCGGCACCACCGCGAACAGCGACGCGTGGATGGTCGGCTACACGCCGCAGGTGAGCGTGGCGGTGTGGGCCGGCAGCGGAAACTCCCGACAGCCGATCTACAACTCCTACGGCGGCGCCGAGTACGGGTCCGATCTGCCGGGCAAGACGTGGAAGCTGTTCATGGACACCTATCTCGCCGCCAAGCCGAGCCTGCCGATGGCGACGAGGCAGATGATCACCGGCGGGGTCAGCACGGCCAAGGTCCC
>JAOPWD010000067.1 GCA_025965875.1 Pseudonocardiales bacterium
CCAGTACCTCAAGCGGTTCCCGGCCTACCTGCAGCAGCTGACGATGGAGTCCAACGGCAAGTCCGTCACGCTCGCCGGCGAGCCGGTCGACTACGCCACCAGCCCGGTGTTCTGGGGCGAGCCCGGCACCAATGGGCAGCACAGCTTCTACCAGCTCATCCACCAGGGCACCGAACTCATCCCGTGTGACTTCATCGGGTTCACGAGGCCGCTCACCCCGCTCGGCATCCACCACGACCTGCTCACCGCGAACGTGTTCGCCCAGACCGAGGCGCTCGCGTTCGGCAAGCCCGCCGAAGAGGTCGCCGCCGAGGGCACCCCGCCCGAACTCGTCCCACACCGCGTGTTCGAGGGCAACCGGCCGACGAACACGCTGCTGATCGAGCGGCTGACCCCGTACGCGCTCGGCACGCTTGTCGCGCTCTACGAGCACAGCGTCTTCGTGCAGGGGACGGTCTGGAACATCAACTCCTTCGATCAATGGGGCGTCGAATTGGGCAAGGTGCTGGCGAAGAAGGTCGCTGACGAGTTGACTGCCGCCGACGAGCCGGAATTGACGCACGACGGCTCCACCAACGCCCTGATCCGCAGGTATCGCGCGGCAGCGCGAAATCAGACATAGTCGCGCGAACAAGGAGTCCTAATCATGCAGCTGGGAATGATCGGCCTGGGCCGGATGGGTGCCAACATCGTCCGTCGGATCATGCGCGCCGGGCACACCGCGGTCGTGTTCGACAGGAGCGCCGACACCGTCACGGGGCTGGAGAAGGAGGGCGCGGTAGGCGCGCTCACCTACGAGGATTTCCTCGCGAAGCTGGACAAGCCGCGGGTGGTCTGGGTGATGATCCCGGCGGGCGTCACCGGCGAGGTCGTCGCGGAGCTCGCCGAGCTGATGGAGCCGGGCGACATCATCATCGACGGTGGCAACTCCAACTACCGCGAGGACATCGACCGCGCCGCGGAGCTCAAGCCGAAGGGCATCCACTACGTCGACGTCGGCACGAGCGGCGGTGTGTTCGGCCTCGATCGTGGCTATTGCCTGATGATCGGCGGCGAGACGGAGATCGTCGAATACCTCGAGCCGATCTTCGAGAGCATCGCGCCCGGTGTCGAGGCAGCGCCGCGTACGCCGGGACGCACCGGTGAGCCGCGCCCTGAGGAGAAGGGCTACCTGCACTGCGGGCCGAACGGCGCCGGGCACTTCGTCAAGATGGTCCACAACGGCATCGAGTACGGCATGATGGCCAGCTACGCCGAGGGCCTCAACGTCCTGCAGCACGCCAATGCCGGCGCGGAGCAGCAGGATCATTCCGCTGAGGTCACCCCCCTGGACCAGCCGCAGTACTACCAATTCGACATCGAGATCGACAAGGTCGCCGAGGTATGGCGGCGCGGCTCGGTCGTCGCGTCCTGGCTGCTGGATCTGACGGCGCACGCGCTGGCGACCAACGCGACCCTCGAGGGGCTGGCCGGGCGCGTCTCGGACTCCGGTGAGGGCCGCTGGACGATCAAGGCCGCGATCGACGAGGGCGTCCCGACGCCAGTGCTGTCCGCCGCTCTGTTCGCGCGGTTCAGCAGCCGCGGTGAGGCCGGCTACGCCGACAAGCTGCTCTCGGCCATGCGCAAGGAGTTCGGCGGCCACGTGGAGTTGCCGACGGGGGAGTGAGCGGCTGACGCTGTTGGTTGCCTCCGCAATGCCTCAGATACGCCACAAGATCGCCAAGCAGCAGCGACTCAGGCCGGATGCTCGGCCTCGTCGCCGGCCCACTCGGTATGGAAGCTGCCGTCGCGGTCGACCCGCCGGTAGGTGTGCGCGCCGAAGTTGTCGCGCAGGCCCTGGATGAGCGCGGCGGGTAACCGGTCGCGGCGCAGCCCGTCGTAATAGGCCAGCGAGGACGAGAAGGCGGGCGTCGGGAGGCCGGCCGTCGCCGCGGCGGCCACGACGCGGCGCCAGCTGTCCACGCCGTTCTTGAGCGCCTCGACGAAGTACGGGGCAACGAGCAGGCTCGGCAGTGACGGATCCTCGTCGTAGGCCGCACGGATGCGGTCGAGGAATCGGGCCCGGATGATGCACCCGCCGCGCCAGATCGTCGCCATCGCGCCGCGGTCGATGTCCCAGCCGTACTCGTCGCTGCCCGCCTCGATGTGGTCGAAGCCCTGGGCGTACGCGACCACCTTCGAGGCGTACAGCGCGCGACGCACGTCCTCGACAAAGTTATCCCGGTCCGGGACGTCGACCGTCGCCGCCGCACCGCCGAACACCGCGCGAGCCGCGGCCCGCTGGTCGGCGTGGCCGGACAGGGAGCGGGCGAAGGTGGCTTCGGCGATGCCGGTGATCGGGATCCCGAGGTCGAGCGCGCTCTGCACCGTCCAACGGCCGGTGCCCTTCTGCTCGGCCTGGTCGAGCACGACGTCGATGAACGGCCGGCCTGTTTCGGCGTCGACGTGGCTCAGGACGTCGGCGGTGATGTTGATCAGGAACGAGTCCAGGTCACCCTCGTTCCAGGTGCGGAAGATCTGGCCGATCTCGGCGGGCTCGAGGGCCAGCCCGGTGCGCAGCAGGTCGTAGGCCTCGGCGATCAGCTGCATGTCGGCGTACTCGATGCCGTTGTGCACCATCTTGACGAAGTGCCCGGCGCCGTCGGGGCCGACGTGCACACAGCACGGCGTCCCGTCGACCTGCGCGGCGATAGCCTCGAACATCGGTCCGAGCGTCTTGTACGACTCCGCGGACCCGCCGGGCATGATGCTCGGCCCGTTGAGCGCACCCTCCTCGCCGCCGGACACGCCACAGCCGACGAAGTGCAGGCCGTGCTCCTTGAGCTGCGCCTCGCGCCGTCTGGTGTCGGCGTAGTGCGCGTTGCCGCAGTCGATGACGATGTCACCCTCGTCGAGCAGTGGTACGAGTTCGCTGATGACGGCGTCGGTCGGCTCGCCCGCCTTGACCATGACGATGACGGCGCGGGGCTGCGCCAGGCTGGCGACGAAGTCCGCCATCGACTCACTCGGCACGAATGTGCCCTCGGCGCCATGCTGCTCGACCAGGCTCCGCGTGCGCTCGGGCGATCGGTTGTGCAGCGCGACGACGTGCCCGTGTCGCGCCAGATTTCGCGCCAGATTGCGCCCCATCACCGCCAGTCCGGTGACCCCGATCTGCGCCGATCCCTGCTCCGTCATCTGCGTTCCCCTCGTGTGGCTTACAAACCACCGTAGTGCGGGCGAACCGGGTGCCGGCAGCCGCGGTGCGCCCAATACGGTGGGACGCATGACTCAACTCACCGGCAGCGTCGCCATCACCGGAGGGCGGGTCGTACCCGTCGACGGCCCGATCATCGAGAACGGCACCGTGCTCGTCACCGACGGCGTGATCACCGCCGTCGGCGCGGACGTGGCGGTGCCCGACGGTGTGCCGGTGGTCGACGCCACGGGCCGCTGGGTGCTGCCGGGCTTCATCGACGCGCATGCCCACGTCGGCATCGACGAGGAGTCGCAGGGCTGGGCCGGCAACGACACGAACGAGATGACGGATCCGAACGGCGCCCGGATGCGGGCGCTGGACGCGATCAATCCCGCCGACGAGGGCTTCAAGGACGCGCTGTCCGGCGGCGTCACCGCGGTCGTGGTCAAGCCCGGCAGCGGCAACCCGATCGGCGGCCAGACCGTCGCCATCAAGACGTGGGGCCGCATCATCGACGAGATGGTGCTGATGGCTCCGTGCAGCGTGAAGAGCGCGCTGGGCGAGAACCCGAAGCGGGTCTACGGCGAGAAGAAGCAGCTCCCCTCGACGCGCCAGGGCGTGGCCGCGGTCATCCGCGATGCCATGACCAAAGCACAGGACTACCGGGCCAAGCGCGACGCCGCAGCGAGCAAGGAGGAGCCGTTCGACCGCGACCCGACCAGTGAGGTGCTCGTCCGCGTCCTGGACGGCGAGCTGCCCTGGTGCCAGCACACCCACCGCGCCGACGACATCGCCACGTCCATCCGGCTGGCCGACGAGTTCGGCTACCGACTGATCGTCAACCACGCCACGGAGGGCTTCCTGCTCGCCGACGTGCTGGCCGAGCGCAACATCCCGTGCATCGTCGGCCCACTGTTCACCAGCCGGTCCAAGGTCGAGCTGCGCGAGCGCACGCTGGCCAACCCGGGCCGGCTGGCCAAGGCCGGCGTCGAGGTCGCGCTCACGACCGACCATCCGGTGGTGCCGATCAACTTCCTGATCCACCAGGCCACCCTCGCGGTCAAGGAGGGCATGACCCGCGAGGATGCGCTGCAATCGCTCACCGTCAACCCGGCCCGCATGATGGGCCTGGCCGACCGGGTCGGCTCGCTCACCCAGGGCCTCGACGGCGACGTGGTGATCTGGGACGGCGACCCGCTGGACGTGATGAGCCGCGCCGAACGCGTCTTCGTCTCCGGCGTGTCAGTCTACGAATGGCGCGACGGCCAAGGCGTCACGACAACCCCGTACCGCCAGCTGTCCCGCTAGGCCTCACGTTCGGTTGGACTGCCGGTCGGACCGGCGGGATCGGCGGCGGATGCCGCTCCTCGTCCTCCCGTTGCGCGCAGCAGCATGTCACGCAGCGCGGCGGTATCCGGGTTGTTGGGGTCGAGCCTGGTCACGCCGCCGTCAGTTGCCTGCATGAACGCCTGCAACTGAGCCAGCCGCGGATCGGCAGCGGCAGTGGCCGGCTGACTGTCCGGGGCCTGGTTGAGCGCGGCGTCGAAGCTGTTTTGCTGCGCCTTCTCAGACGCCTTCCAGCTCAGCCGAGGATCGCTCTTGTCGAACCGGACCTTGCGGCTCTTCGGATCGAATTCGACCCGAGCCACCGCGCCTACGATCGGACTCTTGAAGTCGTTCACGATCCGTGGCTCCCCGACCTTCGCCCGGAACGTCTCGCCGTCCGGCGTGCGGACCTCGACGACGAACTCGGTGGTCGAGACCGTGCCGTCGCCGCTGGTACCGGCGATGCGCGTTGCGACGACCGTGCCCTCCGCGGGCATCCACTGCTTACCGAACACGATGACCCCCTCCGGGCCCGGGAAGGGTAGCGTGCGGCTTCCTCGATGATCAATACGCGGTGGTTGCGCTGAGCCACTTGCGTCAGTCGTGATCTAACGTTAACTTAACATCGGACCGGGGCCACGGGGGCCAGGGAATCTCGGCAGCCCGCGGACACGAGGACCCCATGACGCTCATCTGGCCCACTATCGCCCAGGCCATGGCTCACACCAGCCATAGTGTCAAGGCCCCGATGACGTGGGACCCCACGAATCACGTGCTGTCCCGGCTTGCGTTCGGTCCCACCAAGAACTCCCGGGCCGACATCACGGCGAACGGGATCAGAGCCTGGTACCTCAAGCAGGTGACGGCTGGAACCACCCACCCCGGCTACAGCGGCCACGCGGCCGTCGCAGCGCAGGGGCCGTTGCTCGGCAAGAGCCCATGGGCGGTTCGCCAGTACCTCAAGGCGAACGGGAACGAGTACGGCTGGGACGCGATGAACCAGCTGACTCGGGTCACCCTCGGCCTGCAGACCTGGAGCGGCGCCCAGATGTACGAGACGCTGGTCGACCTGTTCTCGAATCACCTCAACGTGGCCAATCACAACGGCGACGTCTGGAACACCCGGCACGCCTACGACCGCGACGTCATCCGCAAGTACGCGATGGGCTCGTTCACCGACATGCTGTTGGCCTCGGCCAAGCACCCGGCGATGCTGACCTTCCTCAATCTGGCCGATTCCACCAAGGCCGCGGTCAACGAGAACTACGGACGTGAACTGCTCGAGTTGCACACGGTGGGGCTCGCCTACTCCGAGAGCGACGTCAAGAACGCGTCCAAGCTGCTGACCGGGCGCACCATCGACAGCCAGTCCAACTACACCTACCACGCGGGCGACCACTACACGGGAACCATTCGGGTGCTGGGCTTTGCGCACGCCAACACGTCGGTGGCCGACGGCGGCCCGGCCGGCGACGCACTGCTGAGGTATCTCGCCAAGCACCCGGCGACTGCGCAACGGCTGGCCACCAAGATGTGCGTCCGGTACGTCTCGGACCATCCGTCCGCCGCGCTGGTCGCCGCCGTCGCGAAGGCCTACCTCGCCAACGGGACGAAGATCGTGCCGATGCTCGATACGATCGTGCACTCCACGGAGTTCTGGCAGAGCCGTGGCGCGAAGGTACGGCGCCCCACCGAGAACCTGATCGCGACCGTTCGGATCCTGACCCCGGTCGTGACGGACATGACCAAGGCGCTGAACACGCTGAGCTGGATGTCGTCGGACATCGGCCATGTGCCGCTGGACTGGCCCTCGCCGGACGGTTACCCCGATGTGGCCGGCTCCTGGCGCTCGTCGAGCACGCTGCTCAGCTCATGGACCCAGCACCTCGGCTTCGCCGGCGACTGGTGGGAGGGTTTCGCGGCCTCTGACAAGAGCGCGCTCTACGGACGCATACCGGTCACCAGCGGTGAAGCGATCACGCTGCTCACCAGACGGCTGACCGGAATGACCTTCTCGGTGGCACACCAGGCCATCTTGCAGGCGTTTCTCAACGAGCCTGCGTCGACGGTCATGTCGAAGTCCCGGCTGCGATGGGTGCTCGCGCCACTGATCGCGATCATCCTGGACGGGCCGCATCATGCCCTGCGCTGAGTCAACCGACACCCGGACCACTTTCCCGATCCTGAGGACGCAGAGCCGATGACGACGATCGAGCCACCGATGGCCGCAGAGCTGGCCCTGCGCCGTCGCGCCGAGCAAGTCAGCGCCGACCTGTGCGCACAGGACGACGCGTGGGGCACCAGCGGCTGGACCCGGCGCAAGTTCCTCACTGCCACGGGGCTCGTCGGCGTGGCCGCGCTCGGTAGCCAGCTCGTCACCACGAGGTCGGCGTACGCGGCGACCGCCAGCACAACGCAGAACACCCTCGTCACGATCTTCCTGCGTGGCGCCGCAGACGGGCTGCGCATCCTCGCACCCAACTCCTCGCTCCTGGGCTTGGATTTCCTGCGCACGGTTCGTGGCCCGCTCGTGCCCGGGGATGCACAGCTCCTCCCGCTCGCCGGCACGACGGGTTGGGCCGTCCACCATGCGATGCAGCCTCTGGTGGACGGGCTCTGGTCGAGCGGTGAGCTGGCGTTCGTTCCCGCGGTATCGGCCGGCGGCGTGAATCGCAGCCACTTCGACGCCCAGCAACTGCTGGAAAAGGGCGGGTTGACGAGCTACAGCACCGGGTGGCTGGACCGCGTCCTTCAGCAGCTCGGCCCGGGCACGACCTTCCGGGCCACGGGCGAGGGCTACGGCGCGCCCGCGTCGTTCGCCGGCGACCAGCCCAAGCTCGTGATCGACTCGCTGGCGGACTTCAAGTTCCCGGGCTGGGACGACATCCGGCCTGC
>JAOPWD010000137.1 GCA_025965875.1 Pseudonocardiales bacterium
CCGCCCCGTCGAGGCCCGCGCCATCGACCGTGACGAGCGCGCCGACCTCGTCTTCATGGTCGTCGCCGAACTGGTCGCCGAACTGCTCGGCAAGGACGTCGACGAAATCGACCCCCCGCACTGACTCATCCCGCCGGGTGTCCCTCGGCGGAGTGAAATGGGCCCTTGATGGCCGACTCTCGCCATGCGCCCTCACCGTCGCCCTGCAGCTATTGGCCGTCCACCGCACCGGCCCCGGCTTCGGCGCCGGTGCGTTAATTGGCAGTGCCCTAAAGGGCTTCAGAGCCGACCACCAGGCGATGAGTGTCGGCGCGACAGATCCCCCGCTTGCGAGTGGGGGAGATCGAGTGACACCCCCGAGGCAGAATTAGATTGCTCGCTTCAGCCTTCTGCGTTCGCGTTCGGACAGGCCGCCCCAGATGCCGAAGCGCTCGTCGTGCTGGAGGGCATATTCGAGGCACTCGCCGCGGACTTCGCAGCCGGTGCAGATCTTCTTCGCCTCGCGGGTGGAGCCGCCCTTCTCGGGGAAGAACGCCTCCGGGTCGGTCTGGGCGCACAGTGCGCGCTCCTGCCAACTGGCCTCGTCCGGCAGCCCAAATAGCTGGGTGAGGTCTTCGTCGGCCATATTGCTTGTGAGTTCGGTCACGGCGTCCTCCTGGGTCTAGTGGTTGCCGCACCCCGCGAAACGACACTAAGGGAATTACACGCGTGTCGTTCCCAATAGTCAAGCCGTGATTCTGTTACAAGGCCGACGGTCGCGCAAACTGTCGCTTTTGTGAGGTGAGCGTGTGCTTTGCCGCCTCGACTAGCGCTTCAAGCACCGTACCCACAACCGGCCGGCCCATCGCGCTGGCCCTCGCGACGGCGATCAGTCGGCGCTCCAACGCAGGCTCGCGGAGCGGGCGTACGTCGACGTCGGCCACGCCGTCGGGCACCGACAGCAGCGGCAGAATCGCGATTCCGTGGCCGGCCTCGACCGCACGCACCAGCAGCAGCATGTCGTCGGTCTCCCAGCGCACCCGCGGCTCGAACCCCTCGGCCCGGCACGCCGAGCGCACCGCGAGCCCGCAGGCGGCGTCGTCCGGCGGCATCACCCAATCTCGCGCCGCCAGGTCGGCCAGCGCCGGGCGGCGCCGGCCGAAGGACCCGGCCGGCCCCACCGCCACCAGCGGCTCGGTGCACAGCTCACGCACGACCACGAACTCGGGCAGCGCGAGCGGCACGTAGTCGTACTCGTCCACGACCGCGAGGTCGACGTCGCCGGCCACGAGAAGGCGCAGCGCCTGCGAGGGTTCCGCCGCGGTGACGGTGACCGACACGTCCGGGTGTGCGGCGCGCAGGCCGGTGACGGCGGCCGAGACGAACGTGGCAGCGGCGCTGGCCACCGAGGCGACCGCCACGGGCCCGGCCACCGAGCCGCCGATCCGGTCGAGATCAGCACGCGCGGACGTGAGCACGTCGAGCACTTCGGCGGCACGCGCCGCGAGCAGGCGGCCGGCCCCGGTGAGCACCACACCACGTGGGGAACGGTCGACCAACGCGGTGCCCGCCTCGCGCTCCAGCACCGCCAGTTGCTGCGAAACGGCCGACGACGTCAGCCCGAGGGAGCGCGCCGCGCCGGCGATGGTGCCGCGCAGCCCGACCTCGCGCAGCAGCCGCAGCCGGCCCACGTCGAGCATCGCACCACCGCCATTAGGCATAAGCACAACTTACGACATAAGCTAGGGAGTCGTAAGTTACGTACCGCCCAAGGAGTGTTGATGACCGTCCCCACGCATGATGCCCTCGTCGCCGAGACCACCGCGATCCTCTCGCGCCTCGGCGTCGACGAGCTGCCGCACGACGGAGAGCTGATCGCCCGCTCCCCCATCACCGGCGGTGAGCTGGGCCGCGTGCACGCCCACACCGCCGACGAGGTCGCCGCCATCGTCGGAGACGCGCACGAGGCGTTCCGCACCTGGCGCAACGTGCCGGCGCCCGTGCGCGGCCAGCTTGTGCGCGAACTCGGTGAGCTACTGCGCGAGCACAAGGCCGACCTGGGCGCGCTGGTGTCCATCGAGGCCGGCAAGATCCGCTCCGAGGGCCTGGGCGAGGTCCAGGAGATGATTGACATCTGCGACCTTGCCGTGGGCCTGTCCCGCCAGCTGTTCGGTCTGACCATCGCCTCCGAGCGTCCCGGCCACCGGATGATGGAGCAGTGGCACCCGCTCGGGGTCGTCGGCGTCATCAGCGCGTTCAACTTTCCGGTCGCGGTGTGGTCATGGAACTCCGCACTCGCCCTCGTCTGCGGCGACGCGGTCGTGTGGAAGCCGTCGGAGAAGACGCTGCTCACCGGCCTGGCCTGCCAGGCGCTCGCCGCCGAGGCGGCCCGCCGGGTCGGCGCCCCGGCCGCAATCTCCTCGCTGGTACTGGGCACCGCCGCCGTCGGTGAAGCACTCGTCGACGACCCCCGCGTCGCTCTGATCAGCGCGACCGGCTCGACCCGCATGGGCCGCGCCGTCGCTCCCCGGGTGGCCGGGCGGTTCGGCCGCCTGCTGCTCGAGCTCGGCGGCAACAACGCCGCCATCGTCGCGCCGTCAGCCGACCTCGATCTCACCGTGCGCGGCATCGTCTTCTCCGCGGCCGGCACCGCCGGACAGCGCTGCACGTCGCTGCGTCGCGTCATCGCGCACTCCTCTATCGCCGACGAACTGGTAGCCAAGATCAAGGCCGCGTACGAGACGCTGCCGATCGGCTCGCCGCTGGCCGACGGCACATTGGTCGGCCCGCTCGTCGACCAGGCTGCGTACGAGGGTTACGCCGCCGCGCTCGACAAGGCGCAGGCCGACGGTGGCGAGCTGATTGCCGGTGGCGAGCGAGTGCTGACCGACGAGGCCGGCGACGCGTACTACGTCCAGCCCGCAGTCGTCCGAATGCCGACGCAGAGTGACATCGTGCGCAGCGAGACGTTCGCGCCGATTCTCTACGTCCTCACCTACGACGACTTCGACGAAGCGCTCGCCATGCACAACGACGTGCCGCAGGGCCTGTCGTCGTCGATCTTCACGCTCAACGTGCGCGAGGCCGAGCGATTCACTTCACCGGACGGATCGGACTGCGGCATCGCCAACGTCAACATCGG
>JAOPWD010000172.1 GCA_025965875.1 Pseudonocardiales bacterium
ACGCCGCCTGTGGCGTCCTCCTGCCAGGTGAACACAGCACGTACACATCCGCGTTCTCCGAGAGGAAATGTATGAAGGTCGCCCGGATCTCCGGCGTCATCGCAACAACACTCGCGCTCACCGCGGGGGGACTGCTCGCCCTGTCCGGTCCGGCCGCCGCCGCGCCGCTGACGAAAACGGTAGCGCCGTCATTCGGCGGCGCGACGAACCCGCACGTCACGTTCGACACGACGGCCATGTGCGACGACTGCTTCCCGGACGCCTTCGGGCCCGGGCCAGGCAGCTGGGCGTTCGGCGCCCAGGTGACGACCCAGGTGACCAGCCTTTCGTACGCGCCCGCCTCGACGGCCGACGTGACCTACGACGACAGCCGGCTGCGGCAAGGGCAGACCATGCCGATCACGGACAAGCTCGCGCCACTCATCGGATCGATGACGGCGGCCGGGCACCTCAACATCCAGTACGGCGCGTTCAACGACTCGACCGGCGGCACGAGCTTCAGTCCGGCCGCAACGCTGACGGCCGCCAATGAGCCGTTCACGCTTGCGTTCCTGTGCTCGATGCCGCTGCCCGGCGATCCTGCGGTGAGCTGCAATTCCGGTGCGGTCAGCGTGCCCGTCGCCACGATCACCGTCATTCCCGCGATCTACCCGGCGCCCGGCCTGAGCATCGTCCTGTCGGTCAATGTCAGCGTGAGCGCCACGATCAACGGAGCCGGGGTTGCCACCGTCCGCTCCGTCGAGGTCGTCGGCGGCGGTGCCCCCAGCACCGCGCCGCTCACGTTCGGCGGTTCGTCGCCCTCGACGCTCACCGACTCCGTGCATTTCTCCTGCACGCAGCCGGCCGGCAACGGCGTTCAGTACTCGTTCACCAACCTCGCGTACGCACCCGACGTGGACCTGTCGACGACCACCGCCGTGCATTACGAAGCGACCATCACGGGCATCCCCACGCCCATTCCAGGCGTCACATTCGATGAAGCCCTCTTCGGAGGCACCATCGGCTCCATCACGTCCTCGGCCGCAGGCATCTCTCTGCCGCTCACCGCACCCGATCAGACGATCGATCTCGGCACGTTGGCGAAGAACAACGTCGCCCCGGTGGTCGATGCCGGTAACGGTGGCGTATACAGCGGCGACGAAGGCCAACCGGTGCAGTTCGATGGCAGCGGTAGCAGCAGCGTGTGCGGTTTCCCCACATTGCGCTGGGATTTCTCTGACGGCGGCGTGGCCTTCGGGGCGCATCCGGTGCACACGTTCGGCGGCAGCGGCCTCTACAGCGGCCAACTGACGGCGACCGACGCAACCGGGCTGACCTCGAGCACGACCTATTCGGTCAACGTCACCAACGAGGCGCCCGCAGTGCACGCCGGCCCGAACGTGGGCGGGGCGTGGGGAATCCCGATCGCCCTCAACGGCAGCGCGACCGATCCGGGCATCGATGACCAGTCGACGCTCACCTACCGGTGGGACTTCGGTGACGGGTCGCCGAGCGCCACCGGAGGTGCCCACGCGACGCACCGGTACTCGACGCCGGGTACTTACACCGCGACGTTGCAGTCGTGCGACCGGTACTCGGCATGCGCATCGAACACCACGTCGGTGACGATCCGCAAGCGCGACGTGGCCGCCAGCTACGTCGGCGACTTCACCGGCACGTACGACACCGCGGGTGCGTTGACCGCGTCATTGACCGACGAGTTCGGCAACCCGGTTCAGGGCCGCGCGGTCAGCTTCAGCTACAACGGCTCCCCGGTCGGGAATGCCTCGACGAACTCGTCAGGTATGGCCAGCCGCGCGTTCACGCCGATGCTCGACGCCGGCAACTACGCGGTGTCGGCCAGCTTCGCGGGCGACGCGCTGTACAACTCGGCCGACAATGCAGGCACCTTCGCCGAGGGCGTCAAGGCAACGGCGGTGACGTACACGGGAGCGCTGACCGGAGGGCCTAACAAGGCGGTCACGCTCAGTGCGGTCCTCAAGGACGCAGCGGGCCTAGCGTTGGCGGGACGGACGATGACGTTCCGGCTCGGCACGCAGACCGTCTCGGCCATCACGGACGCCAACGGTGTTGCGAGCACCTCGCTGAAACTGGCCCAGAAGAACGGCAAGTACCCGCTCACCGCGACGTACCTGCCGGCCGGTGCCGACGCGAACCGTTACTCGGGCAGTTCGGCCTCGGCCACCTTCAACCTGCAGGCGAAGTAGCCGCGATCAGCATGTCCGGATAGCGACCTGCGCGCTCCTGCCTACGGGCCGGAGCGCGCAGGTTTGTCCGGCGGCGACACAGTAGCGTCGCATCATGCACCACGTTGCCGTTTCGGCTCTCAGCCATGACGGGCTGATGCGCGAACACAACGAGGACAGCCTTGTCGTGGGGGCCTGGACGCTGTGCGCGGCGACCACTCCGACGTCACAGACGTTCTACCTGCCGATCACAACTCCGGTTGTCGTGGCCGTCGCCGACGGCTTGGGCGGGCACCCGGCAGGCGAAGTAGCCAGCTCCGTCGCGGTGCGGTGGCTCGCACGTGCCGCGCCGGAACTCACGGATGATGCATTGGTCCGCAGTGCACTGCACGCGTGCAATCAGTCGGTGTACGCCGAAGCCGCGGGGCACCCCGAGCGCACCGCGATGGGCACCACCATCGCCGGCCTCGTCGTCACCGAGCAGGGCGTAGTCGTGTTCAACATCGGCGATAGCCGGGTGTACGCGCTTGACGACGGACTGGTCCAGCTGAGTGAGGACGACAGTGGATCCCCCATGCCGGGCCAGCGCCGCAGCCACGTCGTCACCCAGACCCTTGGTGGGAGCGTGGAGCTGGAACCAGTCGACCCGCACACCAGCACCCGGCGACTCGGCGACGGGGCCACCTACCTGATCTGCAGCGACGGGCTTACCGACGCCCTCAACGACACGGAAATCGCCGCCATCGTCGCCAGCCACAAGGGCGGCGAGGCAGCGTTCGAGCTGTTGAAGGCCACGATCGAGGCAGGCGCGCCGGACAACATCACCGTCGCGCTGGTCGAGATCGACATCACCTGACGGGCCGTCGGTCAGTGCAGGTGCCGTTGCCAATCGGGTGGAACCCGGTCGGCCGGGGCGGGCAGCGGCTGGTCGAGCGGATGGTGCTCCGGCGGGGCGAGCGGCGGACCTTCGAGGAACTCCTGGGTCGGGTAGCTCCAGAACCAGCTTTCGCCGGGCTCGTAACTGCGCACGAACGGGTGCTCGGTCACGCCCGCGTGCTGAGAGGCGTGCTGGGCCGGCGACGTGTCGCAGCAGCCGATGTGGCCGCACTGGGCGCAGCGTCGTAGGTGCAGCCACCAGCCATCGGGGGTGGCCAGGCACTCGACGCAGCCCGGGCCACTCGGGGGAACCGCGGGATCGATCCCGGGAATCTCGGTCATTGGCCAGCCTCCTGTGCCGTCGGAACCTCGAGCCGGTCAGGAGCGACAAACGGCAGCCGAACCTGGAACCGGGTGTTGCCAGGCACGGACTCGACCCGTAGATCGCCGTGGTGCTTGTTGACGACGATGCGCCACGAGATGTCCAGACCCAGCCCGGTGCCCTCGCCGAACGCCTTCGTCGTGAAGAACGGCTCGAAGATCCGCTGCCGGATTTCCTCGGGTACGCCCGGGCCGGTGTCGCCGATCTCGACGAGCAGCCAGTCCTCGTCACGGGCGGTGCGCAGGGTCAGTGTCCCCGAGCCGTCCATCGCCGCCACCGCGTTGTCGATCAGGTTCGTCCAGACCTGGTTGAGTTCGGCGGCGTACACGGGGATGTCGGGCAGCGTGCGGTCGAAGTCCTTGACCACCGTGATGTCGCCGATCTTGCGGCCCATCATGAGCAGTGTGCTCTTGAGCAACTCGTGCACGTCGACGACCTGGTAAGGCGCGCGATCCATCTGCGAGTACTGCTTGGCGGCGGCGACCAGGGTGGAGATTCGCGTCGTGGAGTCCTGGATCTCGTCCATCAGCAGTTCGGTCTCGACGGTGTAGTTGAGCCACCGGATGGCACCTTCGACGGTGCTCTCGTCGACCGCCGCCACGACCTTGTTCAGGAACGACTCGTCCAAGCCCGCTTGGACGAAGGTCGGCGCCAGATCCCAGCCGCCCTCGATTCCGTGCGTCTCGAACCAGTCACCCAACTGGTCCTCGCGATCAGTGGCCTGCATCGGCGTCAGCACCGGCGCCTTCGCCACCTGTTCGACCGCGTCTTCTTGCAGCCTGATCAACGTCTCGAGGGTGGCCCGGTCGTAGCGCCCGCCGGCGATCAACGCCAGTTTGTGCCGCATGCCGGCCACCCGATCGCGCAGCGTGGAGGTGGCCCGCACCGCCGCTGAGGCGGGGTTGTTCAGCTCGTGCGTCAGGCCGGCTGACATCGAGCCGAGGGCGAGCAGCCGCTCGCGTTGTCCGAGTGCCTGCTGGGCGCTCTGAGTACCGAAGAACAGTCCCTCGAGCAGGTGCTGCGCCATCGGGAACCAGTCCCGCATCAGGTCGGCGAACTTGTCGGCGTCGAGCACAAAAAACCGGGATGGCTCGGTGACCCGCATCGAGTTGTTGTAGATCTGCTGGATGCGGTCGCCCAGATAAGCCTGGAACGCGCCGCCGTAGACGCCGCGTTGCACGGTACGGCCCACTTCGACGTCGTCCTCGCCGACGCGCCGCGACAGCACAAGCCCGCCGTCGAGCAGCACGTAGAAACACTTCGCCGGCTCGCCTTCGCGGTAGAGCCAGCCCGGCTCGATCTGCTCGACGCTGCCTTCGCGGCACAGCCACTCCAACTGCTCGTCGCTCAGCTTCTCGAACAGGAACAAGGTGCGCAGTTCGTCGATCTCGCAGTTCATCGTTTCTCCAGATAACGGTGCACGAGCATGACCGCCATAGCGCCTTCGCCGACGGCCGAGGCCACCCGTTTGGCCGAGTCGGCCCGGGCGTCACCGGCTACGAACACGCCAGGGACGCTGGTCTCCAGGTGGTACGGCGCGCGATCAGCCGTCCAGCCGCGGGGGCGGCTCCCCTCCAACGGCAGATCGGGTCCGGAGATCACGAAACCGTCGTCGTCGCGCGCCACGACTCCGTCCAGCCACTCGGTACGCGGTGCCGCGCCGATGAAGACGAACACCCACTGCGTGTCGACCTCTTCGGTGACACCGGTGCTGTTGTCGCGCAGGGTCAGCGACTCCAGGTGTTCGTCGCCGCTGCCCTCGACGACCTCGGTGCAGGTCCGTACGGTGATGTTCGCGACGTTCGCGATCTGTTGCACGAGGTAGTACGACATCGACAGGTCCAGCGTGGTGCCGCGCACCACCATGGTCACTGATTTGGCCATCCGCGCGAAGTACATGGCAGCCTGGCCGGCTGAGTTCGCCCCGCCGACGATGTAGACGTCGTGGTTCTTGCAGTTGGCGGCCTCGCTCATCGCGGATCCGTAGTAGACGCCGCGGCCGGCCAGTTCAGTCAGCCCCGGAGCGGCGAGCAGCCGATACGAGACGCCGGTGGCGAGGATGATCGCGTGCGCGTCGATGGTCTCGCCGTCGGAGAAGCGGACCGTCCGGGCCGAGCCGTTCACCTCGATACCAACGACCTCGCGCGTCGTAAGTAGCTCGGCGCCGAACTTGACGGCCTGCCGCCGAGCACGTTCGGTCAGTTGGGCACCCGAGACGCCGTCGGGGAAGCCGAGGTAGTTCTCGATGCGCGAGCTCTGCCCCGCCTGGCCGCCGGCGGCGGTTCGTTCGACCAGCACCGTGCGCAGCCCCTCAGACGCGCCGTACACCGCGGCGCCCAGCCCGGCCGGTCCGCCGCCGACCACGACCAGGTCGTAGAACTCCTTGGCGGGCACGGTGTCCAGCCCCACGCGCGCGGCGAGCTCGGCATCGGTGGGTTCGATCAGCACCTCGCCGTCGGGTGTGATCACCACCGGCAGGCGCAGGTCGTCGGCCTCGGCCGCCGCGAGCAGCCGCTGGCCCTCCGGATCCTCGGAGAGGTACCAGCGGTACGGCACCTGGTTGCGGGCGAGGAACTCGCGAACGTCGGACGAACGCGAGTTCCAGCGGTGGCCGACGACCTTGGTCTCCGACACGGGCTGGTAGTCCGAGGCATGCCACGCGGCCAGCTGGTCGTCCAGGACCGGATAGAGCTTCTCCTCCGGTGGGTCCCAGGGCTTGAGCAGGTAGTAGTCCAGGTCGACCTCGTTGATCGCGCTGATCGCGGCATCGGTGTCGGCGTAGGCCGTAAGCAGCACCCGGCGGGCGTTCGGGTAGACGTCCATCGCGTGCTCGAGGAACTCGATCCCGTTCATCTGTGGCATGCGGTAGTCGGCCAGCAGGACGGCCACCTGATCGCCGCGCAGCTTCATCTCGCGCAGCGCGTCCAGGGCGTGCTGGCCTGACTCGGCGCGCACGATCCGGTAGTCGGCCCCGTACTTGCGGCGCAGGTCGCGCGCGACCGACCGGGACACTCCTGGGTCGTCATCGACGGTCAAGATGGCCGCCCGCGCGGTGGCGCTGGCCGTCACTTGTGCGCCGCCGGCGATCTCGACATCTTCACGCACCGAGCCTACGAGCGATCCGGCGAGCCCGCCACGACGGTACGAGGGCGCTACCCGGTCGCTACCCGGTGTCGGAGGAGAACAGCAGGTAACCCTCGAGGATGACGATGGCCACCGCGGCGATCCAGCGTCCGGTGGCGATGCCGCCGGCCGAGCGGACGCTGTCGATGAGCATGAGGCCCACCTGCAGCGCGACGATCCAGCCGAACGTCACCGGGATCAGGTCGGCGTAGCGCAGGCTGGATCCGTACACCCAGAACAGCAGGGCGAAGCAGGCCACGCCCGCCCCGAACCAGAGCAGGGATCCGCCGTGCGCCCAACGGCGGGCCAGCAGCGCGCCAACCAGGTCCAGCCCGGCCAGCACCAGCATGGCGATGATCGCGATCCCGGCCCGCGGTACCCCGTCGGACACGCGCAGCAGCGGCATGCTCGCTTGCGACAGCAACCGTCCGGTGCCCACCGCGCTCACCTCCTGATATCAAGAGGTGAGCAGGCCACGCCTTGATACGTCAGAGCGGCGGCGTGGACCTGCCAGCGCCGCGGCAGGAATCATGCTCGGCTACGGCCCGATCGAGACCGCCAAGATCGCAGCGGCGATGGCTTGCCTGCGTGACTGCTTCACCGACGAGGATGGGCCGCAGACCACGTCGTGATAGCGACCGGGCGGACGCATAGGGTGGGTCCGGTGAAATCGACGGACATCGCACACCTGATCAAGCTGGGCGCCCCGACGCTGTCCCCCGACGGCAGCACCGCCGTGGTGACGGCG
>JAOPWD010000184.1 GCA_025965875.1 Pseudonocardiales bacterium
CGCACGGTGCCCTTGCTGGCGCGCTCCAATCCGGCGACGAGGGTCAGTGTCGTCGACTTGCCACAGCCGGTCGGTCCCACGACCGCGCAGAACTCGCCGGCGGCAACCGTGAAGTCGAGGTCGCGCAGGGCGGTGTAGATGCCGCCCGAGGGCGTGGCAAATCGCTTGGACACGCCATCGAGTTCGATCACGTTGCCGGTCTGTTTGCTGCTCATGACGTCTGGCACTCCTCTGTCCGCTCAAGCACTTCTCAGCTCAGTGGGTTCCGCAGAGAGTCCCCGCATGGCGTGGCAGACGGGAACAGTTGTGTTCGTTTTCCGGTAACGAACTGTTGTTCGCTGATCCCACATGAAATGCTCATGTCGCGAACGTTTCAGTGCGTTGTGTGCGTTCTGCTCACCACGTGTTCCGCGGCGCGGCCCGAACGTGGTTTCATGCTGGGTCCGGTGTTTCCACGGGAGGCGCGTCAGGAGGTGGTCCACGCCATGTGGCGGCTGAGGACAATCGCCTCACGATTCCTGCTCGCCGTGCTCGGAATCCTGCTGGCCACGGCGCTGATCGGCGGCTACTTGCAGGTGCAGCTCACCAAACGGACGTTCGACAAGCAGTACCAGGACCGTGCTCGTGCGGTGGCCGACGTCGTCGCCCAGATTCCGCAGATAGCGGCTGCCGTTGCCGCTGGCGATCCGTCCCACATCATCCGTGCTGTGGCCAACCGGATCGCGAAGTCCTCCGGCGCCTCCTACGTCGTGGTCACGGAGCGAACGGGGGTGCGGTTCTCGCACCCCACTCCCGCATTGATCGGCAAGCGCCTCGAAGAGCCTGTCGCCGTTCTCGACGGCAAGGACCACGTAGGAATCGACCACGGCAGCCTCGGCCGGTCGGCCAACGGCAAGGCTCCGATCTTCGATGCGTCCGGCCACGTCATCGGCCAGGTGTCGGTGGGCATCGTGGAGAGACGGGTGGCGGGCGCAGTTCGCCAGCAGATCGCGGAGATTGCGCTCTACTCGGCGATCGCCCTGGGGATCGGCGTCCTCGTCGCACTTTTCATGGCGAGGGCGCTCAAGCGCACCACCTTCGGCCTCGAGCCGGCAGAGATCGGATCGCTGCTCCAGGATCGCGAGGCGATGCTGCACGGCATCCGCGAAGGCGTCCTCGGCTTCGACGCCAAGCAGCGGGTAACGATCATCAATGACGAAGCTCGCCGTTTGCTCGGCCTGACGGACACGGTGATCGGGCAGCCCATCGACGAGGTTGTTCCACCAGGCCGGCTTCTCGACCTGCTGACCGGTCGCAGCGAGGGCACCGATCAGGCCATCCTGACCGAAGACTCGCTGCTTGTCGCAAACCGCAGTCCCGTGGTCGTCGGCGGACGTGACGTGGGCAGTGTGGTGACCCTGCGGGACCGCACCGAGCTCGAATCGCTGGTTCGTGAATTGCACGCGACAACGGGGTTGGCCAATGCATTGCGCGCCCAGGAGCACGAGTTCACGAACCGGCTGCACGTCATCGCCGGCCTCATCGACCTGGGCGAGTTCGACGAGGCCGCACGCTTCGTCACCACTGTGACGCGCCACAACCTCGCCTCTTCCGAGGACCTCCGCGCCCGGATCGGCCCGCCGGTCGTGGCCGCGCTACTGCTGGCCAAACTCACCGTCGCGGCTGAACGAGACATCGACCTCGTCATCACGTCGTCGTCCCATCTCGACGGTGCGGACCACGACGCGCAGAGCCTGATGACGATCATCGGGAACTTGATCGACAATGCGATGGAAGCGGTCGCTGAACAGCCTGCACCGCGCACGGTCATCGTCACCCTCGGCAATCACGCGGGCATCCGGATCTCCGTCTCGGACAACGGCCCGGGCATCGCGCCCGAGACCGTCGATGCGATCTTCATGGACGGTTACTCGACGAAGTCCTCCCGTGGACAGGCTCGTCGCGGCCTCGGCCTGGCCCTCGTACAGCGGTTGGTCCGCCGCGCGGGTGGGACCATCACGGTCCTGTCCGAAGGCGGTACTCGTTTCGAGGTGTCGCTTCCCGTCCGCGAGCCGACGAGTGCTGTGGGCAGGCCCATGTCGGTCAAGGAGCGTGCCTGATGACGGCGCTAGCCTCGATCCGCACCTTGGTCGTCGACGACGACTATCGGGTCGCCCACATCCACGCCGCGAGCGTCGAGCGCATCGAGGGCTTCGTCTGCGTCGGGCAGGCCCACAACGCGGCCGAGGCACGCCAGCAGATCGAGCAGACACGGCCGGATCTGCTGATCCTCGACATCTACCTGCCCGACGAGGACGGGCTGAGCCTGCTCCGTTCCCTGACCGGTGCCGGATCGGCCCCGGACTGCATTTTTATCACCGCAGCGCGTGATCTCGACTCCGTTCGCGCGGCGATCGGGCTCGGCGCGATGTATTACCTCGTGAAGCCGTTCGGGTTCAAGCAGTTGAAGGACAAGCTCGAGAGCTACCGACGCTGGCGCCACGAACTCGCGGCAGGTCCGCGGGACGAGGCTGATCAGCAAACCGTCGATGCGCTCTACGACATGCTGCGCGTCACAAGCAGCCCGTCGCGTCTCCTGCCACCGACGATGACCAAGATCCTGGAGGTGGTCGAGCGGTCGGACAGCGCCGTCAGCGCGAGTGACATCGCGACACGCCTGGGCGTCAGCCGACCAACCGCGCAGCGCTACCTCACCGAACTGCATCGACGCGGGGTGCTCGAGCTCGATCTCGAATATGGATCGACCGGACGTCCGGCGAATCTCTACCGCGCAGCCCCACGATGACGGGCTGAAAAGCATTGGCCCGTTGTCGGTGCATAGACGTACGGTGAGTCACCGTGACTGCCCTCGCCGACGACACCGGGACCGCAGCCGAGGCCAGTGCATTTAGTTCACTGCTGCGGCTGCGTGCCTGGACTCGGCCGCACCGCAAAGCGATCATCGTGATGATCGCCTCCGCCAGCGGGGCAATGCTTTTGCAGTCACTCGTGCCGCTCATCGTCGGCCAGATCGTCGACGGCCCGATCCGCCACCACGACACCGCCGCGTTGTGGCCATTGGCCGGGCTGGCCTTGCTGTTCGGCCTCGGCGAAGCGGTGCTGTTCTTCATCCGCCGCTACGCGATGGCCCGCGCCGCCCTCGGTATCGAGACCGACATGCGCCGCGACCTGTTCGCCCACGTGCAGCGCCTGCCGGTGGCCTTCCACGACCAATGGCCCTCGGGCCAACTACTGTCCCGGCTGACCACCGACCTGTCGACGATCCGCCGCTTCGTCGGCTTCGCGGTCGTGTTCCTCATCGCCAACACGGCCACCACTGTGATCGTGCTCATCCTGTTGCTGCACATCCATCTTGTACTGGGGCTGCTGGTGCTCCTGGCCATGACGCCTCTGGCGGTCTTCACCCGCACCTTCGAACTGCGCTACAGCCGCGAGGCCCGCCGCGCGCAGGACCTCACCGGCGACCTGGCCACCGCCGTCGAGGAATCCGCCCTGGGCATCCGAGTGATCAAGTCCTACGGCCGGCGCCCGCAGATGCTGGCCGGGTTCACCCGCGACGCGCAACGGCTGCGCGGCGCCGAGCTGACCAAGATCAAGACCCTGGCCCGGTTCTGGGCGCTGCTCGAAGGCCTGCCGCAATTGATCCTGGCCGGCGTGGCGTTCGGCGGTGTGTTCGCCGTCGCGCACAACCAGATGACGATCGGCCAGTTCGTCGCCTTCCTGACCCTGTATCTGCGGCTGATCTGGCCGATCATCACGTTGGGCTGGCTGCTGGCGCTCACCCAGGAGGCGGCCAGCGCGGCCCGGCGCATCTTCGAGGTCATTGACACCGTTGCGACGATCCTCGACCCGGCGGAGGGCGCAGCCGCCGAGCAGGGCAGCTCGCTGCGCTTCGAGAACGTGCGGTTCCGCTACGAAGGCGCGGACGACGAGGTGCTGCGCGGCGTCGATCTCGAGGTCGCCGCGGGCGAGACGATGGCGCTGGTCGGCAGCGTGGGCTCGGGCAAAACGACGCTGACCGCGCTGCCCGGCCGGCTCTACGACGTCACCGGCGGGCGGGTGCTGCTCGGCGGGGTCGATGTACGCGACCTGCGCCTGGACCAGCTGCGCCATGCCATCTCGACGGCGTTCGAGGAGGCCACGCTGTTCTCCGCGAGCGTGCGCGAGAACCTCAGCCTGGGCCGCGCGGGCATCACCGACGACGACATCACCGAGGCCATCGAGGTCGCCCAGGCCGAGTTCGTCTACGAGCTGCCGTTCGGACTCGAGACCCGCATCGGCGAGCAGGGCCTGTCCCTGTCTGGCGGTCAGCGCCAGCGGCTCGCCCTGGCCCGCGCCGTGCTGGGCCGTCCCCGCGTGCTGGTTCTCGACGACCCGCTCTCGGCCCTCGACGTGCACACCGAGGCGCAGGTCGAGGCGGCGCTGCGCCGCGTGCTGGCCGGCACCACCGCGCTAGTCGTCGCCCACCGTCCTTCCACCGTGATGCTCGCCGACCGGGTCGCGTTGCTCGTCGACGGACGCATCGCCGCGGTCGGCACGCACAGCGAGCTACTGGCCAGCGTCCCCGAATACCGCAACCTGCTAGCGCAAACGTCCGAGTTCGAGGGGGTGACCTCATGACCGATCCCGAGAACATCGAGACCCCCAGCGATCCTGCGACCTGGCAGGGCAAGCTGACGTCTGACGCCGCCGCAGCGGCGCAGTTGGCTGACGAGCTCGAGGTCACCGGCCGGCCGCGGCTGCGCTCGGACGCGCGACAACTGCTCGCCGACCTGATCCGGCCGCACCGGCGCGCGATCGGTTGGGTGCTGCTCGCTGTGCTGGTGCAGGTCGCGGCGACGATGGCCGCACCGTGGTTGATCGGGGTCGCGATCGATGACTCGCTGCCCAAGGCGGTGCAGGGGGATTACAACTCGCTGATCACGGTCACCGTCGCCCTGGTGGCGTGTGCGCTCGTGTCCGGCTGGTTGCGTTCGGTGTTCGTGCTGCGCAGCGGCAAGATCGGGCAGGACGTCCTGTTCGACCTGCGCCGGCGCGGCTACGACCACATCCAGGCGCTGTCGGTGTCCTTCCACGAGCGGTTCACTTCGGGTCGGGTGATCTCGCGCCTCACGTCCGACGTCGACACGCTGACCGAACTGCTCGACTCGGGCCTCGACGGCCTGCTCACCGCCATGTTCAACATCGCCGCGATCAGCGTGCTGCTGCTCATCCTCGACGTGCCGTTGGCCCTGATCGCGCTGTCGTCACTGATCCCGCTGTGGTTCCTGTACCGCTGGTTCTCCAAGCGCGCCACCGGAGCGTTCCGCCGCACCCGCGAGACGGTGGCCACGATGATCGTGAGCATCGTCGAAACCTTCAACGGCATCCGCGCGGTGCAGGCTTTCCGCCGCGAGAAGCGCAACGACGGCATCTTCGCCACGCTCAACGACGACTACCGCGAGGCGAACCGGCAGGCGTTCAAGCTGCACGCGGTGTTCATCCCGGGTACGTCGCTGATCGGCAACATCGCCACCGTCGCCGTGCTGCTGGTGGGCGGTTACCGCGTCACCGACGGCACGCTGGCCCTGGGTGTGCTCACGTCGTTCATCCTCTACCTACGGCAGTTCTACGACCCGATGGAGGACGTCGCGATCTTCTACAACTCGCTGCAGTCGGCGAGTGCGGCGTTGGAGAAGATCGCCGCGGTGCTGGCCGAGCGGCCGTCGGTGCCCGAGCCGATCACGCCCATCCCGCTCACCCAGCCGATCCGCGGCTCACTGCTGCTGGATGCGGTCGAGTTCGGCTACACGGCCGACCGGCCGGTGCTGCACGAGGTCACGATCGACATCCCCGCAGGACAGACGGTGGCCCTGGTGGGCGCGACGGGTGCGTGCTAGACAACGATCGCCAAGCTCATCTCGCGCTTCTACGACCCCACGTCCGGGGCGGTGCGCCTCGACGGCGTCGACCTGCGCGACATCGGCGAGACCGACCTCCGGTCCGCCACCGTGATGATCACTCAGGACGGCTTCCTGTTCTCCGGCTCGGTGGCCGACAACATCGCCTTCGGCCGTCCCGGCGCGGCCCGCGACGACGTCGTGGCCGCGGCCCAGGCGGTCGGCGCGCACGAGTTCATCACGCTGCTGCCCGAGGGCTACGACACCGACGTGCGCAAACGCGGCGGTCGGCTCTCGGCCGGGCAGCGGCAGCTCGTCGCGTTCGCGCGGGCGTTCCTGGCCGACCCGGCGGTCCTGATCCTCGACGAGGCGACCTCGTCCCTGGATGTGCCGTCGGAGCGGGCGGTGCAGCGTGCCCTGCACACGGTCCTGGCCGAGCGCACCGCGCTGATCATCGCCCACCGGCTGTCCACGGTTGAGATCGCCGACCGAGTGCTGGTCCTGGCGGACGGCCGGGTCATCGAGGACGGCACGCCGGCGGAGCTCATCGCGTCCGGTGAGGGACAGTTCGCCGCACTGCACGAATCCTGGCGCGACTCCCTCGTTTAGACCCGCGCTTTGCACCTTTCAGCGCCCCTTTTCGGGCCAATTTGGGGCGCTGAAAGGTGCAAAGGCGAGATCAACAGCGGTCAGGTGAGGTGGGCGAAGGCGACCGCGGCCGCGGTGGCGACGTTGAGCGAGTCGACGCCTGCGGCCATCGGGATGCGAACCAGCTGATCGGCGCGGGCCATCGCCTCGTCGGTCAGCCCCGGTCCTTCGGCGCCGAGCAGCACGCCCCAGCGCGACGGCGGCGTGACCTCGCGCAGCGACACCGCGTCCGGCCCAGGCGACAGCGCCAGCAGGGTGACCCCGTGCTCGCGCAGCAGGTCGAGTGACTGCGGCCACTTCCCGGGCAGCACCGCGAACGGCACCCGCAACACGTGCCCCATCGACACCCGCACGCTGCGGCGGTACAGCGGGTCCGCGCAACGCGGGTCGAGCAACACCGCGTCCACCCCGAACGCGGCCGCATTGCGGAACAGTGCGCCGAGGTTCTCGAAGTCGTTCAGCGCCTCGAGCACCGCAATCCGGCGCGCTCCGTCGAGCAGCGCGTCCAGGTCCGGTGGGGCTGGGCGGGTCGCTGCGGCCAGGACACCCCGCGTCACCCGGAAGCCGACGACCTCCGAGAGCAGCCACTTGTCGACGACGTAGGCCGGGCCGTCGATCGAGGCGAGCGCCGGTCCCAGGGCGTCGATCCGCGAACGCACGCCGATGACAGCCCGCATCGGATAAGCCGAGCCGGCCAACCGCTCGACGACGTTGGCGCCCTCGGCGATGACGACCCCACGGCGGTCGGGACGCACATCGGCGTCGGTCAGGTCACGGAAGTCGTCCAGGCGCGGGTCACCGGGGTCGGTTACCTCGATGACGTCCATGCCCGCCATTGTGGCTGACCGGCCGAACTGGGGTGATCAACTCACGTCAGGTGCGCGGAAGGAGCCGGTAGCGCGCAGCAGACGCGAGTTGATCACGCGATGAGCGTCACGGGTGGACGGTCAGGTGCTCACGCGGGTGGACGGCGGTGGCGACGCGATCACCGAGGTCGCCCGGCGTCAGCCCACGACGTCGAGCGATGAACGCAGCGATGACCAGCGCCGAGAGCAGGCAGATGAGGCCGCCGCCCAGCAGGCCCCAGCGCGGCCCGAACGCACCGGCTGCCCAGCCGATGATCGGCGCGCCGACCGGGGTGCCGCCCATGAAGCACATCAGGTACAGCGCCATCACCCGGCCACGCATGGTCGGCTCGACGCCCAGTTGCACGGAGGCGTTCGCGGCCGTGGTGAACGTCAGCATCACCAGGCCGGTTGGCACGAGCAGCAGGGCCGTCAAGTCGAAGGTCGGCATCAGGCCGACGCCGATCTCGATCACCCCGAACACGAGCGCCATGCCGAGCAGGAACAGCTGGGTCGGTCGCCGCACCCGTCGGGTAGCGATCACCGCACCGGCACAAGCCCCGACCGCGAGCGCGGTCGACAGCAGGCCATAGCCGCTCGCCGAACGGTGGAAGACCTGCTTGGCCAGCAGCGCAGTGGTGAGCTGGAAGTTCAGCCCGAACGTGCCGACGACGAACACCAGGATCATCGTCAGCATCAGATCGGCCCGCCCGCGCACGTACTGCAACCCGTCGCGCAGTTGACCGCGCGCCCGTTGCAGGGGCGGTGACGGCGACAGTTCGGCCGTGCGCATCAGCCCAAGCGCGACCAGCACGCCGATACTCGATGCCGCGTTGACCAGGAAGACAAGCCCGGTGCCCAGGCCGGCGATCATGACGCCGGCGATGGCCGGACCGAGGACCCGTCCCGCGTTGAAGATCGTCGCGTTGATAGCGACGGCGTTGGCGAGATCCTCCTTGCCGACCATCTCGACGACGAATGACTGGCGCACCGGAGTATCGACCGAGGCGATCACCCCTAGCGCGGCCGCCAGCGCGAGCACGTGCCAGTACTGCACCACGCCGCTCACGACGAGCACCCCGAGCAGCAGCGCGACGACGGCGAGCGCGGTCTGGGTGCCCAGCAGCAGCTTGCGCTTGTCGTAGCGGTCGGCGAGCATCCCGCCCCAGAGCCCGAGCACCAGCGACGGGCCGAACTGCAGCGCCGTGACGATGCCGAGCGCCGTGCCGGAGTTGGTGAGCTCGAGGACGAGCCAGTCCTGGGCGACACGCTGCATCCACGTGCCGGTCAGTGAGACCAGCTGCCCGGAGGCGTAGAGCCGGTAGTTGCGGGTTTTGAGCGAGCGGAACATCCCGCCCGACGCAGACGGATGCGGCGCTTCGGGGTGGGCGGCCGGCGACCTCGTGGTCGCGGCCGCCGTCACAGTGCTGCCAGCTTGTCGAGCACAGGGACGACGTTGCGCAAGGCCGCACGGTCGTCGGGTGTCAGCTGAGCCAGCCGTTGAGAGAGCCACGCATCGCGGGAGCGGCGTTCGGAGTCGAGCAGGGCGATCCCCGCGTCGGTGATGCTCATGATCGCCTGACGACGGTCACCCGGGTGCGCGTCGCGGCGGACCAGGCCGCGCTCCTCGAGCATGGCCAGCACCTTGGTCATCGACGGCGGCTGGACGCGCTCGCAGTTGGCGAGCTCGCCCGCGCTCATCGGGCCGTGCTTGTGCAGAGTGCCCATTGCGGACAGCTGCGTCAGGGTGACGGACATGTCGACCCGCTGGTTGCGGATGATTCGCGTCAGGCGAAGAAGCGACGGGCGCAGATGTGCGGCAAGTTCCGCAATCGTTGTCCTCGTCGGTGCCGTCACGATCGTTAGTCTACCTAACGAACCGTCATTTCGCCACCGTGGCACTAGATCAACAGCGCCGAAAGTGCCGCGACCTCCTCGTCGCGATGCGGCAGCGCCACGCCGTCGACCGCATGGATCGGCACGACGCCGCTGAGGCTGCTCGTCCAGAACGCCGCGCTGCGGGTCAGTTCGCCGATCCCGAACTGACGTAGCTCGGTCGGGCGCCCGGTGTCGCGCGCCAGGTCGAGCAACGCGCGGCGAGTGACGCCCGGCAGCAGGTCATCGCGCAGCGGCGGCGTCGTGAGAGTGCCGTCCGCAGCGAGCAGGAACACGTTGCCGCGACTGGTCTCCAGCACCGTGCCGTCGTCGGCGACGAACAGCGGCACCGCGTCGAGGTCCGGGCTCGTCGCCGCCTCGGCTGCGTCGAGAAACGTCCGCTCAGTCCACTTGTGCCGCCACAGCCCGGTTCGGCCACGCTCGATCTGTGCGCTCGAGGCCCGCGGCGGGACCGGCGCGGGCCTCGTCGCCACCGTCACCTCACCATCCGTCCGCACGAGGATTCGGACGGCGAGCCGGTCGGCCCGGATCGCGGCGTGCACGCGGACGGCGACGTCCAATGGCAGACCGAACCCGTACAGCTCACGGCAGGAGCGCTCGAGTCGCGCCAGGTGATCGGCCAGGCGCAGCGGGCGCCCGCCGGCCACCAAAACGGACTCGAACAGGCCGCCCGACAGTTGCGTGGGCGTCGCCTGCGGGGCAGGCACCGCGACGGACGTCCGCGCACCGAGCGCGCCGAGCAGCGGGGTGGCCTTGTGCAGGCACTCGCGCCATTCCAGCATCGGCACGCTGTCGGCGGTGATGCCGCCGCCGACACCGAGTTCGATGCGCCCGCCGTGGATCTCGAATGTTCTTATCGCGACGTTGAATTCGAGCCCCCAGGACGGGCTGGCGAAGCCGATGGCACCGGTGTACGCACCGCGCGGTCCGCTTTCCAGCGCCGCGATCGCCTCGACGGCCCGCAGCTTCGGCGCGCCCGTCACCGATCCGGGCGGGAACGCGGCGCGCAACAGGTCCTCGTCGCCCACGTCGTCGCGCAGCCGTCCCGACACGGTCGAGACCAGGTGCCACACGCCCGGATGAGCTTGGACGTCGAGCAGCGACGCCGCACGCACGCTGCCGATCTCGCTGACCCGGCCGAGGTCGTTGCGCATCAGGTCGACGATCATGACGTTCTCGGCCGCGTCCTTCGCCGAGTGCCGCAGGGCGTCGGCGCCAGCGGTGTCGTCGGCCGGCCGGGGCCAGGTGCCCTTGATCGGCGACGTCATCACCTCGCGGCCGCGACGCCGTAGGAACAGCTCCGGGCTCAGGCTGGCCACCGCACCGCCCGCCGTTTCGACGTAGGCCCCGAACGCGGGCTGCAGCGCGGCGGCCGCGTCGGCGAACAACCCGGCGGTGCTGCCGGCGACGGCTGCGCCGAACCGGGTGCACACGTTGACCTGGTAGATCTCGCCGGCTCGGATCAGTTCGACGGCCCGCTCGACAGCCCGCAGGTGCTCCGGCAACGACGGCCCGTCGAACGCGCCGACCTGCCAAGACGGCCTTGCGTCTGGACCGGCCAGCAGTTCAGCCAACTCCTCGTGCCGGGCCTGCAGCAGGGCGTCGCGCTCTGCGCTCCACAGCGCCTCGAAGCTCCAGGAGCCGGCGCCGTCGTAGCGCAGCAGATGGTCGTAGAACGCCAGCCGCGACGGTCCGTCGTAGCCGAGCCAGCCGAACCAGCCGCCGCCGAGCACCGCCGGGTCGGGCTCGACGCGGGGCTGGCGGCCGAGCGCCGCGATATGGTCCGCGCCCGCATCGAGCACGAGCAACGGCTCGGCGGCCAGGACAGCGCCGCCGCCCGCCCATGAACCGACGAGGCAGACCAGTCCGTCGGAGCCGGCCGCGCGGCGCAGCACCTCCTCCGGCGCGGGTCCGGGCCCCAGCGGCACGGAGACAGCCCGGCAACGCAGCGCCGACAGTGCACGCAGCTGATCGGTCACGGCGCTCCCGGCGGTTGGCGAAGTACGCTGCGCATCATGGCCGACAAGCGGGACCTCGTGCAGCCGCCGGCCGTCCAAATCAATGCCCGGCGGATCGTCGCGATCGGCACGGCGCTGTTCTTCCTGGGTTTCCTGGTGCTGCTGCCGTTCTACGGCTGGCTGGGCCGCCACGACCACCGGCTCTGGCTGTGGACGTGCCTGGCCGGCGCGCTCCTCGGCGTGCTGGGCTACTCGATCATGCGCAGGCACCGCGGCGAGGGCCGCACCAGCTAACAACCCGTTGAGTGACGTATCTCCAAGATCAGAGACGTCAAAATCGCCGTCACTCAATGTCGAGATACGTCACTCAACGAGTGGGGACGGGCAGGTCAGTCGGACGTGATCTCGTCGCCGTCGTCGTACACGGCGCCGGTGAGCTCGGCCAAGGACGGCACCACCACGGCGGCCTCGGAGTGGGCGCCGCACCCGTACTCGACGCTGACCACGCGGCCGTCCGTCGAGCTGATCTCGTTACCGCACACGCCGAAGCCGGCCTGCAGCGACCCGGCCAGCGGCAGCAGGAACCCGCACGTGCCGCACGACGCCGGGGCCTGCCTGGACATCGGAGTGTCGGGTCCGCCCTCGCCGGCGTACCACCGCTCGGCCGCGTCGAGGCGGCCCTCGCGTGACATCACGCGGGCTCGGCCCAGACCCAGTTCGAATGCGACTTCTTCGACGGCCGGATCGTCGGAGGCGACGTAGGCCGGGACGAGTCGCGGATCGTCCGCGACGCTGGGCAGCAGATCACCGGGGCTCAGATCGCCCGGCAGCAACCGCTCGTGCCACGGCACCCAGGCCGGGGCGAGCAGCGCATCGGCGCCCGGCAGTAGCACAACCTCGTCGACGGTCGCGGTCTTGGACCGCGGTGCGCGGGCCAGCGTGACCGCCCAGTACCAGCCGGAGTAGCCGGGCAGGATGGCCGCAAAGGCGTGGGTGACGATGCGCTCGGCGCCCGCGACGGCGGCGAGGTGCTCGCCCACGGCCGCGCCTCCGACCTCGAGTGCCGCGCCGTGCGCCAATTCGACGGCGCCCGCCAATACGGCATCAGGTGCGGCGGTAACGGGCGCGGCTGCGTCGGCGGCGGCGTGCTTGGTGGGAGTCACAGGCTCCATTGTGGCCGATGACCGCAGCGCGGACGACCGCACCACGACCGCCGGGGACAATTAGGGCGCGCGTCAGCGCTTTAAGCGTCGGCATCGTGGGGCAGGATGGGACCGTGGCCCGGCAGCAGGACGATCGACCGCGCAAGCGGTTCTCGCGGTCTGGGCACACCAGCCACGCGCCGCGCCAGAACGTGCCGCTGCCGCCCCCGCCGCCCGTCTACCCACCGCAGCAGTACGCGCCGCAGTACTCCGGCCCGTACCCGCAGCAACCACCGCCGCCCGGGCCGCCGCCCTACGGTGTGCCCTATCCGCCGCCAGGTCAGTACGCGCCGCCGCCGTTGGACCCGTACGGCAACCCGACCTACCACCACGTCGCCCAGCCCACGGAGCAGCCGCAGAAGCCGCCAGCCAGCCCGGCCGTGGCCATCACCAAGGCGGCGTTCACCCAGACCAACCGCGCGGCTCGGGTCGTCACCCGAAAGGTCATCAGCGCGAGCAAGGCCGACGGCGCGAGTGAATCGGGCCTGACCCAGCTGATCTGGAACCAGGTGCTCAGCTACGGCACCGACGCGATGATCACCGTCGCGCTGGCCGGCACCGTCTTCTTCGGTGCGTCCACGGACGCGAAGCGCGGCAACATCCTGCTGTACCTGCTGATCACGATGGCACCGTTCGCTGTGGTCGCCCCGATCATCGGGCCCGCACTCGACCGGTTGCAGCACGGGCGGCGCTGGACGATGGCGGGCACGGCAATCGGCCGGGCGGTCCTTGCCCTCATCATGGCCAGCCATCCCACCGACCTGTTCGTCCTCTACCCCTGTGCTCTGGGCTCGCTGGTGCTGTCGAAGGCCTACGGGGTGGTGCGGGCCGCCGCGGCGCCGCGTCTCGTGCCGCCCGGGATGAGTCTGACCGAGGCCAACGCCCGCCTGTCGATCTTCGGTCTCGGCTCAACGCTGGTCGCGGGCGGTTTCGTCGGCGTGGTCATCAAACTCAGCGGCTCGTACAGCCTGGGGCTCATGCTGACTGCCGCCGCGTTCGCCGTGTGTGCGTTCTTCGCGTTCCGGCTGCCGCCCCAGGTCGACTCGGCGGTCGACGCGCCGCGCCATCCTCAGGAGCCGCCGAGGCCGGCCGGTCAGGCGCGGGTGCCGACGATGACGCGCCTGCAGAGCTGGGCCAAGCGCGGCTTCGTCGACCACATGGTGGTCGCGTTGCAGGGCGAGTCGGTGCTGCGGTTCCTGTCCGGGCTGCTCACGATCTTCCTCGCGTTCTACATCGAGAGGACGGCGCACGGACTGGAGGCGGCCTGGCAGCTGGGCGCGATCGTCGCCGCGGCGGGCCTGGGCACGTTCAGCGGTACCGCCGTGGGCACCAAACTGAAATTGCACCGTCCCGACATCGTCATCATCGCGTCCGTCAGCATCGCCGGCGTCAGTTGCCTGCTCGCGGCGCTGCTGTTCAACATCACCATGGCGATCGCCGCCATGTTCGTCAGCTCGGTGGCGAACGCGCTGTCCAAGATCGCGCTCGACGCACTCATCCAACGCGACGTCGTCGAGACCCTGCGCTCCAGTGCATTCGCCCGCTCCGAGACGTTCCTGCAGCTGTCGTGGGTGGTAGGTGCGGCCTTCGGCGTCCTGCTGCCGTCCAACCACGGCGGAGCCATCGGCTTCTGGGTGGCCGGCATCGTCGTGACGGCGGTCGCGGTCGTGGTCGTGCTGCGGTACCGGGTGATCAACCAAGTCGGGTCGTCGCGCGACTGGCAGGTACACCCGGGCAATGCGGCCAAGCGCGACCCCGGCGCTGCGGAAAAGGCGTGAGGGCTTGACGCTGCTCGTCGTCACCGCGGTCGAGGCCGAACGCGACGCGATCCTGGCCGCCCTGCGCGATCGTGCCACTTTGAGCACCTCGGGCCAGGTAGAAGTTGCACAATCTGGGGTCGGACCCGCCGCGGCAGCCGCTGCTACCTCGGCCGCGCTCGCCACCGGCGACTACGACCTGGTCATCAGCGCCGGCATCGGCGGCGGCTTCGAGCCGATCGGCGTCGGGGCGATCGCGGTGGCCGCGACCATCGCGTTCGCCGACCTCGGGGCCGACACCGACGCGGGTTTCGTGCCGATGTCGGCGCTCGGGTTCGGCACCGACCGCTACGACGTACCCGCGCAACTGGCCATCGAGCTCACCGATCGCACCGGCGGCCACCTCGGCACGATCCTCACCGTCGCGACCGTCACTGGGACGGCGGAGCGGGCGCACGATCTGCGCGGCCGGTTCCCCGACGCCGTCGCCGAGGCGATGGAAGGCGCGGGCGTCGCGGCGGCCGCGGCCCTGCACGGCGTGCCGTTCGCCGAAGTGCGGGCGATCAGCAATTCCGTCGGCCCCCGCGACCGCGAGGCCTGGCGTATCCCCGACGCGCTCGCGGCGCTCGGCCGGGCCGTCGCCGCGATCACGAATGCACCGCTGGAGGTCCGGTGAAACTCGCCTTCTCGCCTTGCCCGAACGACACGTTCGTCTTCCATGCCTGGACGCACGGCCTGATCGAGGCCGCGCCGGCGGTCGAGGTGACCTTCGCCGACATCGACGTCACGAACTCGGCGGCCGAGCGCGGCGAGTTCGAGGTGGTCAAGGTGTCCTACGGCGCGCTGCCGTGGCTGCTCGACCAATACACGCTGCTGCCCGCCGGCGGTGCGCTGGGCCGCGGCTGCGGGCCGCTCGTGCTGACCCGCGAGGCGCTGCCCGACCTGGACGGCCGCACCGTCGCCGTCCCCAGCGAGCGCTCGACGGCCTACCTGCTGTTCCGACTGTGGGCCGCGGGCCAGCGTCCCGCCCGCATCGACGTCGTTCCGTTCAGCGCGATCATGCCCGCGGTGCGCGACGGCCAATACGACGCGGGTCTGGTCATCCACGAAGCGCGCTTCACCTACCCCGAGTACGGCCTGACCGCCCTGGTCGACCTGGGCGAATGGTGGGAGTCCGACACCGGCCTGCCCATCCCGCTAGGCGCAATCCTGGCCAAACGAGGCCTCGACGCGCCGGCGATCACCCGGGTAATTCGGGCCTCCGTCGAATACGCCTGGGCCAACCCGTCGGCCTCCGCCGCCTACGTCGCCGACCACGCCGACGAGATGTCCCCAGCCGTCCAACAACAACACATCAACTTGTACGTGAACGACTTCACGAGAGACCTGGGGGAAGAGGGCTATGCCGCAGCAACAGTCCTACTAGACCGCGCTCACGAGGCAGGCCTAACGCCAGCGGCCCCAAAACTGCGCTGATCCATCGAGTGGGCAGCGGCGAAGCCGTTACGCGTCCAGGTTGTCGGCGAAGGCGCGCAGGAGGCCGGCGACCTTGCGGGCCTCGACCTTCTCGGGGTAGCGGCCGCGGCGGAGCGAGTTGGACACCTCGTCGAGCAGCTTGATGAGGTCTTCGACCAGCGGCGCCATCTCGTCGGCCGGCTTGCGCTGGGCGCGCACTACCGACGGAACGGGGTCGAGCAGGCGTACCTGCATGGCCTGGTTGCCCTTGCGGCCGGACACGACTCCGAATTCGACGCGCTGACCCGGCTTGAGTTCGGTGACGCCGTCGGGCAGCGCATCACGGTGCACGAAGACGTCGTCGCCCTCGTCGTAGGACAGGAAGCCGAAGCCCTTTTCCGCGCTGAAGAACTTCACCTTGCCGGTAGGCACCGGGGACTCCTTGGGTACGTGATCACGCGTCGGACCTGACGCAATTGAAGGCACCGCACGCTCGCGGTGCCTTCTCAACACAGGCTACTGGTCCGCGCTCGGGATTACACCAGGTAAACGCGAACGGCGGTTGCCTAGGAGACAGGTGCCAGCCAGCGCTGGGCGCGTTCGTGCAGCCACTCCGGCAGTTGCGGCGCCGTCAGCATCCGCCCCGCGAGCGAGTGCTCGCCCGCCAGCGCCCGCGCCACCTCGGCTACCGTCAGGCCGTGCGCCGGGCGGTGCTCGATCGAGATGGCATCACCCGCAGTGATTGCACCGGGCTGCCAGATCCGCAGGTACGCGCCCGGTCGTCCGGCCGCGGTGAACTGCTTGATGAGGTCCGCTACGTCCCAGAATCCGGCGAACGTGCGGCACGGGATCCGCGGACCGCTGACCTCGAACACCGCCGAGCCGATGGCCCAGCGCTCGCCGATCACCGCATTGGTCACGTCGAGCCCGGACGTCGACAAATTCTCGCCGAACGCGCCACACCTGACGTCGCGGTGCAGCCGTTCGGCCCACCAGGCGGCGTCCTCGCGGGCATAGGCGTAGCCGGCCTGATCGGGGCCGCCGTGGGCTGCCGTGTCGCAGATCGTGTCGCCGACGAGCACGTCCTCGCCGGTGTGGACCGGGCCGTCGGCGGACCGCTTGTCGATGCCGGTCCGGCCTACATTCGGCTTCCAGCCTCCCTCGATGACGTGTGCGAGGTTGACCGACTCAAGCCGTGCAGGTGGAGTCACCACGCGCCCAGACTATGACCATGGCAAACTAGATGGTTCTGAGTCGATCGAGAGGCACCCCATGGCCAGCACTGCCCCCGGACTGTCGGAGCACCGCAACGCGGCGGAGATCCGCGTCGGCGAGTTCCACGTCTCCGAACTGGCTGCCGACATGGCAGGCTCGCTGTCGCCCTACGGCCCCGAGGTCGAGTTCCCGCTGCCGCTGTCCCAGATCCGCTACAAGCACCCGTCCAGGGCCGATCGCCCACACCTGGCCGATGGGCGCTGACCAGCGCTCACCGATCGCTAGCCATGCCGCCTGCTTCGCCGCCCTCCGCACCGCCCATCCCAACGACCGGATCGCCCCGGCCGACCTCGCTCACCGAGTGGCTGCGCGGACGCACTGACGCGCAGCTCGCGCAGCTGCTGCAGCGCCGTCCCGATCTCGCGCTGCCCGCGCCGGCAGACCTGGCGATGCTGGCCAGCCGGCTCAGCGTGCGCACCTCTGTGCAACGTGCGGTCGACGGCCTGGACGCGTTCGCGCTGCGCGTACTCGAGGCCCTGGTGCTGTCCGCCGGCGGTGGCGACGCCGCGGCGGTGGCCGACGCGGGCGCACTGCTCGGCGACGACATCTCGGCCAGCGACCTGAGCCGCGGCATCGGGGTACTGCTCGAGCTCGGCCTGGTCTGGGGCGATCCCGACGAACCACGTCTGGTCAGCAGCGTCGCGGAGGCGGTGGGGCCGCACCCGGCCGGGCTGGGACGGCCCGCGCAGACGCTGCTGCGACACGTCTCCGATCTGCAACTCGCCCCGGTGCTGCGGTCGCTCGGCCTGCCCCCGGCCGCGCAGCCCCGCGCCGGTGTCGCGGTGGCCGAGGTGCTCGACTCGCCGGAGCGGGTGGCTGAGCTGATCGCGCAGAGCGATGCCCCCGAGCGCGAGGTCCTTGACCGTCTCGCTGCCGGGCCGCCCAACGGCACGGTTCGCAACGCGCAGCTGCCGACGACCTGGCCGGACCTGGCGCCGCCGCACCGGCTGATCTCGCGGGGGTTGCTGATCCCGGTCGATTCGCAGACGGTCGAGCTGCCGCGCGAAGTGGGAATCGCCCTGCGCGGCATGGCGGTCGGCGCGGTCAGCCCCACCCCGCCGGTGATTGAGACCGTCGATCGGGAGCCGGCCGAGCTCGACCGGCTGGGCACCACCGCCGTACTCGACACCGTCCGGCTCGTCGAATCTCTCGCCGAGTCGTGGGCGCACCGGCCGCCGGTGGCATTGCGGGCAGGCGGGGTCGGGATTCGCGAACTGCGCCGCACGGCGGGCGAGCTCGGCATCGACGAGACGGTCGCCGCCCTGCTCGCCGAGACCGCCTACGCGGCCGGGCTCATCGGCGCGGCGAGCGGCCCGGAGCCGGTCTACCTGCCGACCGCCGAGTACGACACATGGCGCCGCCACGCACCGGCACAGCGCTGGACCGACATCGCCGCGGCGTGGCTCGCCATGACCCGTCAACCCAGCCTGGTCAGCCAGCGCGACGACCGGGACCGCCTCATCAGCGCTCTGGGCCCGGACGCCGAACGCGGCACCGTCCCCACCCTGCGGGCGCGGGTACTCGACGTGCTCACCGAACTGCGGCCCGGCGCGGCCCCGGCGGCCCGCGCCGCTGTGCTGGCCCGGCTGGCCTGGTCGGCGCCGCGGAGAGCCAGCTCGCACCGGCCGCTCGCCGAGGCGATCCTGGCCGAGGCCGATCTGCTTGGCGTTACCGCAGCCGGCGGGCTCACCGGCTACAGCCGGACCCTGCTGGCCGGCTCGAAGGCCGCGGCTGAACACGCCCTGGCCAACGCGCTGCCCGAGCCCGTCGACTACTTCCTCGTCCAGCCCGACCTCACGATCGTGGTGCCGGGGCCCCCCTCTCCGGAGCTCGGCTCCGAACTCGCGCTGGCCGCCGACCTCGAGTCCTCGGGCGGGGCCAGCGTGTACCGCGTCACCGAGGCCTCCGTGCGCCGGGCGCTCGACGCCGGCCGCAGCGGGGCCGACATCACCGCGCTGGTCACCGAACGCTCGCGCACGCCCATCCCGCAGGCGTTGAGTTACCTCATCGACGACGTCGCGCGCCGCCACGGCGTGCTGCGGGCAGGGACCGCCGCCGCGTACCTGCGCTGCGACGACGAGGCTCTGCTCAGCCGCGTCCTGGCCGACCGTGACGTCGCGTCATTGCAGCTGCGCCGGATCGCTCCGACGATCGTCATCGCCACCGCCCCGGTAACCCGGGTGCTGGACGTGCTGCGGGAGGCCGGCTACGCCCCCGCCGCCGAGGCACCCGACGGTGAAGTGATCACGCTGGGCGCCGCGACCCCACGCGCACCGTCGCGGCCACCGGCACGTTCGATCCGCTCGCGCTCGGCCGCAGACTCCGGCGCGCAGCTCACCGAGGTGGTGCGACGGATCCGCTCCGGCGAGGCGCTCACCACCCTGAGCCGCCGGATCCAGCCGATCGCGCAGCAGGTGCCAGGGGTGACCTCGGCCTCGACCATGGCCCTGCTGCGCAACGCCATCCGCGAGGGGCAGCGGGTGCTGCTGGGCGTCGTCGACCCTGATGGCACCCCCTCGCGGCACACCATCCTGCCGATCTCGCTGGCCGGCGGCTTCGTACGCGGCCACGAGTCCGAGACCCAGCGCCTGCAGTCGTTCCCGCTACACCGGCTCACCGCCGTCAGCGTCGTCGACGACCCCGATGCGGACGAGGACGACCCTGCCTAAGGCGCCTCGGCGAAGACGCGGGCCGCGACGAATGCCCCGATGCCGACGGCAGCGAGCACCACGCCCCAGATCACCGGGCCGGTGATCGCGGCAAGCACCCCGGCGACGAGGAACAGCACGATCTGCGCGATCAGCCGCCACGGATCCTTCAGGCGGCGCGTCGCTCTGGGCGCAATCCACAGGGCCCAGATCAGCGCCCCGAGCGCCGGATACAGCGCAGCCAGCGCGATGCTGATCAGCCCGCCGGTGCCCAGGCGCCAGCCCACGACGCCCAGCGTGCCGAGCAGCATCAACTCGGACAGGAAGGCGACGGTCTCGGCGATGAAGTAGCCCACCGGGGCGCGCACCGGCCCGGCGTCGGTGGTGTCCGGGCCGGCCACCCCGTGAGGCTACAAAGCGAAGCCGCCCGGCGGCGCGCTGAACAGCCCGGAACAAACTGCCATCTAGGTCAAACAGGACGTCCCGCCTTCTTTCCACCGCTGGGACACGCGGAACAG
>JAOPWD010000196.1 GCA_025965875.1 Pseudonocardiales bacterium
CGGTCCTCAGCGATGAAGAGCGTTCCGTAGTCTCATGCGCAACCGCAACTCACGAAGAGCATGGTTCAACAGCGCAGCGACCGCGGTCGGAGTTACGGGATTCACCCCTCAGGAGCTCCGCCACACCGCGGCCAGCCTGGCCGTCTCAGCCGGCGCCAACGTGAAGCGGTGCAGCGGATGCTTGGCCACGCATCGGCCGCCATGACGCTGGACCTGTACGCGGACTTGTTTGATGACGATCTCGAGGCGGTGGCAGAGCGCCTCGACATTCTGCGCGAGGCTGCTCGCGTTGCACGTTCGTTGCACGACGCTCCGGCGGTCGACTCGCCACTGCGGCCTGAAACCACCGAAGCCCCCGAATGAGGGGCCGTAGGTAGTGGGCGATACTGGGATCGAACCAGTGACCCCTGCCGTGTGAAGGCAGTGCTCTCCCGCTGAGCTAATCGCCCGCATCCGCTTCTGGCGAGACGTCCCGCCGGTCACGAAAGCTCGCCAAGCGTACACGGCACCGCGGCCGCGTCTGACTAGCTCCGCGTGTACAGGTACCACGATCCGAAGGCGGCGGCGGCGAGCAAGACCAGCCCGAGCAGGCCGACGGCGACGCGCACCCAGAGCCCCTGACGCGCCGTCCATTGCGACCAGCGGCCCACGAACTGTCGGGCCCGACCGAGCAGCCGCGACGCCCACTCGTACTCCGTGGACAGCAGCCCCAACCCACCAAAGATGATCAGCCAGCCCGGCCCCGGGAGCGGCAGCAGGACGATGCCACCGGCAATGATCGCCAGGCCGATGATGGTGATCGCCACCCGCCACAGCACTGCACCGCCGGGTATCGACCGCACCCGCGCACGGAAATCCCTCGCCCGTCCCGCCACGCCCCGGCGCTTGGTCTCGGCGGGTGGCCCCGCCCCGGCCGCCTGCTCCATTCGCCCACCGTACGTGAGCCGACGTTGCCGTCAGGATCGCCGCCGCCGCGGCCACAGCCCATCTCGGCGATTCGCGAGACACCGCATACAGTGACCACTGTGCCGAGCGCCAATGACGAACGAGTAATACCTCGCGGATTCGCGGTCGCGGTATTTCTCGCGGTGGTCGGGCTCATCGTCATCGTCCTTGCGGCGCAACTGATCCCGGACGCGCAGCGCCCGACGATCCTGCAGGCCCCCCAGACCACGACGATCACCGTCCCGGCGCCCAGCCCCTGACCCTCGCGCCGCCACTCAGTCGCCGCCGCCGCCGCCATCTCCGCCACCATGGCCGCGCTTACGAGTCCTGGTGGGCGTCGGTTTCGGCGTCGTCGGTGTCGCAGCAGGGATGGACGACCTAGGCGAGGACGGCGTCGTGCTGACTGCAGACGCGGCCGCGATATCGAGACTCACCTTGGCCACGGCGGCCTCGATTGCCCCCGCCCGCGCTGAGGTCACGGTGCCGGCTATGCGGGCATTGGCCAGGTCGGTGCGAAGTCTGTTCAGTTCGGTGCGAGCGGCGGTCCAGTTGTGTGCCGCCGCGCTCGTCGTCACGGCCAGCACGTCGGCCTGCAGTTGGTGCGCCGCCGTGTCGGACAGGGCTGCGGTCGACGTGTTACCGGAACATCCGGCCACACCGACCAGACCCACGGCAAGGATCGCAAGCAGCACGCGCCTCATGGCTGCACCTGCTTCTGCAGTTCCTGCAGGTGCGTGCCCAGTTGACCCGGCACGCTCGGGTAGGCCGGCGGCCGGACGGTCGAGGGTGCGGACGTCTTGTGCGACGCGATCAGCACGGCGACGACCAGCGCGGCAACAACCACCAGTGCCGCGCCGACCCAGGCCCACCCAACCGAGCGGCGGGCCCGCACGACCGGCACCGGTGCGGTCGATCCTTGGGCCAGGACCACCGGCAGGACCTGAGTCTGCGCACCGGCAATCCTCGACGCCGAGGATTCGGGAGCGCGCACTGCCAGCGTCGACAGGGCACTGGCCGTCTGGGCAGCCGAAGGACGATGCGCCGGGTCAGGTTGAGTCATCGCCACCAGCAGCCGGGTGAACTCCGGATCGAGCCACGGCGGGAAGGCCGGCGGCCGGTGCAGGCGGACGACCGCGGCCTCGACGCCGTACCCGGGATAGACGACCTGGCCCGTCACACATTCGAGCAGGACCAGGCCGAGCGCGTAGACGTCGGCGGGCGGTCCGACCTCGCCTCCGGTCACCTGCTCCGGGCTGAGGTAGTTCGGCGTGCCAAGGGTCAGACCGTGCATCGTCATGCGCGTGCTGTCGACCAGGCGCGCGATACCGAAGTCGGTCAGCTTGGCCGTGACGGGCCCGCCGGCGGCACCGTCAGTCAGCAGGATATTGGCGGGCTTGACGTCACGATGCACCACGCCGCGACCGTGGACGTAGGCGAGCGCCGTGGCGAGTTGGGCACCCAGCGCAGCTGCCTGCTCTGCCGGTATCGGACCTTCGGCCACCCGGGTGGCCAGGGTGTCGCCGTCGACGAGTTCCATGACCAGGAACGGTTTCGGCTCGTCGGGGACCGAGTCGTCGATGCCGGCATCGAATACCGCCACCAGCCCCCGATGGCTGAGGCCGGCCAGCAGGCGGGCCTCCCGTTCGTAGCGGTCCGCTTGGTCGGCGGCCGCGGCGTCGGGGCGGAAGAGCTTGACCGCGACGGCGCGGTCCAGGACGACATCGCGGGCGAGGTACACGGTGCCGACTCCGCCGTGCCCGAGCACCTGACCCAGCTCGTAGCGCTCGCCCAGCAGGGAATGCTGCCCAGGCGGACCCGCGGGCAATCGGATGCTCGACACCGACCCGATACGGGTCCGCTCCGGCTCGATCTCACTGGTCATCGCTTCCACCCTGCCGCACGGGGTACTCCTAGACCAAAACGTGATGCGGCGCCGACTGGTTCAGGAACCCGGCTTCAGGTTGTAGACCTGCGCGGCGTTGCCGGCGAGCACGAGGTCGGCGGTCTCGTCGTCGGGACACAACGCAGCCACTGCCCGCGCGTTCTTCGCGATTCCGGGGATACCTGGCCAATCAGTCGCGAAAATCATCCGGCGGGTGAGCCGCGCCCAGTTGTGGCGGGCGTAATAGGTCTGCAGTCGCGACGGCGGGAGTCCGGACAACTCGATCCAGACATGCGGATTGGTCAGCGCGAGGAACGCCGCGGCGTCGTACCACCAGCCCCGCCCGCCATGCGCGAGCACGACCTCCAGCGAACGGAAATCACGCAGGACGTCGTCGAGCAGGATCGGGTCGCCGAATTGGTTCGACGCACCCGGGAACGTCGACGTGCCGCAATGCACGACAACCGGCAGGCCGGCGGACTGGCAGATCTCATACGCCGGGTACAGCGCCCGGTCGTTCACCGGGAACCCGCCGTGCACCGGGTGCACCTTCAGCGCCACGGCGCCGAGCGCGAGTTGCCGGTGCACTTCGTCATCTATCGGGTAGTGCAGATGCGGGTTGACGTTGGCGGCGAACTTGACCCGCGCCGGGTTGTGCTCAACCAGCGGGAGCATGTCCTCGACGGCCTGCGTGCCGGTCACCTTCGGGCTGTACTCGGCCAGCACCACGGCGATGTTCACGCCCTCGGACTCGAGGAAGGCGTCGAACGCGGCGGGCTGCACTGTCCCGGATTCGTCATAGAGCGCAGCCAGATCAGGGGTGTCGAAGTCCTGCACCCACACGTCCCACGGCACCTTCAGCCCCGGCAGCCTGGCCGGGTGCAGGTGCACGTCGATCAGTGGACGTCCGTCGAGCATCAGCCGATCTCCTGCGGTGTGGCGACCGGCTCGATCAGGACGGTAGCCGCCATCGTGCGCAGCTCGACCCGCCGAATCTTGCCGGTGGCGGTCGTCGGATAACCGCCGACGAAGACGATCTTGCGCGGGCGCTTGAACGATTCCAGCGACCGGCAGTGCTCGATCAACTCCTCCTCGGTCGCCGTCGCGGCCGACTGCAACAGCACGTAGGCCACCGGCCGCTCCAGCCCGTCGACGTCGGGAGCGGCGACGACGACGGCTTGGGCCACGGAGGGATGCGCCAGCAGCCGGTCCTCGACCTCGGCCGGCGACACCCAGATCCCGCTGGACTTGAGCATGTCGCCGGTACGGCCGAGGCAGGCGTAGTAGCCGTCCGCGTCCTGCACGTACGTGTCGCCGGTGCGCAGCCAGTCACCCTGGAACACCTGCCGCGACGCCGCATAGCGCGACCAGTACCCGGTGGCGGCCGAATCGCCGCGCACCAGGAGTGTGCCGGGCGTCCCCGGTGCCACGTCGACGCCCGCGTCGTCGACGACCCGTAGGTCATAGCCAGGCACGGCCACCCCCGTGGTGCCGGGGCGCACGCTGCCCTCGCGGTTGGACAGGAAGATGTGCAGCATCTCGGTCATGCCGATGCCGTCGATGATGTCGATGCCGAACTGAGTCGTCCACCGCCGATACAACGCGGCCGGCAATGCCTCGCCGGCCGATGCCGCGAGCCGCACGCCGCGCATCGAGTCGGGCGGCAATGCCGCCCGCAGCATGTTGGCGAAGAACGTCGGGCCGCCGAAGAACAGTGTCGCCCCGTACTGCGCCACCCGTTCGGCGACGAGGTCCGGCTTGGCCGGCGCCGGCTCGAGGACGGAGCACGCCCCGACGGACAGCGGGAACAACACCGAGTTGCCCAGGCCGTAAGCGAAGAATGCCTTGGCCGCGGAGAGGCAGCGATCGTCGCGCCGGATCCCGAGGACCTGCGTCCCGTAGGTCTCGCAGACCACCCGCACCGAGCCATGCCGGTGCATCGCAGCCTTGCTGTTGCCGGTCGTGCCCGAGGTATACAGCCAGAATGCGGGCGAGTCCGCCGTCGTCGGGTAGATCTCACTCCGCGGCGCGGCTGCGGTGGCGAGCACGTCGAGATCGTGCACGGGCATGTTCACCGGTCCGACATCGGCGCCATGCGCCGCGATCACACCGGTCAACTCGGGCGCGTCGGCGACCGCGTCGCGGGCCAGGTGCGCGAACTCAGGACTGACCGCGAGGAACCGAGCACGTGAGTCGCGCAGCAGTTCGGCCAGCCCGTCGGCTCCCTGCATGGTCGACACGGGGACCGGAACGGCCCCGATCCGCATCGCCGCCAGGTAGAGGTTGACGAACTCCGGGCTGTCGGCCATGCACATCACCAGCCGCTGCTCGGGCTGCAGCCCCAACTCCGTCAGAACGGTGGCGGTCCGCTGCACGCGGTAGAGCAGTGCGCTGTAGCTCAGCTTGCCGCCGACGCCGGTCACTGCCAGCCGGTCTCCGTCGCCGGCCGCAACGCGGCGATCCAGCAGATACCCGCATGCGTTGAACAGCTCGTCAGCCATCTGCAGCGTCCTAGGGCAGGTGGACGTAGTCGTAGTCGAACGGCTGGCCGTTGATGCCCTGTCGGGGCGGCGCGATCCAGGAGGCGATCTTGCCGCGCTCGTGCACAGGCTGCATCAGCGAGCGGACGTAGGTCTTGTCCACCGCGGTCGGCAGCCAATCGCCCTGGCGCCGCTGCCATTCGTCCTCGGAGATCACGTCGCCGTCGGGCGTTGCCTGGATGCCGGCGAACGCACCCACCTTGCGGTTGAAGGCGACGCTCGGCAGCGTCAGCCGTTGCGGCAGGTCGGCGTCATCGAGGATCTTGTTCCAGCGGTTGACACCGCTCTGGCAGTCGGAGATGTACTCGCTGCGCAGGTCGGTGTTCAGGCCGACCAGCGCGGAAACTTCCACCTGGCCGATCTCACCTTCGTCGGTGATCGCGTCGACCATGATCGCCTCGCTGGTCAGCCGGTGATCGTCCTTGCGCCGTTCCTCGGACCAGCGACCCTTGAGTCCGGCGGTGAAGTAGTTCGCGACGTTCGTCGAGGTCTCACTGCCGAACAGGTCCACCGAGACGCTGTAGTGGAAGTTCAGGTACTTCTGCACCGTCTTGAGCGAGATCCCGCCATGGCCGGAGACGTCGTCGGTGTCGTGCTCCTTCATCAACTGCACCGTGCGCTCGACAACCCGGTCGATGCCGGTCGTGCCGACCATCATGTGGTGCGCCTCTTCCTTGAGCATGAACTCGCAGGTGCGCGATAGCGGGTCGAACGCGCTCTCCTTCAACGTGCCGAGCTGGTACTTGCCGTCGCGGTCGGTGAAGTAGGTGAACATGAAGAACGAGAGCCAGTCGGGTGTCTCCTCGTTGAACGCGCCGAGAATGCGCGGCGCGTCCTCGCTGCCGGAGTTGCGGTGCAACAACTCCTCGGCCTCCTCGCGACCTTCGCGGCCGAAGTACGCGTGCAGCAGGTAGACCATCGCCCACAGGTGCCGCCCCTCTTCGACGTTGACCTGGAACAGGTTGCGCAGGTCGTACAGGCTCGGGGCGGTAGCACCGAGGTTGCGCTGCTGCTCGACCGACGCGGGCTCGGTGTCGCCCTGGATGACGATGAGCCGCTGCAGGTCGGAGCGGTACTCCCCCGGGACCTTCTGCCAGGCGGGCTCGCCCTTGTGCTCGCCGAAGGCAATCTGGCGGTCGCGGTTGCGCTCGGCCAGGAAGATCCCCCAGCGGTAGTCCTTCATCGGGACGTGGCCGAAGTTCGCCCAGCCCTCGCGGCCGACGTTGACCGCGGTGCGCAGGTAGACGTCCTGCGTCGGCAGCGTCGGGCCCATCGACTCCCACCAGTTCAGGAAGTTCGGCTGCCACGACTCGAGCGCGCGCTGCAGGCGGCGGTCCTCGTGCAGCTCGACGTTGTTCGGGATCTTCTCGCTGTAGTCAGCTGTGGAAGTCACAGGTCAGACCCGCTTCCGGTCGAAGTCGGCCCGTTGGCCGGTGCCGAACTTGAGTAACGCGCCGTCCGCTCCGGACGCGTTCGGGCGGTAGAAGATCCAGTTCTGCCAGGCCGTGAGCCGTCCGAAGATCTTCGTCTCCATCGTCTCCGGCCCGGCGAAGCGGTAGTTCGCTTCCATGCCGGTGAGCGCATCGGGGCTGAAGCTGGCCCGCTGTTCCACCGCGATGCGCACCTCCTCGTCCCAGTCGATGTCGTCGGGTACGAAGGTGACCAGGCCGAGTGCGTCAGCAGCCTCGGCGTCCAGCGCATGGCCGGTCTCGGCCTGCACCGCAGCCAGCGCATCCTCGTCGTCCAGGAATCGGGTCCGCAGCCGCGTGAGTCCGTTGCCCATCGGCAGCGGGCCGAAGTTCATCTCCCCCGGCGTGATCTCGGCCGGTTCGGCATCGGGGTCGACGTCCTCGAAAACACCGAACAGCTGATAGCTGCGGTCGGCTGCGAGGGCGAGTTCGAGTAGCGAGCCGGCGAAGCAGCTGCCCGGCTCGATCAGGGCGAGCAGGCTGCGGCTCGTGACGTCCAGGCGTTTAAAGGTCCGCTTGAGGTAGTGCACGGTTTCGTTGGCCAGCCAGTCGTCGGCGTGGTCGAGCAGTAGCTGGTCGTGGCTGAGCACGGCGGCCGCGCTGCCTTCGGTCCTGAAGATCCAGGTGCCGAGCTCGAGCTCGTTGGTGCGCAGATCCAGGATCAGGTCGTCGAGCTCGCGGGTCATGGCCAGCGTCCAGAAGTCGGCACCCTGAGCGTGCAGCGCGGCGATGTCCGTTCCGGCTCGCTGCGCCGCAGCGGTGACCGTGATCTCGACGGTGCCGGCCGACCGATCCAGCTTCGCCCGGACGTACCGGTAGCTGATCTCGTCGTCGGTGCGCTGCTTGTCCAGCGGGCTCAGCACGATGCCGGTCACATCGGCCGGACGGCTCGACGTGGCCGCGCGCTCGGCCGCCCGGGAGGCGACGGTGTCGTCCCACTTCGGCCGCGGGACGGCTTCGTCGACGAGTTTCCAGTCGACGGCCTTCTTGCCCGCGAGGCCCTCGGCCTTGGTCGAGAAGTAGTCGGCGTGATCACGGCGGACGTGGCGCTTGTCGACGATGCGCGTCAGCCCGCCGGTGCCGGGCAGCACTCCGAGAAGCGGCAGCTCGGGCAGCGACACGGCTGAGGAGCGGTCGTCCACGAGCATGATGTGCTCGCACGCCAGCGCCAGTTCGTAACCGCCGCCGGACGCGGTGCCGTTCAATGCCGCGATGTAGGTCTGCCCGGAGTTCGCGGTGGCGTCCTCCATGCCGTTGCGGGTCTCGTTGGTGAATTTGCAGAAGTTCACCTTCCACGGATGCGGTGAACCGGCGAGCATCCGGATGTTCGCGCCCGCGCAGAAGATCTTGTCTTTGCCGCTTGTCAGCACCACGACGCGGACCTCGGGATGCTCGAAGCGCAGTCGCTGCACCGCGTCGTAGAGCTCGATGTCGACACCCAGGTCGTAGGAGTTCAGCTTGAGCTCGTAACCGTCGCGCAGTCCACCCTGTTCGTCGACGTCCATCGTGAGCGTCGCGACCGGCCCGTCGAAGCTCAGCCGCCAGTGCCGGTAAGCCTCCGGCGACACCCGGAACTCGACCGGCCGAGACGATTCGGCAGCATCGTTCTGCGGTGTGTCCGCCGAGGTCTCGGCGGTGTGTGCAGCCAGGCTGGTCACGGCATTTTCCCCCTGCTGATAGGTCCGGCGGCTTCCTATAGTTCTACACTTCTGTGCGCTATCGTCAAGAGCTAGTAGCAGGTTAGGTGGGGATGGTCGATGTCGGACGGTGCATCGCAATTGGCGCTCGACCCGGTCCCACCGACCATGTCGCGCCGCCATGCCGCCGGTTCCGAGAGTGCGCGCGGCCTGCTGTTCACCGTGCTCGGCGAGTTCGTGTTGCCCCACGGCGGTACGGCCTGGACATCCGCGCTGATCGACGTCCTCGGCCGGCTCGAGATCGAGGAGAAGGCCGCTCGCCAGGCGCTCATGCGCACCGCCGCAGACGGCTGGCTGAGCGCCGAGCGCATCGGTCGCCGCACCCGGTGGCGGTTGACCGACAATGCCGAGCGCCTGCTCACTGAAGGCGCCGAGCGCATCTACGGGTTCACCGGCACGGCGCCGAGGTGGGACGGCCGATGGCTGCTTGTCATGGCGCGGGTTCCCGAGACGGATCGCCCAGCCCGGCATCTGCTGCGCACTCGGCTGGCCTGGGCCGGCTTCGGCAGCCCCGCGCCCGGGCTGTGGATCAGCACGCATACGGACCGGGTCGACGAGGTCGAACGGGTCCTCGAGGCCGCTGGGGTACTTACCGACGCGCGGATCTTCCGCGCAGAACACGTCGGCGGCGGCGAGTCGGCGACGATGGTCGGCCAAGCCTGGGATCTAGCCGCCATCGAGCAGAGCTACCGAGACTTTCTCGACGACTTCGAGTCGCCGAATTCAGCCGACCCACTGACCCGGCAGATTGATCTCGTGCATTCCTGGCGGCGGTTCCCGTGGATCGACCCGGCACTGCCCCGCGAGTTGCTGCCTGCGCGCTGGAGCGGGCGGAAGGCCGGACAGCTGTTCGCCCGTCGCCACGCTCGGTGGTCGACAGAGGCCACCGCACGATGGCTAGGCCTTAATAACCTCAATTCGGGATAAAGCGGATTGTCCCGTTTTCCTCGGCCCCGAACGACAGAAACTCGCCGATTGGGGAACGATAAAGGCTAGATATATTGGTCTGAAGGACGACCCATTGGTGGAGGGGGAACGATGCGTGTCGGAACCCAGCCCTTCACATGTGGTTCCGCCGGTCACGTCGTTCAGTTCTACGGCAGCGATGACGAGCTCGTGGGCAGCGCCAGCGACTATCTCGCCGACGGCCTCTGCGCTGGCGAAGTGGCCGTGGTCGTCGCAACGGCCGCCCACCAAGCCGCGTTCGAGGCCGCGCTGAGCGCCAAGGGTGTGGATGTCTCGGCGGCGCGCACGGGCGGCAGCTACATCGTGCTGGACGCGGAGACGACGATGCGGCGCTTCCTCGTCAGCAACTGGCCCGATCGCGGCGACTTCGACGCGACTGTCGGCGGCTTGATCCGGAAAGCGACCGAAACCGGCCGGCCGGTCCGCGTGTACGGCGAGATGGTCGCGCTGCTCTGGGACGCCGGCCACGTCAACGCCGCGCTCGAGCTCGAGACGCTCTGGAACGAACTCGCCAGCGAGGTGGCTTTCTCGTTGTTCTGCGCGTACCCGACCCAGTCGGTGGCCGGCGATGCGCACCTCGACGCGTTCGCCGAGGTGTGTCGCCTGCACTCGGCGGTCGTCGGGGGACGCGTCACCCCCGATGGCGACGTCACCACAGCTCGTGCCTTCGCACCCGCGCTCGACGCGCCGCGAGCGGCCCGCCATTTCGTACTCGAGACACTGCAAGCGTGGGGCGACGACCCGCTGCTCGACGACGCCGCCCTGATCGTGACCGAGCTCGCCACCAACGCCGTGCTGCACGCCCTCTCCGGCTTCGCGGTCGACGTCTCGAGCTCTCCGGATACCGTTCGCATAGCTGTCCACGATGCCAGCCCCACGCGGCCGGAGCCCCGTGACGCATCGGTTCTCGCCGCGTCGGGACGCGGCTTGGGCATCGTGGCCGCGCTCGCCAACAAATGGGACGTCGAGCCGAGGGACACGGGCAAGACGGTCTGGGCGGAGCTGCACCGGCGCCGATAGCGTAGTGCCATGGAATATCGAAACCTAGGCAACAGTGGCTGCGCGGTGTCATCGCTCGCATTGGGCACGATGACGTTCGGCGCGGAGACCGACGAACAGGGCTCGCACGCCCAGCTCGATCGCTTCTTAGAGGCCGGCGGAATTCTCGTGGATACCGCTGATGTGTACTCAGGGGGCATGTCAGAGCAGATCATCGGACGGTGGTTCGCCCAACGCTCCGCCGACGTGACCGAGGCGGTTGTGTTGGCGACGAAGGGTCGGTTCCCGACTGACGACTCCCCCAACGGCGCGGGCCTGTCGGCGCGGCACCTCGGCCGTGCCCTCGAGGCCTCGCTGCGCCGGCTCGGTGTCGAAACGATCGACCTTTATCAGGCCCACGCGTTTGATCCCCATACGCCGTTGGAAGAAACGCTGCGCACGTTCGACGGCTTCGTCCGATCCGGCAAGATCCGCTACTACGGGCTGTCCAACTTCACCGGGTGGCAGCTGACCAAGGCCGTCCAGTTGGCTCGCGCGCTCAACCTCGCCGCGCCGGTGACTCTGCAACCTCAATACAGCCTGCTGGTCCGCGAGATCGAGTGGGAGATCGTGCCCGCGGCGCGCGACGCCGGACTCGGCCTACTGCCGTGGTCACCGCTCGGTGGCGGCTGGCTGTCGGGCAAGTACAAGCGCGATGAGCGCCCGACCGGGGCCACCCGGCTCGGCGAGGATCCCGGTCGCGGTATGGAGGCCTACGACCGGCGCAGCCGCGCTGCGACCACGTGGGACGTCATCGACGCCGTACAGACCATCGCGGACCAACGGGGGGTGTCGATGGCACAGGTCGCCCTCGCTTGGGTCACCGACCGCCCCACGGTGACGGCCACCATCCTCGGTGCGCGGACCCTCGAGCAGCTCAACGACAACCTCGCGGCAGCGGGATTGCATCTCACGGATGAGGAGATCGCAGTACTGGACAAAGCGAGCGATCCGCCCACGGGTGACTATCCGTACGGTGAGATGGGGCTACAACAGCGCGACCGCAACCTGGCCGGCGGTCGCTGACCCTCCATATTTTTTAAGCTAAAAAGTCGGTTGATCTTTCCTGCACGACCTTGGGTGGGTGGAACCGCGTGCCGGCAAACGCCACCCGACCCCAGACCAACTCCCTCCGTCGGCGCCGCCTTCACGCAAGGTTCGCAACGCGACCGGACGGCACGACCGCACCAGGAGACCAACTCCCCCGTCGGTGCGCATTCCAAACGACGAGCGAAGGGCAACCGGCAGCGGGGCACCGCAGCACCGCCCAACTCCCCACGCACCCGGCACACACGGGAAGGTGCGGCCAACTGATCCGGTATAGCCTTGACCGCAGGGGTGCCCATGGATCGTGCCGAACTCTTCGGTTCGCTGGCCGAGGCCGCGCCCGGCCGTGAGGACATCCTCTACGTCGAGCGACGCGGCGAGGCCTACGCCTGGCACCGAGTAAACCCCGGCGCCGAACCGCCGCCCACGAACCCCGGCCCGGACGTCTGGATGTACTTCTCCGGAGCGTGGCCGCAGGGCGACCCCATCCGACTGCAGGCATTCTGCGAGGACATGGTGGCCGAGATGGAGTCAATGGCGGGTGGCGATGATCGGTGCCGCTGGCCGGTCGACCAGCCCTGGCCGATCACCCACTGAGCGAGCGACTGTGGATTATCGGGTCTCGGCGCCGGAGCGGGCGGCGTTCAAGCGCTGCCGCCGGCAATGGGACTTCGGCTCGGCGCAGCGGCAGAATCTGCAGACGGTCGAGCCTGCGCCCCCTGATCTGAACCGGGCGATTTGCGACGCCCTCGCGGTGTACTACTACCCCGGCATGTGGGACTGGCAGAGCCACATCGTCCTGCCTCTGGTGCGTAAAGCCTTCCTGCGCACGATGGAGGCGGTGGCGCCGTCCCCCATACGCGAAGCCGATATCGAGCTCGGGACGGATCTCCTGGAGCAGTACATCGCGTGGGCGCCGAGCCTGGACGACTTCGGTCCGCTCAAGATCGAGACGGATGTCGAGGCCCTCGTGCCGGACATCAGGCAGCCGGATCGTGGCCTATTGACCAGCGACGGGCGGCGCGTGCTCTACACCGAACGAATACCGCTGCTCGCCGTCGACGCCTCCGACGAGTACTGGGTCGTCAAGCACCAGGTCGTCCCTGAATGGCAGGAGCTCGAGGCCTTGCTGCTCGACGAGGCCGCCGTCGCCGCGTGCTGGGCGTGGGAGCAGACCTATCTCGGGATGTCCATCGCCGGCACTGTCCACAACGAGATCCTCCGCAGCCCGTCGGACGAGCTCGGGCCGCTGCCCACAGAGACCCGGACCGGCCGTCCCGGCCGTGGCGGCTACGACCAGAACGAGCCCAGTGGGGGCGGACGCTCGATCCCCCAACTCCAGCGTCCGGAGCGGTTGCAGAACCGACCCGGGACCGGCGACCGGGTCGAGCGGGAAACGATCAGCCTGCTGCGGCGTACCCGCATCCGGCGCAGCCGCGCCGAGATCGAGACGGCCACGCAACAGATCGGCGCCGAACTGCTGGAGATGCTCGACCCCGAGCTCGCGTTGTACCCCACCCCGTCGCCGGCACATTGCCCGCAATGCATCTTCGTCGCACCCTGCCTGGCCATGACCGAGGGCACCGATCCCACGCTGGACCTGGCCTCGCGGTTCAGAGCGGGTCCGGCCGTCGCGGCGTACGAACCTCGGCTCGGCGCCGGCGGGAGCGGCGGCCGCAACATCGCCATGCCTCCGCCACCACCGATGTAGCTGCACCGATCACACCTTGCGAGCCGGCTCCTGCGCGTGCTTGCGCAGCGCGTCCAGCTGAGCTGGCGTGCCGATCGCGATGAGGATCGAATGCGGCTCGATCCGCACGCCGCTCGATGGATTCGGGACGAACTCGGCGGAAGGGTTCGGCCGCAAGGCCAGGATCACGACGCCCGTGGTCTCGGCCAGACCCACCTCGCCGATCGTGCGCCCCTGCAGCGGCGACGTAGCCCCGACCTCGATCTGTTCGATGCGGAAGTCGAGCGACTCGTCGTGCATGACCACGTCAAGGAAATCGGCCACGTCCGGGGCCAGCGCGAAGGCCGCCATTCGCCGACCACCGATGAGCTGTGGATTCACGACGCGATCAGCGCCCGCGCGCAGCAGTTTCGACGTCGACTCGTCCGACCGCGCTCGCGCGATGATCACCAGGTCCGGGCGCAGCGCGCGTGCCGACAGGGTGACGTAGACGTTGTCGGCATCGGTGTCGAGCGCGGCCACCAGGGCCCGGGCCCGCCCGATGCCGGCTTTGCGCAGCACCTCGTCATCGCCGATGTCACCGAGGACGTACGGATATTCGAGATCGGCCAGCCGTTCCGGATTGCGGTCGACGACTACGACCCGCTGCCCCGTGGCGGACAGGTGCACGGCGCTGGCCCTGCCCACCCGGCCCCAGCCGCAGATGATCACGTGGTCGTCCATGCCTGCGATCGCGCGATCCATCCGCCGTGCCTCCATGTGTTGTAACAGGTGTCCGTCGACGGCCGCTTCGAGAAGTTGCGTCAGCGCGTAGAGAGCCGTGCCCACGCCGGCCAGGATGAGCACCATCGTGAAGATCTTCCCGGTCGCGGACAACGGTCGGACCTCGCGAAATCCGACGGTCGTCACCGTGGTGACCGTCTGGTAAACGGCGTCCAGCACGGTAAAACCGAGGATCGCGTAGCCGATCGTTCCAATAGCGAGGACGACCAGCAGTGCTACCGATGCCACCCGGATGCGCCGGACAACAGGGCTCAACGAGGGCGTGCGCGCCATGTCGCCAACCAAACCACGAATTGCGCCGCGACACCGTTGCGATGTCGCATGATGGTCGGCATGACGGCGACTGAACTGCGTGCTGTGCAGGCACCGCTCAAACAGCGTTACCGCGACGATCCGACGACGGCTCTGATCACGCTGCGCGCTGACGGAGAGCTCGGCTCGGGGGTGAGTTGTTCCGTTCAGACTGGCCAGGCGTTGGTGAACGCCGGATTGCACCCGGGGACCGGCGGTGACGGGCTGTCCGCGTGCTCCGGCGACATGCTGCTGCAGGCGCTGGTGGCCTGCGCGGGGGTGACGCTCAGCGCCGTCGCGACGTCGCTGGAGCTGACCGTCACCGGATCGGTGCACGCCGAGGGCGATCTGGACTTTCGCGGCACGCTGGGCGTCGATCGCGAGGCCCCGGTCGGGTTTCAGGAGATCCGGCTGCGCTTCGATCTCAGCACCGACGCCACCGAAGAACAGCTGGCTACCCTGACCCGGCTGACCGAGCGCTACTGCGTGGTCTACCAGACGCTGGCCCATCCGCCGTCCCTGCGGGTAACCCGGACCGGGAGCCCGGCATAGGGCCGCATTCCGCGCCGGACCGCTCAGAGCTTGCCGAGATCCCAGGTGACGGTCCTGCTCGGCTGGAACGTGATGCGCACTCGCTCGCCCATGGTCGAGCATCTTCTCGCCGTTGCCCGCGCACGCGGCTTTCGCCGGGTGAGCCTCGAGACCGGGTCCATGGCGGCGTTCGCCCCCGCGAGCGGCTGGGCGATGGCGGCGCTGGATAGCTGCTGGAACAATGCGGTCAAGGAGGCATCATGCCCGATGTGCTCGAGTGGGCCGCTCACCTTCCCGAGGTGACGTTCGCCGACGGCGCCGAGATCCTCGTGGAAGGACGCCGGCACCGCGAACTGCTGATCCTGGTCGAGGGCTCTGTCGGCATCAGCAAGTCCGGCGCCCGGATCTCGGTCATCGATCAACCGGGTGCGATCCTCGGCGAGATGGCCGTGCTGCTCGACGCGCCCGCCACAGCTACTGCCACAGCGCTCGGCGAATGCCGGCTCCTGAGGTCTGACGACCCCGAGACCCTGCTGCGCGAACGGCCCGGCTTGGCGCTCGAGATCGCCGTGACGCTGGCCCGGCGCCTGGACGTGATCACCGGGTATCTCGCCGACCTGCGCAACCAGTACGCCGACCGCAGCGATCATCTCGGCGTCGTCGACGAAGTCTTGGAAACGCTGATGCAGCACCAAGGTCAAGCAGCCGAGCCGGGTTCGGACCGCGAATCCGAGGCGCCCTACTGATTCAGCCCAGCCTGACGGTTTGCCGTTCAGTGCTCGCGAACCAGGTGGCTTCCTGTGCACTGAGATCGATCACGATGTGACTCGGTACCGGTCCGGGTTGCTGGCCAGCGTTGAAGACCCACGTGTCGCCGATCCGGTCTGCCCAGCCGCCGCCGTCGACGAACGGTGCCTGGTGGACGTGGCCCGTCAGCACTACCTGCGGTCGAAAGCGCTCGATCCAATCAGCTAGCACATCGTCGCCGAACTCACGCCGGCCGTCCCACGACAGGGGCGACCCACTGGGCGGCGAGTGGTACACCCACACCCATTGCTGCTTCTCGCGCCCGGCATCAGCAACGAGCCGCTCTTCCAGTTCGCGGCGTCCGTTCGGTCCGTCCCACCACGGGCAGATGGTGAACAGTGTGCCGTCGACCAACGGCGAGTCACCATCCACGTGCAGCCCCGGCGATCGGACGCGATGCAGCCAGAGTGTGCACTTCTCGCCCGCAGCGTCGCGGCTGTCGAGGTCGTGATTGCCCGAGGCGGCCAACACAACACCGCGCCGTCCGATCCGACCGATCTGCGCGGACACCGCCACAGCCTGGGCCGGTAACGGCACCGCGGAGCGGATGTCGAGGAGGTCTCCTGCGATCACGACGATGTCGACATCGGGCGCGGTGTCGGCGATCCAGTCGTACTGCCGCAGCCGGTAGTGCAGATCGCTAACGAGCAGCCACTTCATCGAGCCTCCGCCGGCGCCATGATGACCGCGACCCTACTTGGCCGCCGACCTCAGACAGCCCCGTTGCGCACGACGTCGATCACGTGCCGGTAGGTGTCCGGGTGGACGCGCACGTCCAGCAACCGAGGACCGGCGTCGTCGGTGGCCAGGGCAGCCTCCAGATCTGCCTCCACGCTCACCGCCGCCGAGGGGATACCCATGCCGGCAGCCACGGCTGCGAAGTCGGTGCGCGAGTACTGCACCGCGGCCGAGCCGCCGTGCCCGTGCGGTTTCTGCTTGGCCTTGATCAGGGACAGGGTGTTGTCGTTGAAGACGACCACGGTGATCGGCAGCCGCAGGCGGGCGACGGTCTCCAGTTCGCCCAGCGACATGTTGAGTCCGCCGTCGCCGACGAAGCAGTAGACCCGGGCGTCGGGCGCGGCCAGGGCGGCACCCACGGCCGCCGGCAGGGAGTAACCCATCGTCGCCAGCCCGGAGGAGATGAGCACCTGTCCGGGCTCTTCGGTCTTCCACAGCGGCATGGCGACGAGCATGTGCGCGCCGGCGTCGAC